>JBBAEW010000046.1:0-16543 GCA_041655695.1 Saccharofermentanales bacterium
TGGGGCGCCAAGGGTAAATCCGCACCGGTCCAGAACATTAAGGTGATCCGCATCGAGGCCCTTAAGGATATCCCGGTTATCGGCGCTGTATTCGGACAGATCTCTCCTCTCCTGATCATGCTGGTCATTTCTCTGGTTGTCGTCTACATTGTCTTTTACAAAACAGTCTATGGCCTCCGCATGGATGTGTCGGGGGAGAATCCTGTCGCAGCCCGCTCGGTCGGTATCAAGGTCACACGTATTCAATATTCCGCTGTCCTGATCAGCGGCTTCTTCACGGCTCTGGGCGGCGCTTACCTGTCTATCTGCGATATCAACATGTTCAGCCGGGACATGGTCGCCGGCAAAGGTTTTATCGGTATGGCGGTCGCCATCTTTGGAGCCAATAACCCGATCGGCTGCCTTTTGGGAGGGCTGCTTTTCGGGTTTGCCCAGACCCTGCAGTATTTCCTGCAGGGGAACATTATTCCCAACCAGCTCATTCAGATGATCCCCTATGTCCTGACCCTGGTGGTCCTGCTTTTCTCCAAGCGGGATACCTCGGCCCTGACGGAGAATCAATTCTGACCTTGAGGCAGGGAGTGAATTGCAGCTATAAAAACCCAGGGGGTTTTTATATAAACCGTGAACAGCCAAGCTGTCATGCCAAGAGTAAGGAGAAATGAAATGAGAAAGTCAATCGCCCTGTTGATTGCGATTATGATGCTGGTCACCTTGGTGGCAGGATGTGTCAAATCCGAGACCGGGGATCCAACGGGGAGTGCCACCGAACCTTCGGGTTCAGCCGACCCCTCCGGATCCACAAAACCGCCTGAAACAACCAAACCATATAAAGCTGCTTTGATTACAGCCATGGGTGGGCTGGGGGATGGCTCATACAACGACAGCATCTACTCCGGTTTCATACGCGCGCAGGAAGAACTGGGCGTTGATATCCAGGTCGTGGAGCCGTCTGAAATCGCCGAAGTCCAGGGGCATTTTATCCAGCTGGCCAAGAGCGGAGAATACGACCTGATCTGCGGAGTCGGTCTTGAGGCCGAAGAGTACGGCAGACTTGCTGCTGAGGAATTCCCTGATCAGCTCTTTGTTTTCATCGATTCGTCCATTGCTGATCTTCCCAACGTGACTTCCGTCAAAATCGCGGCTCCTGAAATGTGCTTCATGTGCGGTGTGATCGCGGGACTCTATACAGAGAGCAACGTGATCGGCATTGTCGGCGGCATGGAAGGCCCCGCCATGGACGACCGTTGCACGGCCCCCTTCGCGGCTGGAGCCAAACTGGTCAATCCGGATGCGGAGATCAAAGTCAAATTCTCCGGCAGCTGGTCTGACTCGTCCGCTGGCAAGGGTGTTGCGCTTACCCTTCATCAAGAAGGAAGCGATGTGATTTTCCCCTACGCGGGCGGTTCAGGGCTGGGTGTTTTCAGCGCTGCTCTGGAAAAAGACTTCTATGTTGTTGGAGCAGGTGAAAACCAGAACTCATTGGCGCCTGATCTGACCATTGCCTCCGGCCTTTTCTTCTATGGCAACCTGGCCTACTACTGCATCGAGCATGGTATTGCGGGAACCCTGGAGGCCGGTCTGCTACAGGCAGGTCTTGCCCAACAGGGCGTCGGCTATACGACAGAAGACTCCAATGTCCCCATGTCGGCCGATATCGTAGCCAAGATCTCCGAGATCGAGGCCATGGTCGTCGCGGGTAAGATTGTGATCCCGCCGACTCTGGCTGATCTGGATGCAACTGTTGCCGCCAACGCTGCAGCCTACAAGTAAGAAAATAAGATATCCTTCAAAGGGGAAAACCCCCGGAGCCTGAGGTTCCGGGGGTTGCCTATTGGAGATCTTTGTTTTCAGGGATTTAAACAGACCAATTACTGGTCGTCGTCTTCATCGCATTCTGCCAAAGGCTCTTGCCTCTCGGGATAACAGAGTTCAATCTGCTTGTTTTCCAGAAGAGTCATCCACTCATCCGGCAGGATCTGGTCGGTGACAATCATGTGGACATCTTCAAGATCGGCAAACTTGGTCAGCGTCACTTTGCCGAATTTGGTATAGTCAGCGATCAGGATCCGTTTCTGGGCGCTGTCAAGCATCCGTTTGCGGATATAGGCCTGCATCTCGTTGGCGTCCGTGATCCCTTCCTTGATGCTGACCCCGGTGCATGAGACAAAGGCTTTATCGACGTTGAATTTCTCAAGGTTTTCGATGGCGGTCATCCCCACAAAGGAGAGTGAGAGGGGATTCAGGTCCCCGCCGCAGGAGATGACATGGATGTTGGGAGCGTCCGACAGTTCGATCAGGATGTCAAGTGAATTGGTGATGACGATGATGTTGCTTTTCTGTTTGATTTCTGACGCGATCCGCAGGGCGGTGGAGCTGCAGTCCAGCATGATGGTATCACCGCTGTTGATCAGTTCCGCACAGGTACAGCCGATCCGGTGCTTGCCTTCCCGGTAGGTATTGCGCCGTATTTCGATGTGAACATCCTGGCGGACGACATCACCCAGATAAGCCCCGCCATAGGCGCGTTTAAGGAGTCCCTGGTTTTCCATTCTCTGGAGATCGCGGCGGATGGTTTCGCCGCTGACCTTGAAGAGTTCGCTCAGCATGGTCACTGAAACACTGCCGCTTTCGCGGATCAGTTCCAGGATACGGTTGCGTCTGTCTACCGAGAGCATATTTGCCTCCCATTCGATGGTAAATCCAAAACAACACACTAATTCTGTGGTATTATATCAGTTATCAAGGATAACTTCCACATCGGTCAACAACTTCTGTAAGTTATCCTCACAAATAAAAGAGGGCGCAATGGTCAAAAACATCAGCTATACCGCCGGCACAGTGAGACTTCTGGACCAACGTCGACTTCCCCTGGAAGAATTATACCTTGACATCCAAAGCCCGCAGGAAATGGCCGAAGCCATCCGCACCCTGACGGTCAGGGGAGCGCCGGCGATCGGCATCGCAGCGGCCTATGGCCTGTGTCTGGCAGCGGATTTATGTCCTGAATGTACACCAGATGAGTTTGAAGGGTACTTCTCCAATGCCTTTGCCCTTCTGGCCGCGTCGCGGCCGACCGCGGTTAACCTCTTTTACGCGCTCGATCGCATGAAGGCTGCCTACCTTCCAATTCAAACAAAACCGGTCGCTATCATCCGTGACGCGCTGGTGGCGGAGGCGGATGCCATCAGCCTGAGGGAGCTGGAAGCCTGCCGTGCTATTGGAGAGAACCTTCTCACTTTGCTGGAACCAGGTTCTGGCGTTCTGACCCACTGCAATGCAGGAGGAATCGCGACCGTCCAATATGGAACTGCCCTCGCCCCCCTTCTTCTGGGCAAAGAGCGGGGGATCGATTTCAAGGTCTATGCGGACGAAACAAGGCCCTTGCTCCAAGGAGCGCGCCTTACGGCCTGGGAATTGATGGAAGCCGGTATTGACGTCACTTTGATCTGTGACAGCATGGCCGCCCGGGTCATGCAGGAGGGCAAAATCCAGGCGGTCGTCGTGGGCTGTGACCGGGTGACAGCCAATGGGGACGTCGCCAACAAGATTGGCACTTATGGGGTTGCCTTGTGCGCCAAATACCACGGGATTCCCTTTTATGTTGCCGCGCCTCTTTCCACCATTGACCTGGAAACTAAAAGGGGGGCGGATATCGTGATTGAAGAGAGGGGAGCTGAGGAGATCACGCAAGGCTTTGGTGTCCGGACCGCTCCCGAACAGGTTAAGGTTTATAACCCCGCTTTTGATGTAACGGATGGCGATGAGTTGGTTACTGCCATCGTAACGGAGAGGGGCATTTTATATCCGCCTTATCAGGCAAGCATCGCCAGACTTTTTCAGGACTGACATCGGACAGTCCGCGCAGAGAAGAGGAACTATGTTGATTGAAACTTTACGGCATCTGGTTGTCGAACACTCACGCCTTCTGGTTTCCCAGTCGCTCACACGGGGGACAGGGGGAAACATCAGTGCCATCAATGAGGATCGCTCCCTGGTCGCTATTACACCGTCAGGTGTCCCTTATTCCATCATGACAGCCAGTGATGTCTGCGTGGTGGATCTGGATGGCAAACGGATTGACGGGGATTTGCTTCCCAGCTCTGAACTGGATCTGCATCTGGAGTGTTACCGCAGGCGTTTGGATGTGGGGTCAGTAGTACACAGCCATTCGACATACGCGACGGTGATGGCCTGCCTGGGTCTGCCGCTCCAACCCATCCACTATCTGATCGGCTTTGCGGGTGAAGACGTACCGGTTACGCCCTATGAGGTCTTTGGAACAGCCGAGCTCGCCCGCCTGGCTGTCGATGTCATGGGTGACCGTAATGCGGTCCTGCTTGGCAACCACGGTCTCCTGGCGGTTGGCAGGGATCTTCCTTCGGCCTTTAACGTGGCGGAGGAGATCGAGTTTGTGGCCGAAATCTATTACAAGACGCTCTGTGTCGGCGGCGGTAAATTGATCGAGGATGACTTGTTCAAAGCCAGCATCGCTAAATTCGCAAGCTATGGTCAGCAGGTGTCCGCCCTCAAGGCTGATGAAGCCAGGTGACCGCATTCTATCCGGGAGGTAATCCAATGGAAGACAAATACGCTATCGAAACCCTGGCCATTCACGCCGGGCAGGAACCGGATGAATCGACAGACGCACTCCTGCCGCCGCTTCATCTCTCCGCCACCTATGTTTTCAAAGGAGATAAGCTGGACCGCTATCTGGCGGGCGATGAGGACATGTACACCTATTCCCGCACAGCCAACCCCACCCAGGATCAGCTGGAAGCCAAGCTTGCCGCCCTGGAAGGGGGAGAGGCAGCGCTTGCCACAGCCTCCGGCATGGCAGCCATTACCAATGCTGTCCTTGCTCTTGCCGGCTCAGGTGACCACATACTCTTCGCGCGGACGGTCTATGGGGGCACCTACTACGCGACCCAAAAGATTTTCAAACGCATGGGTATTCAATGCTCTCTTCTGGAAAACCTGGACCTTGAATCCCTGGACCGGTCGGTCCAGCCCAATACCAAAATCCTCTATTTCGAATCCCTGTCCAATCCCATCCTGCAGGTTCCGGACATCGAACTCCTGACCTCCTGGGCCCGGGAACGGGGTATCCTAACCATTGTCGACAATACCTTCATGAGCCCTTACCTCTTCAATCCCCTGGCCTATGGTACGGATCTGGTGGTTCACAGCACCACCAAGTATATCGGCGGCCACGGCGACCAGTTGGGGGGTGTCATTGTCGGCTCTGCCCAGCTGATTGAAACGGTTCACTACAATGTCTACCAGAATCTTGGCGCTGTACCTTCCCCCTTCAACTGCTATCTTGCCCTGCGGGGCGCAAAAACCCTGCCCCTACGCATGCAAAGACATAGTGAGAACGCCCTGGAGTTTGCCAGAACCCTTGAGAAGCACCCCCGGGTCCTCCGGGTTGACTACCCGGGTCTTCCCAGCCACCCCGACCACGAGCTGGCTAAGCGCCTTTTCAAGCGCGGTTTTGGCGGCATGGTTTCCGTTTCACTGGAAGGCGGCATCGAGGCAGCCAGAAAGGTAGCGGAAAATCTGCAAATCGGTAGCTACTGCGCCAGCCTGGGAGACCTTCACACCATGGTGGAAACCCCGGCCAACATGACCCACGGCAAGATTCCGCCCGAACTGAGGTTGAAGATGGGTATCCTTGACGGCATGCTGCGGGTTTCTGTCGGATGTGAAAATGTCGCTGATATCATCCGGGATTTTGAGCAGGCTATAGAAAGCCTTAACAGCTAGAACAAGGACAGGAACTTATGGTTCAATACGAAGATTACTTAAAAGCCGCACGAACGATCCAGGAACAGACACCCGGCTTCTCACCTGACTATCTCCTGATCCTGGGCTCCGGCCTGGGTTTTCTGACCGATCAGATGGCGGGTGCCATTTCGATTCCTTATTCCAATATCCCGGGCTTCGCCCAATCAACGGCTCCGGGCCACGCGGGCAGGCTGGTTCTTGGAACCCTCTGCGATCGCAAAGTGGTCATCATGCAGGGCAGACTCCATGCCTATGAGGGCTACTCCCAGGAACAGATTGCTTTCCCTGTCCGGGTTGCCAAACTCCTTGGCGCCCACAGCATGATCGTCACCAATGTTTGCGGCTGTATCAACCCACACTACGCCCCGGGTGAGCTCCTCATGCTGACGGACTTCATCAATCCCAAGCAGGAGACGCCTCTGACCGGCCCCAATCGCAATGAATTTGGCGAGCGCTTCTGTGACATGGGCGATGTCTTTACCAAAGCCTATCAGGAAGCAGCCAGAAGGATTGCTGAGACCAACAACCATATCCTGAGAGAGGGCGTCTACTGCTACTACCACGGCCCCCAGTTTGAAACCCCGGCGGAGATCCGCTCTTTCCGCAGCCAGGGCGCCGACGCCGTCGGTATGTCCACTGTTCCCGAATGTATCGCGGCTCACCACGCCGGCATGAAGATCCTGGGTATTTCCCTGATCGCCAACATGGCAGCCGGTATGTCACCGAATCCCTTATCCGAGCAGGAGGTTCTGGATAAGGTGGAAGAGGCCCGCCCGCATTTTTCAAGCTTCATCCTGGACTTTCTGACCCAGGCTCCCTAAAGCAGGTGCAAACATGCTGGATTTTCTCTTCAAGGACGCGACCGTCATCACCTTCCAAGGCAAGGACCTATTAATTCTTCCCTCGGCCAATGTTGGAATCAAAAATGGCCGTATTGTAAGCATTACGGACAAGGAAGCCACAGATCTCCCCCAAACCAGGCGCCTGATCGATGCCTCCAATAAGCTTCTCATGCCCGGCCTGGTCAATACCCATGCCCATCTCTGCATGACGCTCCTTCGCGGCTACGCCGACGACTTCACCCTGCTTGAATGGCTTAAATACATAGCTCCTGCCGAAGCTGCAACCGACGACGCCATGGCCTATACAGCAGCACAACTGGGGATCGCCGAGATGCTGGCCTCCGGTATCACGTCCGTCTCCGACATGGACATGCAATTAACCCAGGCCATGCGGGCTGCCTTTGAATCGGGCATCAACGCCTCCCTTTGCAACAGCGCCTTTTGCGAGCCATCAGACGCAAAACACACATTCAAGAAAGACCCCGCCTTCCAGGAGATTGAACGGGCATCGGAATACCACATGGCAGACAATGGACGCATCCGGATGGACATGGGAATCCACGCTGAATACACGTCCACCGCTTCCCTCTGCCAAGAGATTGCCGACTATGCATCAAAGCAAGGAATGCGCATCCAGCTCCACATGTCAGAAACAGCCAAGGAGCATCAGGACTGCATCCAAAGGCATGGCTATACCCCCGCTTCCTTCTTCAACCAGGCAGGTGTATTCGACCTCCCTGTAACCGCGGCCCACTGTGTCCAGGTAACGGACCAGGATATTGAAATCCTGGCCAACAAGAAGATCAATGTATCCCACAACCCCGTATCCAATCTCAAGCTGGCGAGCGGGATCGCTCCAGTAAATCAATTACTGAAAGCCAATGTAAATGTCTCCCTGGGAAGCGACAGCGCATGCTCCAATAATTCGCTCAATCTCTTTGAAGAACTCAAACTCATGCCCCTCCTCCAAAAAGGCATAACAAGAGATTCCTCTTCCCTTACCGCCCAAGACGCCTTCAAGGCCGCAACCATTAACGGCGCCAAAGCTCAAGGCAGAGACCAGGAAACCGGCTCCATCAAAGAAAACTTCTACGCAGACCTGATCCTACTTGACCTCAATACCCTCTCACTGATGCCCACATATGACCCTCTTTCAACGGCGGTCTACTCCGCAACTGCCAAGGATGTCTGCCTGACCATGGTCAGGGGACGTATTCTCTACGAGAATGGGGAACATCTTACGCTTGACATACCCAAGCTGCTTCATAAGGCTGAGGGGTACAGGGCGAAGCTGGCAGGGATGCGGGTGGGGCGACAGTAGTCTTACACCTACAACGTCAGCGGGACATGGATTCTGCTTCCAGTCGTCATCTGTCATTGCTCATTATTCGTATCCCTGCTAATCTACTAACATAAGATATCTGGTGCGACGTATGAGGAGTATGCCATGGATAATCAGTTGCTCGTTCAAGTCATTAAAAGCTATCTCAAACACAGAAAAGAGAATCCTACGGTCCACGCCCAAGAGGAGGAGAGTCGTAAAGAGAAGTCGGTTTTTTATCAAAGCTTTGGTAAAGATCGAATCCTTCAGATGTCCGTAGAGGAATACTATCAGTACCATGGCAACCTTTGGTCCATGTTGATGTGGGGGAATAAACAATACGCAATTGATAACATTCTTAAGGACAACGGAGGAATTGAGAATATCCGACATAAATTGGTCGAATTAATCTTCTCCTCGGAGGATATTGTTATTCGCTGGGATCGGTTTCTGAAAGAAGTGAAGGGAATAGGTCCTGCTGCCATCAGTGAATTACTGTCGCATTACTATCCAGATAAATACGCCATTTTCAATGGCCAAACAGTTAAATGCCTCAACTATCTTGGTGTTGAAGGTTTACCAAAGTACAATCATCAGTACACCGGAATGCAGTACAAGAGAGTTTGTAACCTTTCCCAGGAGATCCTGAAGGTCTTTCTGGCTAATGGCCTCAATAGCGAGGCTGATCTCTTGACTGTTGACTATATATTGTGGGACGAGATTCTCCCGTTAATTGAGCAAGAACCCAAACCGGCGAAAATAGTAACTCGCCCAGGTCAAGTCGAGAATAATCAATCGCTGCATGATGAGATTCAAGTTAAGTTGGTAGAAATAGGAAGACTGTTAGGGTTCACAAGCAGACCTGAAATTCAGGTTGCAGTTGGTGCCGTTGTTGATGTTGTTTGGGAAGCGCAGATCGGCAACATGGGGAAAGCGATCTATGTTTTCGAGGTGCAAACAAAAGGGTCGATAGACAGCCTTGTTTTAAATCTTAAAAAATCTCAGCAGAATGCTGCGGTTCAGGCAATTGTAGCGGTTTCTGACGAAGCCCAAATTGAAAAGATCATTAAGGAAAGTAAGGGCGTAATCGATCACGACACTTTGAAGACTTGGGAGCTAGACGAGGTAAACGAAGTGCATGACGCGCTATCCAGGGCACACGAATCGATCAATAAGTTGGGGTTGGTGCCGGATAGCTTTTTGGGTTGAGAATCGATTAGAAGCCTGCAATAGCCTGCCTTTTGGAGCACAGTCCTTCAAGGAACGTCATAGCTTTAGGTGTGCCCGACTTCTAATAAAAGACATTTGATAGTCACTTGGTGGAAAATCGTTTTCCTTTAACTTCTGTGGAATTGATCCTCTTTTGAGTGCCAAAACATAATATTAATTATGCTTTGTATTGGTTAAAACAAGTATGAACCATGAATGAAGAGAACGATCAACCGCATAAATAACTCCCTCATTCAAAATAGTTCGTCCTGAAGTATTGTAAGATGAGTCAGATACAAGTTATTTGCAATTGATATTATTCGTTCATTATTGAAAAGTAGGAGCGTTCACACATGGATCAGGAAATCTTAAAGAGCATGTCTTTGAGATGACAGATCTTGCGGATATCGTCGCTCGCTCAAGTATGCAGTGAGAATAGTGTACAAATCATCATGAAAGAAGCGGAGCTCTCCTTAGTCGAAATGGCTAGCGTTATAAGCGCTTAATGTCAGAAGTTGGTCAATGGGTCGGCGAGGGAATCGTTTAAGAATAAATTAAAAGAATCAGAATGGACAAAATGACATGATGATGCCGGAGATGCTTGACAATGTTAGTAAAACCGTCAAAGATGATTTGATTGTAACTATTAGGAAAGGAGATAGGTTGTCTGTTGCGGCAGCCTGTTTTTCGATCTATGCTTATCAGGTGCTCAAAGAGCAGCTTGACAACGTAGAAGAGTTGCGTTTCATTTTTACTTCACCAGCTTTCATCCGCGAAAAAACACCTAAAGAAAAACGTGAATTCTATATCCCCCGCCTCGGTCGCGAGCGTTCGCTCTACGGTACCGAGTTCGAAGTCAAACTGCGCAATGAGTTGACTCAAAAAGCGATCGCTCGTGAATGTGCCGATTGGATTCGTGAAAAAGTACAATTTCGCTCGAATGTGACGGGTGGAAATATTAGCAGTTTTATGACTATTTCCGGCTCGAATTCTGTTACATACATGCCTATCAATGGTTTTACAACAGCTGATCTAGGGTGTGAACGCGGTAACAATATTATCAATCCGGTCACGAAAATGTATGCTCCTGTATCAGATCAATACATGCAGATGTTTGAGCAGATTTGGAAGAATCCTAGTCTGCTGCAAGACGTAACAGGGCAGGTCATTGATGGCATTACGGCCGCTTACGCCGAGAATTCACCGGAGTTTATCTACTTCGTAGCGATTTATAATATCTTCAACGAGTTCTTGGAAGATATTTCAGAAGATGTGTTGCCCAATGAAGCTACAGGCTTCAAGGAAAGTAAAATCTGGAATATGCTCTATTCCTTCCAGAAGGACGCGGTGTTGGCGCTCATTAACAAGCTTGAAACATACAATGGGTGCATTCTTGCAGATAGCGTTGGTCTAGGCAAAACATTTACGGCCCTCGCAGTAATTAAGTATTATGAGAATCGCAACCGTTCGGTGTTGGTCCTCTGCCCAAAGAAGCTTTCAGACAACTGGAACACCTTCAAAGACAATTATGTGAACAACCCTATCGCTTCAGATCGCCTCCGCTACGATGTGCTGTACCATACTGATCTTTCGAGGGATCGTGGCCAATCGAATGGATTGGATCTAGGCAGACTAAACTGGGGTAATTATGATCTCCTGGTCATTGATGAATCACACAACTTCAGAAATGGAGGAGTAGTATATGGGGAAGACCGGCGTGAAAATCGTTATCTGCGACTAATGAACCGCGTTATTCGGTCAGGTGTGAAGACAAAAGTGCTGATGCTTTCAGCTACGCCGGTTAATAACCGTTTCATCGATCTCAGAAATCAACTTGAGCTCGCTTATGAGGGCAACCCTGATCTTATCAACGTGAAGCTCGGGGTGAAACGTTCAATCGATGACATCTTTCGTAATGCGCAGACAGCCTTTAATCAGTGGAATAAACTTGAGGAAGAAGAACGCACAACGGACGCCCTATTGAAATCTCTTGATTTTGACTTTTTTGAAGTATTGGATAGCGTGACTATTGCCCGATCCCGCAAACACATTCAAAAGTATTACAACATGAGTGAAGTTGGCTCATTTCCCGAACGATTGAAACCCATCTCCCTGCACCCGCGCATGACGGATTTGGAGAGTGCAATTAATTATGATGACATTTACCAGGAATTGATGAGACTGAATCTCTCTGTCTACACTCCGACGGATTACATCTTCCCAAGTCAGCTTAGTAAATATGTAGATACTTCGCGCAATATCAACCGGGCTGGCCGTGAGAGGGGCATCCGAAGATTGATGAGCATCAATCTTCTGAAAAGACTTGAAAGCTCTGTAGAATCTTTTCGCTTAACAGTCGGTCGTGTTAAAGATCTGATTGACAAGACGATCGCTGACATTGATGTATTCACAAATGGTGGCGACTCCCACATTGATGGCCGAGAGCTGGTTGGTGACGACTCCAATTTCGATGATGATGACCGCAATACGGAGTATTTTGTCGATGAACACAGGGTCACAATTGATCTTTCGGATATGGACTACAAGACGTGGCGCGATCGCTTGGTAGCGGATTCCGAAACACTTGAGCTGCTGAATATGATGATGGACGATATCACGTCGGAACACGACTTGAAATTGCAAACGTTATTAGAATTAATTGATGAAAAACTGACAAATCCCATCAATGAAGGCAACAATAGAATCCTCATCTTCACAGCTTTTGCAGACACAGCAGAGTATATCTATCAGCACGTGAGCACTTTTACCAAATCGCGATACGGCCTTGATTCCGCTATGATAACGGGGAGTGTGGATGGCAGGACCACGATCAAGGGGCAGCGTGCATCAATGAATGAGGTGCTGACGCTTTTCTCCCCGATCGCCAAAGATAAGCACCTCTTAATGCCAAACAATAACAATGACATCTCAATTCTGATCGCTACCGACTGTATTTCCGAAGGTCAGAATCTGCAGGACTGCGACTACTGCATTAACTATGATATTCACTGGAATCCCGTGCGCATCATTCAGAGATTTGGACGCATTGACCGCATCGGTAGCCGCAACGAAGTGATACAACTAGTCAATTTCTGGCCGGATGTCGATTTGGACGAGTATCTATACCTCAAAGGTCGTGTTGAGACCAGAATGCGAATTTCCATCATGACTGCTACAGGTGACGACGACTTAATCAACATTGAGGAAAGAGGAGATCTTGAATACAGAAAAGCGCAACTGAAGAGGTTGCAGGAAGAGGTCGTAGATATTGAAGATATGCAGACGGGCATTTCCATTATGGACTTAGGTCTTAATGAGTTCCGACTCGATTTGCTTGACTATGTGAAGCATAACGGAGACATGGATGCGATTCCCTTCGGGCTTCATGCTGTCGTACCATCGTCCGACGATTGCCCGCCGGGAGTAGTCTTTGTTCTTAAGAATCGAAACAATAGTGTCAACCTTGACAGGCAGAACCGACTTCACCCCTTCTATATGGTGTACATAGGAAAAGATGGTTCGGTTGTCTGTGATCATCTTTCATCCAAAGAACTGTTGGACAAGACTCGCTCACTTTGTAAAGACCATAAGGAACCGATACTGGACGTTTGTCGGGAATTCAATATGGAAACAAATGATGGTAAAGAAATGAGTTCTGTCTCTACCCTACTAACAGATTCGATCAATTCAATTGTGGAGCTGAAAGCAGAAAGCGACATTGATAGTCTATTCTCTGAGGGAGGTACGACCGCTCTGGACGATCGTATCGATGGATTGGAAGATTTTGAACTCATCTGCTTTCTGGTGGTAAGGTGATTATATGTTAGGTTTGCCTCGTTCAACTCAAGTTAATCGGCGTGTGGCAAAAGAAAAACTCTACTCTCATGCTAAACCTACGAGCATTGTGCGAGAATTGATTAAAGATCAAATCGACTCGATATTCTGGAGAAACAAACTGGCAGACAGCACTATAGGTGTCGCATCAGGGGAGACAATAAAAGAGATCCAGGTTTTTGAGATTGTTCTGCGTCAAAAAGAACTGGATAAACGAATCCTTCCGGCGATTTCGAAGGCAATACCCTACAAGATTTTGTTCCTCCTTACCTACCAGAGAGAGGTGCAGGCATGGATGGAAGTCTCCAATACCTTTTTCTGTACTGATTGGTTAAGAGCTGAAGACTTTACTCTGATGTTTAAGGGGTTGAACCTAGATGATATGTATGAGAATTTGGCGCGACAGATAGCTGGTGGCCGACTTGATGTTGGTGGTGATATCGCCGAGGCGGTGGAAAGAGATAAAAAGAGACAGAGACTCGAACGAGAGATAGCCGTTTTGGAGAGGAAGATAGCAATAGAGAAACAGTTTAACCTACAGTTTGAGATGAACGGCGAGCTGAAACGACAAAAGATCAAGTTGGAGGAACTAACCAGTGAGTAATATATAAATGCGGCTATCAGATATGGTGATGTATGCGACAGTCTTGATTCGTTGTCAACGTAAGGACGGTACTTTTGGAACTGGGACCGGCTTTATAATGAACCTGTGTAAAGACAATAGAGCGAATAACTCGGTCCCGGTAATTATTACGAATAAACACGTCACGAATGGAAGCGTAAAGTGCAGATTTGATTTATGTCAAGCTGACAAAATGGGTAAGCCCATTGACAGTGGTGGCTTTGTGCTTGCCGTGGAAAACGCTCCATGGATACACCATCCCGATAGTGATGTTGATTTGTGTTGCCTGCCAGTTGCAGGTTATTTCAACCGATTGTCCGCCGAAGAGGGTATCGACGTGTTCTATACACCACTCGAAACAAGTGTTATCCCCTCTGAGGAAATGGTTGCCGGACTGTCAACTATTGAGGATGTGATTATGATCGGCTACCCTATTGGCCTTTCAGACACAAAAAACCATAAACCTGTGGCTCGGAAAGGTATTACTGCAACACATGTCAAGTTGGATTATGAGGGCAAGAAACAATTCTTAATTGACTGTGCATGCTTTCCAGGTTCAAGTGGATCTCCTATCTTCATTTTGAATGAAGGTTCATATATGCGAGATAATGGCTTATATTTTGGTAGTCGAATTATCCTCCTTGGTGTTTTGTTTGCGGGACCTCAATTTACGGCTACAGGCACGATTACCTATGCTAACATACCAGTCGCACCATCATCGAGAATAAACATTCCGATGAACCTAGGTCTGGCTATTAAGTCGAGTGAGATACTTGTGCTAGAAAACTATATAGAAGAGAAAATCGCGAAATTGGAACAGGGAGACATCCACGATGAATAGTCCTGAAAAAATGAGATTTGAAACTTCGAATTTATTCAACGAAACCATTGCCAAGATTGAGGACATTTTCCCTGGGGTAGTTGTAGAGGATAAGGTGAATTTCGATTTGCTGCGTTCTATGCTTGGAGATGAAGTATTTGGTGAAGAAGTTTACGAATTTACTTGGGTCGGCAAGCGCGCCGCTATTGCTGAGGCGGGGAAGCCTATCCGTATGACGCTTCGCCCATGCTTGGAAGAGAGCCGCAATTGGGACACCACAGAGAATTTGTATATTGAAGGTGACAATCTCGATGTGCTCAAATTATTGCAAGAAAGCTATCTTGGCAGAATTAAGATGGTGTACATCGATCCACCATATAATACCGGGTCAGATTTTATCTATCGCGACAACTTTGCCCAACGATACGAAGAATATGAAGAGGATTTAGGTGTTTTCAGTGAGGAGGGTGATCGTCTTTTCAAGAATACGGAGACAAACGGACGTTTTCATTCCGACTGGTGTAGCATGATTTACCCGCGTCTTGTCTTGGCGAGGAATTTGCTTCGAGATGATGGAGTGATATTTATAAGCATTGATGATAATGAAGTGGACAATTTGCGCAAGTGTTGCAATGAGGTGTTCGGTGAATCGAATTTTGTTGCTCAATTGATTTGGCAGAGAGCATTTTCTCCAAAAAATGACGCTCGCTTCGTATCAAATAGTCACGACTATGTGGTCATGTTCGCAAAAAATCTAAACGAGTTTAAAATTGGTAGACTGCCACGAACGGAAGAGGCAGATGCACGCTACACAAACCCTGACAATGATCCACGTGGAGTGTGGATGTCCAGCGATATTTCTGTTAAAACTTATAATCCAAATACAGATTATCCAATAAGGACGCCTTCGGGGCGTGTGATTGAGCCTCCAACAGGGCGCTGTTGGAGTCTCTCCAAAAATGAATTTTTGGAGAGACTCCAAGATAATCGTATCTGGTTTGGCCCCGACGGGAACGGAACGCCCAGAATAAAACGTTTCTTATCCGAATTGAAACATACAGGCATGGCGCCCACATCAATAATGTTCCATCAGGAAGTCGGTCACAGTCAGGAAGGTTCGCAAGAAGTGACAAAGCTTATGGAAGCGGGTGTGTTTGATGGCCCAAAACCCACCCGGCTATTGCATCGATTAATGACACTAGCCAACCTTGACAAAGATAGTATCATTCTCGATTATTTTTCAGGCTCTGCAACTGCTGCTCATGCGGTTATGAAGTTGAACGCAGAGGACGGTGGTAAGCGCAGATTTATAATGGTTCAGCTACAAGAAGAGACAGACGAAAAATCCGAAGCACATAAAGCGGGGTATAGAAATATCTGTGAGATAGGGAAAGAACGTATCCGTCGGGCTGGCGACAAGATTAAGAATGAAAGCCCCATGACAACACAAGATTTGGACATAGGTTTCCGCGTATTTAAACTTGATGACTCAAATATGACGGATGTCTACTATGTGGCACATGAGTATTCACAAGATATTCTCTCGGTGATGGAAAGCAATATTAAGCCAGATCGTACGGATATGGACTTGCTATTCAGCTGCCTTTTGGACTGGGGGCTTCCACTATCTTTGCCGCACACTCATGAAGAAATTGAAGGTTACACTGTCCATACATATAACAATGGGGATCTAGTGGCCTGCTTCGAGAGGCACATTCCCGAAAGCGTAGTGCGTGAGATAGCTAGTCGAAAACCTTTACGTGCGGTGTTCCGAGACAATTCTTTTTCAAGCTCACCGGAGAAAATCAACGTTTTTGAAACCTTTAAGCTTATGGCACCAAATACATCTGTAAAGGTGATTTGAGATGTCATCGCTGTCTTCCCATGAAAAGCATATTATAGAAGCACTTTTCGAGATGGAAGGTGGTTTTGTCCTCGACTTTTCAAATTCTTCATTCGCGCAATTTATCGGAGACGTTTGTAATATCGATATGTACAACGGGAAGGGTTATGAAGAGTACGCTTCAAAAGCAAAAAAACTTCGACAGCTGTGGGCGAACGAGAATGATACGGTGGTCGGCAATCTCATCAACGCCCTATTGGATCGT
>JBBAEW010000047.1:0-16306 GCA_041655695.1 Saccharofermentanales bacterium
TTGAAAAATATAATTTACCAAAAATGTTAAGATAAATGAAAATAAAATTTAAACACTTAGGAAAAAACATAGAAATTACCTATAATGAAGATAATGGATATTTAGATTATGTTAAAGATTTAGATACTGATGAATATTTAACTATTGAATCTAAATTCCAAGGAAAAGGTATTGATATTAAAAAAGAATCATTTATGATAGGTAGTATTAGTAATGTATGTGATGCTAGATATGCTAGATTAATAGAATTAGATATTTTTATACCTAGATTTATTTATATTAAAAATTATTAAATTATGACAGAATTTATAATTAAAGGTTGCGAAGATTGTCCATTTAAACAAATTAATTATAATGATTATGCAACTGGACATGATACAATAGAATATTGTAATTTGTGTAAATCCATGGGAGATACAGATAATATATTAGAAATATATGATAGTTTTAAAAAAGATAAACCAACTGAAACACCAGATTGGTGTCCATTAAAAGGTGGTGAAATATGTATAAAATTTGAATAAATGAATAGGAAAATTAAACATTATGAGTAAAAAAATAAATAGATTTGGTGATTGGAATGATGCCATAAATAAATTGGGTAATATTCGAAGACAATCAAAAGATGAAAGAAATGAACAAATAAATATCCATAAGGAAGGACTATTAAAATTATATGAACAACAATTAGAAGAATCTGGTGAATTTATGAATATTGTTTTAAAAGAAGCAATAAGAAAATTAAAAGAAACAAATATAGATCCAATAAGAATTGAAGATTGGGTTGTTAATTTAGAGAAAAATTGGAGGAACATCTAATATGGAAAAATTAATTCGTAGAATAAAATTATACCGATATAGACAACTTGCTTTAAATTGGTGGAATGATCTTCCTATACAAGATATTATGGGTAATCATGGGTGGGCTAATTTAACAATGACATATTATCCAGATAAAGGTAGTTGTTATGGTTTAACAAGTGATGAAATATTAAAAATATACTTAAATGAAAAAATATTAAATTAATTTTTAATTTTGATTATTATTTATTATCTTTGTTCTTAAAATAATAAAATATGAACAATTTCATTGATTTAGCTATTGAATACGCATGTAAAAAACACGATTTACCATCAGAATCACAAAGATATGGTAGTGAATCATATTCTGTTCATCTTTTTGATGTATTGAAAAACGGTGAAAAATATTCATATTATTTACCGACTGATAAATTAGATATTGTGTTAAGTGCCATCATGTTACATGATACCGTAGAAGATACTGACACATCACCTAAAAAATTAAAAGAAAAATTTAATGAAGAAATAGCAGATATCGTATTTAGAGTATCTAATGAAAGAGGTTGGGATAGAAAGGAAAGAAACTTTAAAACATATCCAAAAATTTGGGTTAGTGATTTTGCTATTTTTGTAAAATTATGTGATAGAATTGCAAATACCAAAAATTCAAAAGAATCAGGACATCATATGTATAAAGTATACGTTGAAGAATATCCTATTTTTAGATATGCACTAAAAGTAAGAGGATTATATCCTGATATGTGGGCAGAATTAGATGAATTAAATAACTTTAGAACTATTAAACTTTAATGATATGGAAAATTTTAATTTCTTATCCGATATGGAATTTTGGTTTGGTATTCTTGCAATAATTGGTTCTGTTTGGATTATAACATCCACTGGAAAATTAATTGGAAAATTTATTGAAAAAATTAAAAATTAAAAATATGGGAACAATAGACGGAGTATTAGTAGAAATTGATAGTATGACAAAAAATGCAAATCTTTGTAAAGAAATGATAATAGATAAACTATTTAAAGATGGCATTATCAATCAAGAAATTGCTTCTGAATATACAGAAAAATATCAAATAATTATTGTTAAAAAATCATGGTTTAAAAAATGGTTGGATAAGTTTTCAGATAATAAAGAAGATAGTTATGTCTATAAATTAGTTAAATTTGAAGATTAATAGTAATTTTTATTTTACGATATTTATATATAAACTTAAAGGCACGATTAAAGAAATGAGAGAACAAATCGATAATTTTGAAAACTTTACTAGTAAAGGTGATATAAGAAAAAAAGCAGAAGAATTATTGGGTAAATTGTCTGCTGCTTATCTTGGAAATATTGCTTGGGATAACAGAAAAGAAATACAGAAAAGATTAGATGACATTAACAATTTTGATATTGATTGGGATAACGATGTAGTTAAATCTTTAAGGAATAGTTACAAACAAATGACAAGTATTGAAGTTATCAATAGACACATGAACAGAGTAGATGATGATTTTTATAAATAAAAATTATTATATCAATAAATATATTTAAGCGTCTATAGTTAATTGATAATTATCGTGATAAATCAAAAAATGTATTATTTAAATGGATGAAAAACAATAATTATAAAAAAATAATAATATGGTATTTAAAGGCATTAAAAATTGCTTAAGTGTTTTATATGGAATTAAAACATCAAAAGAATGGCATGAAATTTTAAAAGAAAAATGTAAAGTTGAAATAATTGATCCTGATGGTTGGGATAGACAAAATTTTAATTTTTCATTTAATGTGGAAAAGATTGATTCAACTGAATTTATTAATAGATTAGAATTATCTACTCTTAAATTTAATATATAAGAATAAAATTATATATGAAAGACCAAAAGGAATGGTTAGAACAAAAGAAAAAAACCGAAATTTCGAATGCAAGAAAATGGTTATCTGAAATTTATGATATTAAAGATGAAATAAAACATTGGGATCTTGTTGAATTTCTGGTTGATGTAGATAAATTTATGAAGTATGCACAAGAACATGATGGTAGTATAGCAGGTAATGAATTTGATGATTTTGAAGATGTATGGTATATGATAAAACAAATTGAAAAAATTAATAATGTTATTGAAGTGTATATATCACCGTTTTGGATTAGTAGGGAAAAAGAAGAAATTGTAGATTTTGGTGATGTTTATTCTAATACACTATTTATTCAAATTAATGATAAATTAGATGAAGAACAAATAGATGATTTACTAGAAGAAATAAGAGAAATTACACAAGGACATGAAGTAGATGTTTATGATAAAAAATTTTCCAAAAATGGAAATACTTATGTTAGAGTATGGTGGGATTAAAAAATAATAATATAAAATGTTAAAATTTAATCAGTTTAAAGATGCATTTGAAAATAAAAATGATAAATTGGTTCATGAAGGATTGATTTATTCATTTTCATACTCTAAATTCAAAGAAAAATTAAATGATATTTTAACTAAATATAAAATAGATGAATATGAACTAATACAATCTGAAGATGGCATATTCTTAATAAATTTTAAACCCATTAAAGATATAAATTTATATAATGATATTATTAGTTTATTAAATATTTCTGGTTATTATATATCATCTTATAAAAAAGACAATAATGAAACAGAATATTTAAATTTAAACATTAATATTTTTATGAATAGTGAAAAATTAAATATTGTATTTAATAAAAATTTTGATTTTGAAGATACTGGTATTAAATTGTTTTTATATCATGTTACAGATGAAAAACATATTAATAAAATAAAACAAATCGGATTAACACCGAAATCCAATAAGATGATAGATAATCATCCGGATAGAATTTACTTATTTGAAAGTGTTGATGATATAAATTCATTCATATCTAATAAATCATATTATGTTGAAGATTTTAATCCTGTTAAATTAAAAATAAATATTAAATCATTACCAAAAATAAAATTATATAAAGATCCAAAATATACTAATATTGATGCATATTATACTTATGATAATATACCATCATATTCAATTAAAATAATAAATTAAAAGAATAAATATGTTTATACCAATTATTATACCAAATTTTAATAATAAAAATATTGATAAAAATAAAGTACTTGTATTATTAGTATGTTTATCGAACATATTTTTATTATTTACTATTATTTTAATTTTATCATATTTTGATATTTATATTCACCTTGAAAGAAAACCATCTAATCTTTAGTTAGAGGGATGAATTTCAATAAATTTCAATTGAATTTAATTTTTTAAAAATATTTTTAAAATTTAAATAACTAATAATCAATCTGTTAGATATTTAAATTGTAAAAATGGAAAAAAGTGATATTTTTCATTTAATATATATTTATAGTAAAGGAATTAATTACTATAAAGATGAAAAATATAATATATACATATAAATTCAGGTTAAACCCTGATAAAGAACAACAATATATTTTAAATAGGTATTTTGGATGTGTCAGATTTGTATACAACCATTTTTTAAACCAAAGAAAAGAAGAATACGTTAATAATAAAAAATCTATAACTTATAACCAACAATCTTCTTTTTTAACTAAACTTAAAAAAGATCCTGATTATCAGTGGTTAAAAGAAATTAATTCACAGACCTTACAATATAGTTTAAATTGTTTGGATATAGCATACCAATCATTTTTTAAAAAAAGAAGTGGATTTCCTAGATTTAAAAGTAGAAAAACAAAAAATACCTTTACTGTACCACAGAGTGTAAAGGTAGAAGATAACTATTTAATTATACCAAAGTTTAAAGGTGGGATTAAAATGGTTAAACACAGGAATATAGAAGGTTTAATTAAAAAATGTTCTATATCAAAGACCTCAACTGGTAAATATTATGTTTCAATTTTAGTCGAAAAAGAATATCAACCAGTTAAAAAAACCAATAAAAATATTGGTATGGATTTAGGTTTAAATGACTTCATATCTCTATCTAATGGTTCGAAAACCAAGGGCATCAGATATTTAAAGAAATATGAAAGAAAATTAAGTTTAAATCAAAAACATTTATCAAGAAAAACAAGGGGATCAAAAAGATACGAAAAACAAAGATTAAAAGTTTGTAGAATCCATGAAAAGATTTCAAATTCTAGATCAGATATGTTACATAAAATAACATTTAAACTAATTAATGAATTTGATACTATTTACATTGAAGATTTAAATATCAAAGGAATGATTAAAAATAGAAAACTATCTAAATCAATTTCTGACGTTAGCTGGGGTAGATTCATCGATATTTTAAGTTATAAATGTGATTGGAACGATAAACAATTAATTAAAGTAGATAGATTTTTCCCTTCATCTAAAACTTGCAATAAATGTAGTCATATAAATCAAAACTTAAAACTTCATCAAAGAAAATGGATATGTAATAAATGTGGTGCTAAACTAGATAGAGATATTAATGCAGCCATAAATATATTAAAAGAAGGATTAAGATTAAATATATCAGACGGAACATCTGATAACGATCGCGGAGCAAAAATAAGACCAAATAATTTCTCGGAATTAAATGGCATAAGCAATGAAACGATTAAAGAGAAGGTATATTCCTGAAACACATTAGTCTTTAGCTAATGTGTAGTTCATATAGTTAGACATATACCAATATGGACATTTGGTGTTATTGGATTCTTAATTGGATATTTCACACCTAAATTTTTAAGAAAATGGCGACGTTAATAGAATTAAAAAAAGAATTAGAACCATATAAAAATACACTAGTTTTAGATTTTTTTGATGTGGTTAGACTGGTTGATGTAGTAGATGGCGAAGAAGATTACTATTGGGTATATGATACACCAAATGGATTAAAACAATCATCATGTGTAACTGGATGGATACCATTAAAAGATAGATTAAATAATGACGAATATAATCGTTTAGTTAAAGTTTGGAATTATAATAATACTGTTAAATCTATATGAAATTAAGTGATGATGATATACAAATAGGTGCATGTTTAATACTTAATTTTCTATTAAAATGTGATGAAGAATATGTTAAATATAACACATTTTCAACACCGTCTAATGAAAAGATGACACAACATCTTGATAAATTTAATTTGAATATGCCACAATTTGCAAAAATTGTAAATGATGAATTTAAAATAATTGAGGGTAACTTATGGGAACATTATAATTTTCAAGAATTTTTTTCAGGTAAAATATCTATAGATTTTTTTAATATGGTATTAAGACAATCAAAAATTAAAAAACTTTCAAATGGAATTAATTATAAAAGAAAAATCAGACTTAGATAGTTTTAAAAATGAACCTATATCATATAGAATTTCATTGAATTTATACAGTGATAAAATTATATTAACAAGAGAATATTTTAGAGTTGGTTTTCGTGATGGTGAAAGTTGGGATAAATTTTATTTTGATAATAATTATAGTTATAATAAAACAGATTTAACATACGCTACATTTATAACAAGAAAAATAAACAATGGAGAATATTTAAAGAAAAAAGAAATAGAATTGATAAATAGATTTTATGATAAGTTATTTGAAACAAAAAATAATACAATAAAAGAATTATTAAGACAACAAAAAAGATTAAATAGTAAAATTAATATGTATGATAATACTATGAAATTTTTAGAAAAATATAAAAGAAAAGATAAAATATTAAAAATAATTAATTATGAGTTGGAGAAATGAAGTAAGAAAACAAATTAACAGGTCAAAATCAAAAAGATGGGAAACTAAAGTTAATAAGAGAATCATTGAAAGCAATAGACGTGAATTGGAAAAAGAAAGAGATGAAATAAATAGTTTAGGTAAAAGTTTATACTATCCTTCTGATGAAAATGATGATTCATATTGTTATTAATTTTGTTTATTAAAAATATTTTTATATCTTTGTACAGTATTGATATTTGAACAGATTGGTAGGTAGCCCGTTCGATTCGGTGCGTTAGTAGAGGTTGCTATCTCAGGTTCGATTCCTGACCGCAGAAATGTGAATGGTTGTAGAAAAGGATGCATCCGCCTGTTGGTTCAAATCCAACTCAAATATCAATACACTTTAATTTTTAAATAGATATAAATCATGAAAGCAATAATTAATAAAAACTTATTTAAAGTAAAAGAAGGATACGTTATCACCACAGACGATAAAGTTGAAATTGGTGATTACGGTATTTCATTTGCACACGGTATTAATTTATCAGGCAGGGGATGGGGTTTATTTAAAAATGATGGAACACCAAAAGGTAAATTGAATGCAATTTGTGAAAATACTAAAAAAGTTATTTATTCATCATTTGAACTTGAAAATATACCAATATTTGATATCAATCAATATATAGATCCTTGGAAAGTTGGTAATATTCTATCAGTTACTACTATTTATGAATTAGAACAACCTAAATCATTCCCATATCATTCACAGTATGAAAATTTAGGTTATCAAACTTACAATGGAAAAGTTATAGAAGATAATCATGGATTATCACTTAAATTAGACGATGGTATAAAATTTATGACACAAGGTACTTATTGGTTTGGTTCTATTTTAGATCAAAAAATAACTATATTAGAACATTCTGATAATTATCAATTTACATTAAATGAATTAAATGAACTATTTAGAAAATTTAAAAAATCATATCGAAGTGGAAAATTTAAACAAGAAAAATCATTTAAAGATGGTTTTATTGAATTTATAGATCATATAAAATCAACAAAAGATATTCAAGAAATAGAATTGGAACAAATTGATAATCAATTAATTGTTAAAAATGTTAAAAATGGAAAATAAAATGAACGATATTGCAAAAGAAATCATATCATTAAAATTTAATGACACAGATACCATATCAGACTGTAAAAATAAATTTTATGATATTATGTCAAAATATAATATTAGTCAAACTACACCACATTATAATGATGATGGGGAAGTTATTAGTAGAACAGGTGCAAATTATGATTGGACAATGTGTAAGTATTTATTTTTGGAAATGATACAAAGTCAATTAAGTATATCAATGTTATTTGATGATAATATACCACAAAACATAAAATAATATGAAAAAATTTATAATTAAATCAAATGAATGGGCAAATAAACAAGAATTTATTACAATAATCACAATAATTTTAATAACGTTATTTACTCTTATATTAACATCGGTACGTGGGTGGTGGTGGACTTATGTAACTTGGGTTGTATTATATTCATTTTGGAGAATATCATATGTAATAATAACCGAAAGAAATATTGATAATGAAAATAAATAATTGGTTAAATAATTATGGTGGAAAATTAAAAAGGAAATTATATAATCATTATATTAGAACAAATTTGGATATTTAATCTTTATTATTTATCTTTGTAGAAATTAAATATTATGAATGGAATAGATATTGACAAAATTATCCCAACTAAAAAAGATTACGAAAGAGTAGATGGTCTTTATAAAGATATGTCTAATTTTGCACATATAAAAAACGAAGATCAATTAATTTTTAATATATTACAATTTCCTAATTTTGAAATAGATATTAATTTTAATCGACCTGAATTATCAATAAATATATTATCTGAATTAACTAATAATGTAGAAAAAGAATGCACTGTTGGAAAATATTTTGATGTATCAGGAACAGGAGAAGGGATTGTGTGGGAACATATTAATGATAATAAAAGATATATTTTTAAAGTTAAAGGAGAAAAACACTAAGTAAGTAAAGTAAAAACTTTAACTACTGTTGATATTGAGGAAATTGAAAATATTAAGTCTTTTGTCGATTATGCCGTTACAGAAAATAGATTAATGCAAGGTATTGATAAAATGAGAGAATTAAATATTCCAATTATTGATAAATCTACTGCAGATTACTTGAAGTGGGTTTATAATGATGTTATTAAGGAAGAATCAGATACAATAGAGAAAAATAATATTAATATTAAAAAAATTGGAAAAGCTATATCTGCAAAAGCTAGAATTTTTTGGCTAAATTATTTAAATACAAATTTCGATGAATAAAAATTTAATTGGTGATATTATAATTGCTAAATTTATGAATCTTGAGTTTAGTGTAGATGAAAATTGTTGGATACCCAAAAAAAATGGTAGAACAGATATTGATCATGAAGAATTAATTATAAGTGGATTATCTGATAATGATGATGAATTAAAATTTTCTAAATCATTTGATTGGATAATGCCAGTTGTTAAAAAAATATCTAAATTAAAATCACTAAATGGTCTTAATTATAGATTTAGTATTAAAAATGTCTTCGATGATAAAGTATTATATGTAACAACTTTTTCTGAAATAGGTGAATATTCTTTTGATAAAAATGTTATATCATATAGTATTGACGAATCATTAATTAAGTCAATATATTCATCTGTTGTTGACTTTATGAAAAAGTATAATAATTAATTATGGAAAAAATATATAATATACAATTATTTGACGGTTCTAATGCTATCATAAAAGATAATATTGAATATAAAGTACTTAAAAGTGAAAAATATAATTTTATATTCAATAAAAAAAATGGTTTTTTTGTTAGATGGGGAAAAGGAAAATATGATAAAAATGTAAAATTTAATAAACAAGAATTAGATTTATATGTATTGTGGACAAATATATGGGATGAAAAAATAGATACTAAACAATTTTTATGTGATATTAAAACAGATGGAGATTTATCACTTGGGTTACCAGAAATAGCAGATATTGAAATATCAACATCATGCCATGGTGTAAAAGGTATTGGACCATGTAGATTTTGCTATAAATCAAATTTACCAACCGGTGATGGTAATATGACAATCCAAATATTCAAAAAATTATTAGATAAATTACCACCAACTGTTGGTCAAATAGCATTTGGTATTACAGATATTGATGCTAATCCTGATATGTGGGATATTTTTGAATATACAAAATCTAATGGGATTGTTCCTAATGTGACTATAAACGGTGATAGAATGACACCTGAACTTTTTGATAAACTATCAACAACTATGGGCGCAGTTGCTGTATCTTTATATGATAAAGATTTAACATATAATGCAGTTAAAGAACTCACTGATAGAGGAATGGAACAAGTGAATATCCATTTTATGATAGCTGAACAAACATTTGATAATGCAATTCAATTATTAAAAGATTATAAAACAGATAAAAGATTAAAGAAATTAAATGCAATTGTTTTTCTTAGTCTTAAACCTAAAGGCAGAGCAATACAAAGTGAATATACAAGATTAAATGATGATAAATTTAAAGAATTGATCGATTTTGCTTTTGAAAATGATGTACCAATTGGTTTTGATTCTTGTTCACAACCAAAATTTATAAAATCTATTAAAAATAGAAAAAATTTTAAAGAATTAGAGAAATATGCAGAGAGTTGTGAATCAAGTATTTATTCACTTTATATAAATTCTGGTGAAAATGGTGATCCTAAATTTTATCCTTGTTCTTTTTCTGAAAAAGTAAAAGATGATAATATTGATTGGGAAAAAGGGATATCAATTTTAGATTGTGATGATTTTATAAAAGATATATGGTTTTCTGATAGAGTAAGACAATTTGCAAATATAACAATTGATAATAAAATAAAAGGTATAGCTTGTCCAATGTATAATATTTAATTTAAAAACTATGATTAATAAAATTAAAAAATTAATAAAATTTAAGGATATAATATTTGTATTAACTACAATATTGAGTTTTTATATATTTGTATATATTGGTATGCCAATATTTAATTATGGGTATATTGGACTACCATTTATATCTATATTATTAGGTATTATAACGTTATTGTTTGATATAAATAAAACCGAATATGCGACATTAACATATAAAAAAACTTATAAATCAAAATTTGGATTTATATTATTGATTATTGGATTTATATTTTTTGCAATTTTACCAATTGGTTCAATGAATGTTTTTAGATCATCAGAATATTATAAACTTATTGGTAATGTTATTGAAAAAACTGATATATCTGATTTAAAAATACCAAATATAGAAGATGCTATTATCATTGATAGTGAAACAGCATATGATATATCATACAAAAAGTTAGTAAATGAAAATGATACCTTATTAAATAATTTTAAATTAGATAAATTTTATTTACAAGAAATAAATAATAAATTATATTATATATCACCATTATTATATTCCAATTCAAAATCTTTTAATGGTAATTTAATATCTGGTTATGTGATGTTAAATGCACTAGATACTAGTGATTTTAAATTAATTACCAATGTAAATAATTATGATATTAAATTAAAATATCAAACCGGAAAGTATGGAGAAAATATTAGAAGACACATTTATAATAATGGATTTAAAAATAAACCATTTACTGATATTAATTTTACAGTAGATGATAATATGAATCCTTGGTATATTACATCATTATATGATAAAAAAATTGGATATTCAGGTAGAGAAGTTACTTCAGTATTAATTATTAATCCTATGAATGGACATATCAATAAATATGATATTAATAATGTACCAGATTGGGTAGATTTCCCACATAATTATAGTATTATAAATGATCAAATATGGGATTGGTGTAAAAATGATAATGATACTGTTAATAAAAGAAAAACAGACGGATTACATAAAATTTTTAATAATAAAAAGAAATATTATTATACCGACATAATAGATTATTATGGTAAAGATGATGTTAGTATTGGGTTTATATTCGTGGACACAAAAACTAAAGAAACAATATATTATAAATATAAAGGAATTACTGTTGAATCATCAATATCTACAATAGAAAATTTAGTAGGTGATAAATATGATATATTAATACCTGGTATATATAAATTATTTGGGGAATTAGTTTATTTTACAATTATAAAAGATGATAATAAAATTGTAAAATATGCAATTGTAAATTATAAAAATGGTAAAATTATTGGAATAGGTGATAATGTAAATGATGCAAAGTTTAAATATCAATTAAGTTTAAATAAAAACGGTATAATAAATAATGACTTACCACCAGTTAGAATTAAAATTGATAGAATAGGTTTAGATATAATAAATGGAATAATTTATTATAATTTCACTACAGAAAATTATCCAAATAGAATATTTATAACAACATCTAATATATCATCAGATATAATTTTAACAGAAAAAGGAGATGATATTTTAATGGATTTTTATAAATTAGATAACAATAATAAATATACATTAAAATACTTTAAAAATTTAACTTTAAATATAAACAACAATTAATATGGATATAAATATATATAATGATCTTTTTAATGATTTTAAATTATTAAATGATCAATATAATATCGTGGTAAATGATTTAAAAAATGATCCAATAGATAATGATAATCCATATAATTTACCATTGGAAAATATGATAAAAAATACAATATCTATCATAAAATATAATAGTATGGTTTTGGAATTAATAAATAAATTAGAATCTATTGATAAATCATATACAAAAAAATATAAAGAACAATTTAATGGTGATTTATTACAAAAACCTAAATTACCACAAATATTTATTCTTTTTAGAAAATTAATAAACAATTTAAATAAAGAGAATTATGAAGAATGTAATAGATTAAAAAATAAAATATTAACAAAATATTAAAACCACATTTGTTTAATATATAAAAATTAAAAAAATAAAATATGGACTATTATAAAATACTAGGATTGGATAAAAATGCATCATCTGATGAAATAAAAAAAGCATATCGTAAATTAGCTATGCAATATCACCCAGATAAAAATCCAGATAATAAAGAATCTGAACAAAAATTTAAGGATATATCAGAAGCATATTCAGTATTATCTGATGCACAAAAAAGACAAAATTATGATCGTTATGGTAATACCAAGAACTTTAATAGTGGTTTTAATTATGATGATTTTATGGGTGGATTCAATATAAATTTTGATGATATTTTTAGTGGTTTTGGTTTTGGTGGTGGTTTTAATCAAAGAAATGTCAATAAAGGAGAAGACCTAAGATTAAGAATTAATATTGATTTATATGATGTAAGATATGGATTAGATAAAAATATAAAATACAATAGAAAGGTAAAATGTAAATCATGTGATGGTTTTGGAGGAGAACACGAAAAATGTGATAAATGTGATGGTATCGGTAAATTAAGAATGGGTAGACAAACAATGTTTGGTTTCACATCAACAATTGTAAATTGTGATAAATGTAATGGTTCTGGGTATATAATAACTAATAATTGTAGTAGTTGTGTAGGCACAGGTGTTATAGATGAACAAACAGAATTAAATATTAAAATACCAAAAGGTGTAAATGACGGAGATAAATTTCAAATAAGAACTAAGGGAAATTCACCATATAGACCTGGTAGTGGGGGGATATACGGTGATTTGATTGTACATATATCTGTAAAAGAACATGATAAATTAAAAAGAGATGGTAATAATTTAATATTTAATTTAAATATACCTTTTACAAAAATGATATTAGGTGGTAAATCAATAGTACCAACATTAGATGGCGATGTATCTATAAATATAAAACCACACACCCAAAATAATAGTACATTAAGATTAAAAGGAAAGGGGTTATGTGATCAAAGAAATAATAAAGGAGATATTTATATAATATTAAATGTAGATATACCTAAAAAAATAACAAAAGAAGAAAAAATATTATTAGAAGAATTATCAAAATCAGAAAATTTTAATGGAATTTAATAAATATAAATTACCTAATTATAAACAATTACCTATATATCTAATTAAAAATCATTTACATGATATAAAAACTGATACTAATCTTGGTGAATGGGAAATATCTATGAATTTACCAGGTGGGTTGGGGTAATGATTATGTTGGTATCCCTAAATGGCACCCTTTTTATAAAAAAAAATTATAGTGAATTAAATAAATATGTTATTATACACGGTGGTTTAACATTTTCAGATTTTAATGAAGATAAAAGTTTATGGATAATTGGATTTGATACAAATCATTATAATGACGATATTAATAATTTTCCATATGATTTTGTTTTAAATGAAACAATATATTTAAGGGAACAGTGTTTAAAACTTAAAGAAGTACAAAGAATTTTAAAATTAAATAAACTTAATAATAAATTATGAAAAAAAACCCAACATTATTGATATTAATAATAATATTTTTATTATTTTTGTTTTATCTTTTTATTAAAAAGGATAAAGAATTAAATACATTCAAATTTCCTGATACTGTTATTGTTAATAATTATACAGAATTTCAGAAAATAGATACTATATCAATGGTAATAACAAATAAAATATTAAAAATTGATACGATACAAATTGATATTTTTTATTCACCTATTGATATGAGTAATGACAATTATGAAATATACGGATTTACATTTCCTAATCAATTTGAAAAAAATAAATATTATATCTATATAAATCCAAAATTCAAAAATAATTTAATAAAACTATTATCACATGAAATATCACATATAAAACAACATTTAGATGGATTGTTAGTTTATCCATCAACAGGAATACATTATATAAATTATAAAGGTGAAAAAATATATCTCGATAGTGTAATTTATGAAAATAGACAACACGAAATTGATGCATTTAAGATACAGAAAGATATTGAAAATGAACTTAATAAAATTTTATATAAATAAAACTTAAAAATTAAAATTATGATGAACAATTTAGGAAAAGATTTCAATTTATTCAGAAAAGACATGGGAATTAGCGGAATTGCTATGCACCAATATGGAAATATGATTAATGGTTATATTAATCCTTCTATTATTGAAGAAAGACAAATGAATGTAGCTAGTATGGATGTTTTTAGTAGATTACTTATGGATCGTATTGTTTTTCTTGGTACCGCAATAGACGATACAGTAAGTAATATTATTACTGCACAATTACTATTTTTACAATCTAATGATAATAGTAGCCCTATTAATTTATATCTTAATAGTCCGGGTGGTGGGATTTATGCGGGATATTCCATATTGGACACTATGAACTTCATTTCCAATGATGTAAATACTATGGTAACTGGAATGGCAGCATCGATGGCATTTATTCTTGCTATTTCTGGTAAAGAAAGAAGTGCTTTAAAACACAGTCGTCTTATGCAACACCAACCATTAGGGGGTGCACAAGGACAAGCATCTGATATTTTAATTACTGCTAAACAAATTGAAATGTTAAGGAATGAACTTTATCAGATAATATCAGATAAAACTGGTCAACCTTATGAAAAAGTGGAAAGGGATTGTGATAGAGATTACTGGATGACATCTATTGAAGCAAAGGATTATGGTGCCATCGATAAGATCATTGGTGTTTAATATATAAAAATAAAAGGTCTAAATGTAAATTTAGACCTTTTATTTTTATATATAATTATATGAAAAAGTCAAATAAAGAAGAGTTTATAAATAAATCAAACGAAAAACATAATCATAAATATGACTATTCTTTGGTTGATTATATCAATAGTAAGACTAAAGTTAAAATAATATGTAAAGAACACGGAATATTTGAACAAACACCATCTTCACATTTAAGTGGTAGAAATTGTCCATTTTGTAGTTTAGAAAATAATAAAACTCAAATTAATGATTTTATAAATAAATCAAGTCATATTCACAAAAATAAATATGATTATTCTTTAGTTAATTACAAAAATACCTATACTAAAGTTAAAATAATTTGTCCTACACATGGTATATTTAAACAAAAACCAAGTAGTCATTTAAATGGTAACGGTTGTATTAAATGTAGTGGTACAAATAAATACTCTACAAAAGACTTTATAGATAAATGTAATAAAGTACATAATAATAAATATGATTATTCTTTAGTAAATTATATTAATGGTAAAACAAAAATTAAAATAATTTGTCCTATACATGGGGTATTTGAACAATTACCGTATATGCATTTACAATCATATGGGTGTATAGTGTGTAAAGAATCAATCGGAGAAAAAATAATATTTAATAGATTAAAAGAATATAATATTAATTTCGAAAGGGAAAAATCCTTCAAAGACTGTAAACATATAAACCCCTTAAAATTTGATTTTTATCTACCTGATTACAATTTATGTATTGAATTTGACGGTAAACAACATTTTGAAGTTAATGAATATTTCGGTGGAATTAAATCATTTAAAAAACAAAAATTAAGAGATTCCATTAAAACCGAATATTGTAAAAATAATAACATAAATTTACTGAGAATACCTTATAATGATATTGATGATATCGATAATATATTAAATAGTTATTTAAATTAAAAACATTTTATATTTTAATCTATATAAATTAAAAATATTTTTATTTAATGGTTTGTATATATGAATACGATGGATTAGATGTAAAATTTAATATTTCAATGGGAAATATGACATTAACACAAAATAATA
>JBBAEW010000048.1:0-15755 GCA_041655695.1 Saccharofermentanales bacterium
AGATAAGATATCATTTAATTGAATCTTTGATAATTTTATAATTGGTTTACTTGGTTTATTTTTATTTATTATCCAAGCATTTCCATCTACATTCCATAGTGTTCCATCTAAATCAAAAAAGTGAATTTTTTTCATTTAATCTAAATCTATTTTTAAAGTATATATAAAAATAAAAAGGAGAAAATTATTTTTCTCCTTTTTAAATTCTTGGGAATGCTGAATTACTACCCCCAAATTTATTCATCATAGTCGATGGGTTATATTGTTTAGTTAATGAACTAGGATTAAACCCTGAATATTTTTCACTTTGTGATTTTTCTTGTTTTTCTCTTTGTTCATTTTCTTCTTTATTTTTCTCATTTAATAACTTAATATATTCTTCATATTCCCAATAATACCATGTATCAATAACATTAGTTGGGATATTATGTTGAACCATCCACTGAAATTTATTTTTCAATAAATCTGATATATCGGTTTGAAATAATGCAAATATTCTTTTCTTTATTTCATTATATTTATTTTCCGAATCTATCCAAGATATTTGGGAGTTCAAATAACTTTGATGCCCCTGTAGGAAACGTAAGTTCTGTGTGGACCTCCTGACCACACGATGGACATTCCATTTTTAAACCTTTAATTCCTATTGTCATATTATTAACCAATTCATTCAATCCCTGAAAAAGTATCAAATCATTCATATTACTAAATTCTTTATGTTTAGCTTTAATACCATCTGGTGTAATTGAACTCCTGTTATGCATTAAAAATGGCATAATTTTCATAAACGCAACATCTGGTTTTTTCTCCATCTGAACATTTCTTTTAATCTCTTCATAAAAATCTTCCTGTATACCAATAGTCGGTGGTGCTAATCTCCAAGAAACATCATTGTGTATAAGTTCATACACTCTTTCTTCTTTATTATAAAATCTATTTATAAATTCATTTGGTTCATATAAATCAAATGTAGATGGACCAAATTGACCATGTGTTGATCTAAATGGTATATTAAACTCATTCCCACATTCATTACAAACTACTTCTTTTGTTAAAGTATTACCACCTTGGAATGTTAATTCTCGTATCATAAAAATTAAAAACATCCTATCAGCATCTTTTAAATCTCTATAAGAACCTTTTGTACCATCAGGATGATAAAAAATAACATTCTTCGATAATAATTCATTCATTTTTTCAGTAATATCAACAAAATTATTATCATCTACCATAGAATATGACTGAATTTCTGCAACTTTAGCTGCTCTAATTGATATTTTTGTACTTGGTTTATAAAATTTACCACCAGGTAGATTTGAAATATTAACAGATACATAATCAGATGACGGTGCATCATACTTATCATTTACTATTTCTTTTTTAACCATTTCTTTTTTATCATTTTCACCCAATAAAGATTTAAGATAATCCTCATTTTGTTTTTCTATATTTCCTTTTTTGGGATTTTCTTGATTATTTGTATTCTCATTAATCATATTAATTGATTATTTTTTAATATTATATATTTATAATATGTTGGTACGTAACAAAAAAAAATTAAGATTTTAACAATTTAAATAACTATTTATAATTAAATATATCTTCTAAAATATCAATAGTTATTTTATCTTTATTTAAAAAATATTTAGCTCCCGATAATATCATTTTTTCTATGTTTGAAAAATTATCATAAAATGATATAGCAATTATCGTTGTACTTCTATAATAAATATTATTTATTATTTTAGATGTTTCTATACCATTAATTTTTGGTATATTTATATCCATGAATATAAAATCATATATCGTATCTGACACTTTATTGATTGCATCTTTTCCATCATATGATATATCTAATATTGATATTTTATTACCTAATATATCTTTAATTAATAAGGATAAGGTTTCTGTAAATACTTTATTGTCATCCACAATTAAAATAGAATAATTTATCTTCATACTATATATATAATTTTATATTATCATATTTTTACATAAAATTAAAAACCCCCTTATAATTAAGGGAGATTTAAATTAAAAATTATTCAGTTTTTTCTTTTAGATTTTAAGGATTTATAATCATCAATTATACCTTTTAATCTATCTTCTAAAGGATCACCTTTAACAGTTTCCATTAATCCTTCCCATCCACCATTTTTACTACTAAGTAATTCTCCTAAACCACTACCATTTCTTTGTTCTTTAATATTTCTTGCTAAAATATCAGATAATTTAATATCATTAGATGATATAAGTGACTCAATTAAACAGTTTGAATTGATTCCATTTCTGCTTTAATTTGCTAAATATGTATAGATGAACGTTCCTTTTTATAAGATAATTTAAGATCTTCTAGTTTTTTCTCTCTGTTAATTTTAGAATCGGATATAAGATATAATACTTATTATTTTTTGTTTACATATATTCTAGTTTAAAAAAAATAAGAGTTATGTTATTAAATTATGTTGTTAAACTTAGCCATATTTTCCTCTTTCCATAAAGGTTGTAAATTGTCTAAAGAATTTACTATACTAGGATCAGTTGCACTATCAAACGAAGTTAATGGCATAATATGATCAATTTCCCATTCGCCATAATTACTCCACGTCATCCCCTCTGTAAATTGTTTTTCAATTCTATGTTTTAATTGAACTGCTGAATATCCTAACATTTCTTGAGTTGTACCTTCTTTTTTCGTACCCATATGATATAAAGTTCTATATAACATCCTTCTCCATGCTATAATATGTGGATTATTTCTTCTATATTGGTAATATTTATCTCTATTTTCAACTTTATATTTTTTTATATATTCTTTAGCTCTTTCTTTATTTTTAGGAATTTTTCTATATTTTCTTTTCTTTTCTAGAATTATTTCTTGATTTTCTTTATGGTAATCCTTTTTCCTTTTCAATATTTTTTCTCTATTTTTTTCATAATATTCTTTATCATAATCAATTTGTTTTAATTTATTTTTTTCAATATTACGATAAACAGATAAATATTCATTTGTGCATTTTTTACAAATTGTAGAATATTTTTGTACTCCATTTTTATCTTTATATTTCTTAGAAAATTCACCAAATGATTTACCTAATAAACATTTAGTACATTTTTTTAATTCTTCCATACTCATATGTTATTTTTATTATATATTAAATAAAATGATTAAAGTTTATTATTTTTTTGAATAAATCTTCCAGAAAATCAAAAAATACGAAAATTAAACCCCTTATTTCTAAGGGGGTTATAAATATTAAATTTTTATTTTTCTTAACTATTTCATTATGAACTAGTTAGAAGTAATAATCCTCCCAATAGTCAGCAACAAAATTAGCGGTAAGTTCTTGAATATCAGCCCCACCACCCCAAACTAAATCTTCACCAACGTTAAATCCAGTTATTTGAGTATTGTGATAAGTTGCTCTTCTTATTATAACACCTTCTCTATCATGTTGATAAACAATAATTGTACCGGTCATATTTGATTTATAAGATGATGATCCATCTTCATTATTCCACGCTAAATCATACCAATCTTTTATCATTCTAAAAGTAAACATCTGTTTAGCATCATTTTGATTTATATTAAAAACAAAATCTAAACCAGTTGCTGATGTACTATCAGGGAATCCAACAAATAATCTAGTAGAATATTTATATCTCTGTTCTATTGTAGATAATGTTGGGTATGTTGGTAATTTGGCGTTTTTACAATTCTCCAATAGTAATAATTTACCTTCTGTACCATGTATATCTGATAATACTTCTGGTAAAAATATTTCTACTTCAAATAAATTTTTATAAATTGGTTCCCATTTACTATTGTGACTTGTAATATTTGTAAAATGTGGTAATCCTGCCATGTTATTATTATTATTTTTTCATTTTCTTATATTATATATTAAAAAATTTTTATCATTTTTTGATATATACTATATATAAAAAAATAATACTTATTTTTTATCTTTCCTCTTTTTGGCATCAATAGATGAATATTTAATTCCTACCCATTCATCTGGTATTTTATCGGATATGCTCATAAAATTATCATTATCTAATGGTGTATCTTGTCTTTTTAATTTTTTTCTAAATTTATATTCTAAAGAATTTAAAATTAAATTAAATTCATCATTATTATATGATTTTTTATCACTATTTAATAAATTAAACAACTCGTTTTCTTGTTCTATTGCAGTTTTCTTTTTTCTATATTCTAATTTAGACCATAAATATTTTTTTTCATCATCAGTTAATTTAATATTTTCAAATATATTAAATTCGTCGAATTTTTTAATTATATCCATATTATTTTTTATTTTTATATATAAATTTATAATTACCTGAATTATAAATACGATATATTTTTCTTTCTAACATTATATTATGTTCTGATTTATTTGAGTCAAATCCTTCTTTAACTAATAAATCTTTCCTATAATTAAATCTATATCTTCTTATCCCATCTACTACATAATAATAATTTGGTTCTGTAATATGTTCTAAATTAAAATTTAATTTTTCATATAAATTCCCATTTGAATAACTTCTATCAGCATAACTTATAACTTCTTTTGGGTTATATTTATTAATAAAATATTTAAATAACTTTGATGGCCCACCTATTACACTAGTATTTAATTTATTACAAAACCTTAACATTTCATAATTGCTTTCACTATTTTTAGAGTTCATACTTTTTCTTAATTTACCAAATGTCATTAAACTAACAATTTCATTATTATAGAATAATCCAATTTTAAAATTAGAACCAACAAATCCTTGTATGTGATTTTTATTTAAAAAATATCTAACTATTTTATTATTATCAATTTCTCTAATTTCACATTTTCTTGCAAATATTTTATTTGATGTTTTATTTAGTTTATTTAAAATCATAGATTTAACAATATCTTGTTTATAAACCCAATCGTCTTCATAAATATGAATTAATTGTATATTTCTTTCTAAACATAAATTAGTTTTATTAAAGTGATAATTATTTGATTTATTTAATTCATTATGCCAATAAACACCATTAAATTCAAATGATAATTTTAAATCTGGTAAATAAATATCTAATTCGTATGGTGGTATAATTTTTTTAGAATTAATAATAATTTCTTTATCATAATTTTCTTTTATGAAATTTAATAATTCTGTTTCCAATTGTGATATATTATTTTTATATGGTGGGAAGCATATAGTACAATATTTATAATTAAATTGTTTTCTACTTTTATATAAAGGGAATGATATTTCAAAATTATGATCTTTACCACAATCACATTTCATTATATATAATTTATTAGTTATATCAATATCTAAAATAGATTTATTATTTTCTTTTTCTTTTAATCTTTGTGTTAAAGAAATTTTATCTCTAAATCCTTTAATGTCCATAGAATTATTAACATCATATAGATTAAACATAGTATTTTTTAAATTTTCTTGCCATTTATTTTCATCTCTATTATTTACTCTCTTTTGAATAAATTCTTCCACTTTATTTGGATTATCTTTACCATATTTAAATAAATTTGTATTCTTAGTTTTTTCTTTTATTTCTTCTGATTGTAGTGCATGTTTAACTCCATATTTTTCTAACATTGTTTCTTCAAATTTTTTGCGCCATTGTTCAACATTAAAATTATTTAATCTTTTTTGTTGTATAATATGTGATTTTAATGGTACGTCAACACCATAATTTTTCATTAATGTCCTTTTACTTTTTTCTTTTATCTTTTCATTCTGCAATGAACAATTATACCCATACCTTTCATTATTAGTTTTAATAATTTTATCTTTAATTATTTGAGATTCTGCTGGCGTATTAGTACCAAATTTTTCTAAAGATTTTTGCTTCTTTATATCTTTAATATTTGGATCAGAACTAATACATTTTATCGAACAATATTTTTTATAACCTATTGTAGAATTTTTAAATTTAACATAATTATTACAATTTGGATTACTACATTTTGGTGGAATAATATTATGTTTATAACAATAAACTTTTTCTTTAAATGGAATTGTTTCTATATTATTTAATTTACTATAATTTATTATTTCTAAATATAATTCATTATAATTTAATTTCAAATATGATTCTTTTGATAATTTACCAGATGTATCAGGTTGTTCTAATATATTATTCATAAATAAATTATTTTTTAAAACATTATCAATATTTTTAAAGTCTTTATATGGTATTCTAATTAATTTAATATTATTAATTTTACAGAATTCATTTTTAATATTATCCCTTTTTATTTGTTTATTTAAATCATTATTTTCAAATACATCCTTATAATGAAATTCACCATCATATTCTATACATAAATTATATGACGGTATATAAAAATCAAAATATAATTTATTAATATTATCACACCCATCTAAATATTTTTGAGTTTCGTATTTTATATTATTATCAATTAAAAACTTTTCAATTTTAATTTCTCCTTTACTTTTATTACATTTACTGCAACCAAAACCCTGTAAATGACCAGCAGCTCTTTGTTCAAAATTACCATGTATGGGACATGTTATAATTATATATTGATCACTACCATTATAATTAGAATTATTATATGTATAATAATTATTATGTACTATTTTTGCTTTCTCTATATATTCTAAAGTATTCGATTTTCTTGTTTTGCATTCTGGACAACCAAATCCTTTTAAATGTATATTTGGACTTTGTTTAAATTCACCATGAATCGGACAAATTATTATACTTTTTGTTTTATTATTAATATAATTAAATTTAGTGTAGTTATATTTATGATAGTGTATATCATTAGAATTTTTAATAAATTCATCAATATCTTTAGGTTTTGTACCACCACAAACAGGACAACCTCTTCCACTTAAATGATCTGATAATATTTGATTAAACTCGCCGTGAACTGGACATATTATTTTTATTTTATCACTATTTTTATTAAATATTAAATCAGTATATTTATATTTGTTGTTATGAATAGAATTTAATCTAACTAAAACATCATCCTTATTTAATCTTTTTTTATCGTTTGAACATTTTCTACACCCATAACCTTTCAAATGAGAAGATGGACATTGTTGAAAATCACCATGAATCGGACAAGTAATTATAACTTTAGTTTTGTTATTTATATAATTAATTTTATCATATTTATAGAAATTATTATGTTTTTCATTTGATAATTTTATAAATCTATCTTTTCTATTCATACTTCACCGAACATTTTATACTTATATATAAAAACACCAAACTTGTTTATAATAAAAAAACCCACTATTTTAGTATAGTGGGTTTTAAAATTATTAATTAAATTATTGTTGGAAACCAGTAGAATTAATAGTACCTGTTTTTTCAATAGTAATATTATTAACAATCCATCCCATTCCCTTCACAATTTCAATGTGTGTATCCAATACACCACCTTGTAAGTCTATTATATAATTTGTATTATTTGTGGTATCACATATATTTCTGTAAGCATATAATGCATCCATATCTAAATATTTCTGACATATCATATCTGCTCTATATTTTATTTCAGATCTAATACCAGGTGTATTGAATTTCCACTGATATCTTAACAACATATCATATAATTCATTTTCAAGTTCTATTAAAACTTCTCTTGAGTGCATGTAGCTTAATGAAGATACTGGAAAAACTTGAGCTGTATTTTCATCATTTATTATATATCCAACGTTTCTAATAAATATAATTGGATTACAACCCATTTCTGATAAATTATCTAAATCATTATCAGTAAAGTCCATTTCTGTACCAGAAATATCAGGAAGTCTTCCTGTGTTAACACCTGCTACTATTGTATGTGGATATATACCAGCTGTACTAGTTGTAAATTTCCTCATATATGCAGTTGCTGCGTTAGCTGCTGGTGGTACGAATCTAGTTTCATTATTTTCGGTTATTCTAACATATGGGAAGAAATAACCGACAGTTGATCTACCAGAACCATCACCAAATGAATATAAGAAATTTGGATTTTTATCTTGGTCTGCTCCTTCTTTAATGAATAGTGTACTTAATGATCCATCATCATTAATATAACTTGGATTAACTGATTTTTTAAATTGTCTAGCACTTGGCATATTTATAAAACCTAAACAATTTAATTTTTTACCACATATATCTAAATATTGTTGTTTAGAATTTTGTGTTAAACCTAATCCAAATGAATCTACTAAATATCTCCAACTTATTTTATTTTTATTAACTAATCCACCAAATAATGGAGTATTTTTAGACATAACATCTAATATATCACTTTGTCTAGTTTCAGTACCATTAGGCATTGAATCGATATGAATTTTAAATGGTTTTAATGCTACACCTTTAATATTAGTTATATAACTATATACTGGTGGATAAGATGTAGTATAATATTCATTTAAACTTTCATCGGTAGTCATAATTTTAATTGGTGAATCAGTGTATATTATTTTAAGGTTAATATTATTTGGATCATTTTTAACATCTACTATTCTTGTTAATTTTCTAGGTGTTCTATCACCCATGATATAACCTTCACCTGATGGTCCACTATAATAATCTTCGTCATAATATGATTCCAAATACATACCTCTTTTAATATCAATATATCTATCTTTATCGATTTTGATAGTATTTGTATTATCTAGATTTTCTATTTCACTTACGTTTTCTATTTCAATTGTTTGACTCCAATTACCTAAGTCAGATTTAATTGTTATTCCATATTCACCATTAATTGTTTCTGTTGGTTCTCCGTTTTTATCATATGAAAATTTAACACTTATTACATCAGAATCAATAAACATTTTTAAATATACTTTATTACCATTAGAATCAATAAGTACATCACCATTACTTATTTCACCATTAAGATAATCTAAATAAAATTTAGAATATCTAGCAACAATATTAGTAGTCGTATCATAACTTGTTTTTAATTCAACTGCACTTGCACTTATATTAAACTCATTATCAGTATAATACAATACAAATTTATCAGTTGATATATAATCAGATGGATTATCTAAATAGATATGTATTTGACTATTGTTTGATGAACTATATGATAATGAATTTATATCTATAATTTCTGATTTATGTATCCCGTCAACATTTATTATAACACCTTTATTCAACTGTAAGTTTTTAGACATTTCTTGGTAAATTTTATGTAATCTTAATTTTTTATACTCATAATTTCTTATAGTATTACCAGATGTTCCAAGAAATTCAATTTTTAAATGATCACCTTCATTTGTAGCAACAATATTCAAATTACCACTATCATCACTTTCTGTAATCCATTCAAATGTCCCTGAATATGTTTCATTAGTATTTGATACTAATATTGTTCCCAAAATAATAGAATTTTCATTATCAAAATTAATTTCTCTAGTTAATGGCGTAGAACCAGATTGGTTTATTGAACCATTCATAATATGTAGACCATTAGAATCTAAATAAACAACATCTAATCTTTGATTACCTTCACTTAAAGGATATACTTCTACTTCATTATTTGTTAATGTATATTCTTTACCATTTATTATGTATATATTATCTGTTATTGTAAATGATAATTTTCTAGATGACGAATTAAAAGTATCATTAGTTATATTTCTCTGTGTCCAATTATTCCAATAATTTGTTCTAGTACCAAACGAAGTAGTACCCATTACGTTATTTGGTGTATCTAAACCAATATTACCATAAGTTAATTCTTCCTTAATTGCTTGATTATATGATAAAAAGTTAATTGTTTCTACATCTGTTCCTACAATATTATTACCTATTAAATCAACTAAATCAGACAAATATTCACTATCTTCTAATAATTCTTTATTAAATGAACAAAATAATCCTGTTCTATCAGTATTATTATTAATAATATTTTCGATATACATATCATTATTATTAATATCTTTAAAATTTGGAATTAAACTAACATCATAAGCACCTAGTGAAACAACACCATATTCATTAACAAAATCCTGCACACTACTTGTTATAAGTCCATTTATTGTGAAATATTTAGACCATCTTGGATCTACACTAAGATCTTTATAATTCGACCAATCACCTGATAAAACTAATACAGTAATAATATAATCAGATATTAAACTTTTTGGATGTATATATGTTGGTACATTAACATCACCACCATACCAATCGGTAGCGGTCATGTCAAACCCTTTTAATTCCGATTTGAACATAAATACGGTTATTGTCTTATCACCCATATTTGTTAAATGTAATAACCTATCATTATCTGGTGTTGGATCATTAACGACATCTAGAAATGATTCTGAATCTCTTTCCCAAAAATCTTGTCTATTAAAGAATCTATCATAATCAGATTGAAATTGTAGATCTTTATCAAATGGACTATTTTGGTATAATGAACTAGTTGATACTGACACATAACTTAAAACATCCCTATTAGGTAATGTTTTTAATAAATTTAATGCCCAAACTGGTCCAGTTTCTAACATTTTATTAACTGTTCTATGAAAATAAGAACCTTTATTTTCTAGTTGTCTATCTGTTTTACCAAATATTCTCTCAAATTCTATTCTATTATCTACATAAATAGGTTTATTCACAGGACCTTTTTTTGAAAATCCAGGAACTAAGTTTATTAGAAGATTTTGAGCAGGTAATTCAATAATTGAATTATCAATTTCTTCAATATAAATACCTGGTCTTTTGTATTTACCTAAGTCTTTTTCTTGTATTGGCATTTTATCATATTTATTTTTTAAAACTTTATTTAATTACATTATATATAAAATATAAATTATCATTTTTTGATAATCAATAAAGATTTTTTATTTATTATATATATTAAAAAAAATATAATTTTTATATGAAAATACATTCTGATAAAATAAACCAATTAGTTTTTAATTATTTAAGTTTAATGGGTATATGGGATCAAGATAATATTTCAAAAGATAATCCTATAACTAAATATTTCTATAATAATATTTATGAACCTAGTGATACATTTGATTTTTATAAAAAATATAATAATGAAAATAATTCATTAGTAGACATAAATAATAATGATATTATAAATATATTAAACGAATCTTATAAAATATATAATAATTTAGATAATATTATAAAAAACCAAAATGAAGTATATAAACAGATAATTAAACAATTATTAGGAGAGAGTGATATTGATATCTATATAAATGAAATAATTGATAATTTTAAAAAAAATTTATTTGATATATTATTAGAAATAGAAGATATGAAAATATTAAAAGAAATGAAAATAAATATATTTAATGATATTATGATGTTATATGCAATCGATGAAAAATATGAGTTGGCTAATAAAATTAAATTAAAAATAGATAAAATAAAAAAAGAGGATTATTAATCCTCTTTTTTTTATTCTTGAACTAGGAAATTACCCCTATTATCATCCCACGTTATACCATATGTTTTATCAGGATCATTATTTTTAGAATATAACCAATATATAAAATTTTCTATTGGTTTGTCATACTTATCTAAAATATTTTTCATTTCTACTGCACTGATTCTATTTTTATTTTTAGAATCTGTAAAATTAACAACATCAAATAAGAATTCTTGTAAATTTAAACCATCTTCGAAATCCTTAACCATTTTATTAAAATCATCTTTGATTTCATTTCCATCATTAATATCTTGATCATATTCACTATCATAAATATCTTCATCATCTTCATCATCTTCATCATCTTCATCTTCATCATCGTAATAATTAGATAATTCTTCTTTTAATTCATAATAACTTGTAAATTTTTGTTTACCAACTGTAATTGAACCATCTTCGTGTACCCATACCGATACTATATCATTATCATCATACCAACTAACATATACCATTTCTTTTTCTGGTATAAAATAACTATAATTTTTACAATATACATTAGCTTTAGTTTCTAATATATCATCAACATCTATAAAAATATCCCATAATTCATCATCAGATAAATCACCTAATTTTTTTGGATTTCTTTTAGGATCAGGTGTTTTAAATGGCATTGGATTTCTTTTAACTGGTAAAGAATCCCAATTTATTTTTAAACAAGCATCACTTAATTTAACCAAATATGTCAAATCCTGTGTTTCATATTCTGTATGTTCATCAAAATACCCAACAGATAAATTTGTACATTCTGGTATAACATCCATAAATGTAGCAGAATCGGTATATACACCAGTTGGATCATCTTTAAATACCATTCCAACTTTTTTAAATTCTTTAGATAATTCAGAAACAAATTCACTAGAACAACAAACTGCTCCCATTTGTTTAGATATAATAGAACCATAACCTCTTCTATCAAATGATATACATCTTTTATATTCTTTAAATATATTATTATGATTTTTATATGCAGCAGTTGATCCAATTCTACCAACTTCTTCACCAATAAAAAAATAATATAATCCGGGTATATTATTTTCTATCATATTTAACATTATAACAACACCAGCTTTATCATCTGCACCTAATAATGTGCCTGTTTTTGCATCATATTCAATAGTTTCACCTTTTTTATTTTTGTATGTTTTTTTAATAATATCCCCTTTAGTTCCGACAAATAATTTTCCTTCACTTTTCCAAAAATCATGTTCTACTTTTTCTTTTTCATATGCGGCAGTATCTAAATGAGAACAAAACATAGTATCACTTTCGCCAATTTTTATGTAATAGTTACCAACAGAATCTGTTAATATATTTTTTGGTAGGTGTTTTTCTAATTTATCTTCATCACCATAAATATAAGTATAGTCAGTTAATTCTATAAATTTTTTTATTATTTTATTCATTAATGTTTCATTTTTTTTTATTATATATAAAATTTGTTTTTTAATTTTTATATATGATTCTTGAAAGAAAACCAACAAATCTTCAGTTTGTTGGATGAATTTCAAATTATTTTTAACTTTTAACCAAATAGTTTTTAACATTTTAAATAACTTTAATACTTAAAATTCACCAAAAATGGAAAAAGTAACCCATTAATTTTAATATATATCTTAAAAAGTTTAAAGTTCTTTGGTGTAATGATATGTGGTTCTGATTTAAAATCTTAAATCAGGTAAAATCATAAAAAGTAATTAAACGATCTATTCCGTCTTTGAATAGAAACTTATTTTAAAGAATAAGTTCTTGTTAGTTTAAATATGTTTTTTAACATCTAACACTTGCTTCTATGAACAAGCCTTCCTTTTAAGGGAGTTCTTGTATTCACAAGGAAACACATTAATATTTATTTAATGTGTAGTTCATAATAAAGATTCATTAATTATCAATTATATTTAAAAATTCTCCTTTTATACCAGGCCAACTTGAATGTACATTATATTCAGGAAAATCTATTCCCAATTCATCACAATAGAATTTTAAATATTTTGCACATTCTAGTCCATCCTTTGAGTTAAAACCTAAGTCATAATCAAAAGATACAAATTTAGGAACACCATTGTCTTTTATAACTTTATAAAAATCATCAAAATTTTTAACAACGATAAATTCTTCTGTATCATAAATAGTTTCATCACCAGGAAAATATCTACAATCTTTTGGAGATTTCCAATCATCTAAAAATAAGTTATAACTCATAATCTTCTATTTTAAAATCTTTTACCATGACCATTATACAATTCATTTTCCCAGACCATTTCTATAATTATATTATCTTTACCGTATCTACTCCCATACACATCTCGATATTTTCTAAAAAAATCCATTTTATCTTCTGCTATCGGTGGCACAGCAATATCTATTTTTAATCGAATAAAACCAAATAATAAACGATAAATTATTAAATAATCATATTCCTTTTTCATATTTATTTAATATTAAACATTTCGATTAATTGACTATATGTAACAACTTGAACTCCTAATTTTTTAGCCTTTGTCATTTTAGATGTCACTGAAGATAAATCATCTGTAACCAAGAAACTACAATCTTTATTCAATTTACCTTGTATAAACCCATATGGGATTATTAATTTTATAAAATCATTTTTGGTATTAAAACCAAAACTTTTAGGAGAACCAGTCATTTCAATTATCTTAATATCAATATCATTTTTTATATCTTTATTTAAATTATCATCACTACCCAACACATTGACATCACGTATTCTTGCAATATTATCGACGATTTTATTAATTTTTGAATGTAGTTCAGAATTAGGATTTTCAATTTGTTCACGTATAGAATATTCCATACCGGTAGAATCATATTTACCCGTCATAATGAATTTTTCTACTTCCTTACTATTTGTAGTACCAATACCATCAATCTGTAAAGATTCAATTATATTAGATAATTTTATATTCTTTAATGATAAAATTGAATTTATCATTTTATCTAATGATTTACCATCTTTAAAAACACCACTATTAATATAATCTTCTTTAGTAAAATTTAATAAATCTACTATATCCCTAACACCAGATTCATATAATTTAACACAAATTGCAGGACCAATACCTGATATACCAAAAGACGATATTCCTTTTTGAAACTTTTTAAGGCTAACCCCTTCACATTCTTTATTATTACAAACTAGTTTTAATTTATTATTCTTACCCTTAATTATAGATAAGTCGTGATTACATTCTGTGCATTTAGTTGGGATAAATTCTATCATAGTAGTATTATTATTTAGTTATGCAAATATACTAAATTATATTTAACTAAACAAAAAAAAATAAAATATTTTTAATTAATCAGTAAAAAGTTCATCGATATCTATTTCTTGATAACCAACTTGATTAAATACTGAATCCATATAATAAAAAATTTGTTCTCTTATATTACTTTCAAATATTTCTGTATTATATTTACTCATATCAGATATACCATTTTTGAGCTTTTTAACAATTTTATCTCTTTTTGTTTTCTTTATTGATAAATCTACACAATTTTTAACCAATTTTGTAAGTTCACTATTTAATATATCAGTGGACATACCATAAATTTTAACATCTTCTTTTTTAATTTTAGAATTTGTTTTCATAATAATTAATTGTTTTTTATTTAATTAAGTAATTTACTTTAATTTTCTTATTAAAAATCATCTTCAATTTACTACTTATCATTTTTCTTTTTAGTGGATTTATCTTATCTATAAAAAAATTACCATTAAGGTGATCATATTCATGTTGAATTATTCTAGCTAAATCTCCATTAAAATCATCTACTTTTTTATTAAAATTAATATCATAATATTCAATTTTTATAGAATTAGAACGATTAACATCTTCATATAAAGATGGTAAACTCAAGCACCCTTCTTTATGTGTATCTTTTTCATCACTGAAATGTATTATATTTGGGTTTATAAATACTTCTTTAAAAAATTCATCATTATCATTATAATCAATAATAAATATATTATATGGTTTATCTACCTGATTAGCAGATAGACCAACTCCTTTAGAGTTTTTAAGGGTATCGAACATATCATCTATTAAGACAGATATATCACTGTTTATTTCTAATAAATCGTGACATTTTTTCCTTAAAATAGGATCACCATATGTAACAATCGGTAATATCATATTAATGATAGTTTTAAAAATATTAAAAGTTTAAGAACCTGAACCTTTTGTTCTCCAATCAGATAATTCATTTTCGTTTAAATATTTTCTAACTGACGTTCTTATAGTATTTGGTTCAAATTTTATTTTTGGATTTTTTACTTTTGAT
>JBBAEW010000049.1:0-15560 GCA_041655695.1 Saccharofermentanales bacterium
GATTGGCCTGCGCGCAGGCCAATCCAGAACAACAGCAGGTGGCTTAAAGGATAGAGGTACCGGAAGGTGAATTTACACCAACATTCTGGACTTGACTCAATCACTCGCTCCAATCATGATGATAACCGCTGGCAAAGGATTCATAGAACAGTCCGAACGATACTCCTCAGAAAATTCAGGTGCAAGTCTTTCGCGCTATACAGTGTTGGAAGAAGGAGAATTATCGTACAATCATGGAGCTTCAAAAGAAAGACCATATGGTTCATGCTTTGATCTCAAAGTTAAGAATGCAAGAGTTCCCTTCGTTTACCACTCCTTCAATATTGGAGAAGATAATTCTGACTTCTTGGCAAGAGCACTGAATGACCCAAGAATTGACACTCAATTGAGGCGACTCGTTTCATCAGGGGCCAGAATGGATGGATTGCTAAATATTTCGTTTGCAGCATACATGAGTATCGTCATCACCCTTCCAGGGGTCCAAGAACAAAACAAAGTATCAAGGTTATTTCAGAATCTCGACAACCTCATCACCCTTCATCAGCGTAAGGTCAAAAGCCTTGATATTCTTCCAGCTAACTACCATTCTCCTTCAATATCAAAACCGCCACTTAGAATGAATCTTTTCAACAAATTGTCAATCTTGACACTGAGACGGAATGTGGGAATGCAAGCATCCTCAATTCTTTCGAAATACTCTCTCGCTTTTTCAAGATCAACGGATTGTTTGAGGTCATCAAATCTCCCATATTCATTAATACTGCCCTCTGTTAAGCCGAAATTCATGAGATCGGCCAACTTATGGAAATCAAGACCCAAAGCTAATGTGAGTTTACGTATTTGGGCATTTTTGGCGCGAAATTGGTACTCAGACACATACTCTCGAAACGTTTTTCCTTCTTGGAGGTCTACGTTACCACTTTGTATATCGTGCAAGAAAATATTTGCAAATTTCTGCTCTTCCTGCGTAAGTGTGGCAAATGATCGATGTAGCTCCTCCAAAGTATTTTCCAGTTGTTTAGAATCAGCACCATATTGGTGTAGTTCCTTCAAATATTTCTCGAAACGTGAATTCATGTATTCCGTATCAATGCGACCCGTATCAATCGCGATCAGATGGCCGTTAATGTCAAAGGGGATGTTCGAGCTACCACCTTCGTTTTCGTCATTAAAGAGTTCTTTGTAACGTAAGGCCAAAGTCAAGTAAGTGTTTTCATCAAATTCCATAGTCATCGTCTTTTCGGGATCACTGAATTCATATGTCAGCTGATCCCAAGAAAAGCCTTGGATTTTTGCAGCCTCTAAATACTCATTAAGTTCACTAAAGAGCTTGGCAAATCTTCCTCTCTCTGGAAGACTATCAGGCAATCTTGTGAAATCTGAAATGCCAGCCGAACTGAAGAGGCGTTCAATATCCATGTAAATCTGATTCATCTTCTCCAGGTTGTAGTCAAGATGCTCTACAAACAGACCGAGGGGCTTGTTTCCTGAATAAAGAGAAAGAGCTTCATCAATACTCCTTTCCATCGTATGGGGATAGCGGTAGTAGCGAATTGTGCCAAATGGTTTATCTGGGCCAAACAAGCGATTAGTCCGAGAAAAAGCCTGTATTACGTTCTCAAAGTGGAAAATCTTATCCAAATAGAGAGTATTCACCCATTTCGAATCGAACCCGGTCAACATTTGGTCCACTACTATTACAAGATCAAGTCGTTCGCTAGAGTCGAACTCGATTCGTTCATAAGGCCGCTTATGAGCCAGGCGAGCGGCAAGGTCTTTCTTAAATCTGCTATGACTGGATATGGAAAAATCCTGGCCAAACAGTTTATTGTAGTCATCTAAAATCTCAACGAGACCCTCTTCTTTGAATTGAAAACCGTCGTTATTGTCAATCGTTGCGTCAAACAAAGCGGTAATCTTCTGGTCAGGCAATGCGTCTTTGAGCAAACGATAGTATTCGATCGCTTCGTTGATGCTGCTCGTCGCAAAGATCGCATGGAATTTTGAATTCCTGCTTAACCTCAACCAGCCTTCGACAATATCCTCAACTACCTTTTGTCGATGTTCAGGACGCTGGTACTGTTCCTTGTGGACATAATCCTCTATTCCGTGAGAATACTTTCCGCCTTTATTCCAGTGTCCGGCCATTTTGATTTTATTACCATCCATGAATTGATAGAAGATCTCTTCCTTTGCCGGGTCTGCGAAAACTTCTTCAATCGAACTCGCGTTAGCCATTTTCAGTGCGACCGCCTGCCGAATATCTTTGTCTTTATATGTCAAAACTTTGTATGGGTCAAAACCCAAGACGTTTTTGTCCCGAATGCCATCTGCAATACTGTAGCGATGCAGTTCATCACCAAACACTGTCGCTGTTGTATTCTTCTTCTTCTGATTCTCCTCATGAATGGGGGTTCCTGTAAAGCCGAAGAAAACGGCATCTGGCAAAGTCTGTTTGATAGTGACCAGCATCTCACCGAATGTTGATCGGTGCGCTTCGTCGATGATAAATACAATTCGTTTAGAATTAATGGACTCAATATCTGAAGTGTTCATTCCATATTCATCGCTTCGGATATTGCTCATCTTTTGAATGGAAGTGACAATAAGTGTATCTGCTATATCTTCACTTTTAAGTTTGGAGATAAGCTGACGAGTGTCCTCAGTGGCCTGCACCTCTTCCTTTGCATCTGCAAAGGCGCGATACTCGCGAAGAGATTGTGTCCCTAATTCAATTCGATCAACCAGAAATACAACTTTATCAGCATCCATAGATCCTGCGATCAGCTGGGCAGATTTAAAGCTGGTCATTGTCTTCCCTGAACCGGTGGTATGCCAGATGTAACCACCCAAACGGTGCCTTTCTGACCAATTCATTTTTGAAACTTTATCCGAGATAGCATTTGCCGCATAATACTGGTAACTACGCATTACCTTTAGAACGCCATCTGAATCATCCGCAACAGTATAGAATCCAATCAATTGATGAGCCATGGGGATTGAGAGCAAATAAGTCACGATGTCCTGCCAGTGATCCATAGGTTCATTGTTGAAGTCTGCCCAATGGAAGAAAAACAGCTTGTTAAAAACACCATCCGGGCCAGGATTTGCAAAATAGAGAGTTTCCTCTGGTTTCATTGCAACAAATATCTGAACGAGCGAATAAATGCCGCTGAATATGCCCTCATACATATATTTCTCAATCTGAGTACAAGCTTGGCTCAGAGGTGTACCCTGATTTTTCAACTCTACATGGAAAACCGGCATTCCGTTAATGAGCAACATCAGATCCCCGCGGCGGTCATTCAAGAGGGGAGATCTTGATTTGAAGGTCGGTTGCTGGGCAATCTGATATCTGCTTTGCCCTGCAGCGATTTCACGTGGGTCGTAGATTTTCAGGCTCACCTCTTTCCCTAAATGCATGGGATCGTCAGGATTATCGCGGATTATTGATACGGATTTCCCAATGATAAAACCGTTTAACTTTGCTGGAGTCCGATGCGCAACTACCTGTTCCAGAATCTGTTGCATCTCGGTATCGGTTAGAGGGGCATCATTTAATCGATCAATCCCACGGTTATTCTCATACAGAATGTTTGCCCAGTTTTTGATCAGATCTTCTTCCGTCGGATACTTAAAAACCGCATCCGACCAACCTTTCGTTTGAAGTGCTGTGATGACAGCTTCTTCAAATTGTGCTTCAGATTGAAAAGTCATCTGCGACTCCGTTGCTAGACAAACATCTTCTCAAGAAGAGCCTTTTTGATATTTTGCAATTTCTCGACCTTACGCTGATGAAGGGTGATGAGGTTGTCGAAGGTGAAAGGGATGGAGCCAACTCGAGAGTTCTCCTCTCTATCTGCAATCAATACAATCTGCTCTTCCAGGTCAGTTTTCTTAAGATTACCTAGTGCCCCATTACCACCAGTTGTATAAGTACCGATAAACGTGGCATACCAATTTGTACTCATCAATGCGTTGAGAAATCCCGGAACTTCAGAAGAGGCTAACAACATGAAACCACCATGAACTGTCGAGTCGTCGGCGATCCCCCTGATAAGCGCATGTTTTCCAACCAATCGGCTTGAGCCATTTGCGGCCGTTATTAAAATGTCATTATCTTTTGCATATTCGATATTGATGGCCGAAAGGTCTACATAAGTGTCTTCATCTTGTAGCATAAACCTGTCTTCTTCAATGTTGGAAGAGCGAAGCACGCGAATTCCTTTATTGGAAATATCGGTAAGCTTATATGTTAAACCACGTCGAAATACTGCAACTTCACCCAACTTACGCTGTTCCCAAGCGTCTGTGAAACCTTTAAATCGTACTTCGGGGATTACACTGCCATTTTTCGGAAACATTTTCTCTAGAAGTGATTTTTTGATGTTTTTGAACAAATCACACTTACGCTTATGAAGAGTGATGAGGTGGTCTAGCCTGCGGAATAGTGTGCCGATATGGATCTGCTCTTCTTTCGTCGGGGCATAAATATCATAACCGGAATATTCTATTGCGTTCACTCCGGGTTGTCCCGATCTTTGTGAGATCATCTGAATGAATAAGAAATATCTGCTAGAAAGCGTACTATAAAAAACAAAATCCACATCGTGGATTGGTTTTATCCGCGCTCGAATTAAGAACCCTGCGAAGTAAACGAGACCATCGGAATCTTTATATCTATATGTTTTCCCAACGCTCGCACCAGTTCTAGCAAATAAAACATCATTGCTTTGCAGTCGATATTTGTCTATCAGAGATGAATCTATAGCTGGAGAAGTCAAATAATCTTTAACGAACTCGTGTGAAGCATCATCTATATCGGTAATACGAAGGTATTTGTTTTTACCATCATATTCCTTAGCAGCCGCATTAAGTCCATAATCAAATTTTTCTGTTAAAGCGCCCAACTTACGCTGTGCCCAAGCATCGGTGAATCCTTTAAATCGAATAGCGGGTACATTAGCCGTATCAGTCATTTTACATACCCCCAAGGAGGGCTCTCAATTCCTCAAGACCCTGCATGTCCGCAACGCTTCCCGTTAAATCATCTAGCATGGTTATGAGGAGTTGTTCTGTTTCGTTTATCTCCTCTTCAATTTGAGATAGTGTGACAGAGTATTTATCTGCCATTGCCTGAATTTCCGAGGCTAGTTTTTCAAGAATATTGATAGGTAATTGCTTCAGATCTTCGAGTAAAGGTTCTATCCATTTGAATTTAAGTAGCAAGCAGACTTGCTCTTCTGAAAGATGCTCGATCGTTGACTTTGTTTGCTTATGAAGATGCTCTGAACCCAATTTGATTTTCTTTTTCAATTCGCTCTCTTGATCCTGTAGAGATTTCGCGTGGATCATAATGGCTTCAGGAGTGTCTTCGGGGAAATTCAGCGAATAATTCTCCTTACGTAAATCACTGATGGCTTTTTTCAGGGGTGCTACTAGGAAAGCAGAATCGTCATCATTGAGAACTGTCGCCAAATCTTCTTTGTCATCTTCAGTCAAAGATTCAATTAATTCCTCTTGTTCTGTAACGACCTGCATTAATCGAGATTCCTGACTCTTGAGCAACTCTGATTCCGAATGCAGAAGCAAATCCTGGACGAGTTGGAAAGGAATCACCCTTCCTTTCCACCCTTCTTGTATCTCAACATCTTTCCCTTGTCGCTTCTTGGTGACCATGTTTGGGTCCACCTTCTTGACTGTTTCAAAGCCTTCTGTCTGGATCATCTCTAGATCCGAAGAGATCTCTTCCCATTTCTTGCTAAGTAATTGGTAAGCTTCGTATTTGTCAACAAGGGGGACAGATTCGAGGCGGCTGAAGATTTCTTTAGCAAGCACTTCCTCCTCTTGCTGAGCATTCAGCGTAGTCGCTTGTTCTATCAAGCGCTTCCCCAACACGGTATCGAAACCATAAAAAACCCGATTGTAGTTACTTTTGTATGCCTCCACATCGGGATGATTTCGTATGATTGCTTTCAAGTCTCCCTCTCTAACCTGAACATGCTCGCCAGATTCATCTGTAAAGAGGTTTTTTCTAAGTCCAGGGAAAGCAGCCCAATAATCAGACAGATCGTCAATTTCACTTTTGGGTATTCCGCCAAACATTGACGCATAGATATCCCAACTTTCAACTGCCTCGGATGAATCGACGTAGCGGGGAATATTGAGATTGTATTCATTGCCCCGGATCTCATCCCGGGAAACCAGGCGAGAGAATTTTCCGACGTTTTTTCTCGCCGCAACCACGTCTACGATCCTCTTGATGTCGGAAGACCGAAGTTTATTATTTTTCCCTTCTTTAGTGAATCCTCTGGATGCATCAACAATTAATACATCTGAATGACATCGTCTTTGTTTTAGAACCATGATTATAGTCGGAATACCCGTCCCAAAAAATATGTTAGCTGGTAGCCCGATGACAGTATCAATGTGGTTTTGCTCAATCAGATTTTTACGGATATTGCCTTCTTCACCGCCCCGGAAGAGGACACCATGCGGCAGAACAATTGTCATAATGCCGTCCGGCTTTACATGAAATAGATCGTGAAGCAAAAAAGCGTAATCCGCCTTACTTCTCGGCGCAATACCAAACCGCGCGAAACGAGGATCGCTTTCCATTCCCTCCGAGTCCCATTGCTGTGAATACGGAGGATTGGATACAACAGCATCCACATACAGAGGCTTATAAGTTCCGACGGGATCGCTATCTTCGAAATAGGGCCAGTCTTCTGCCAAGGTATCCCCATTCCTGGTCGTAATGTTGGACGGAAGGATGCCCCTCATTATCAGGTTCATACGAGTCAGGTTATAGGTGTTCTGCTTGAGCTCCTGAGCATAATATTTGATGCTTTTACTGTCACCCATGTGTTTTGCTACACTGCGGCCGATATTGATGAGGAGACTTCCTGACCCGCTTGTTGGGTCATAGATCTGAATCTCCCTCCGGTCTTTTAGGTGATCCGCCACAATATCACTCATCAACTTTGACACTTCAGCTGGCGTATAGAATTCACCGGCCTTCTTTCCTGCATTTGAAGCAAAGTTGTATATTAATTTTTCGTAGATATACCCCAAAACATCGTAATCTTGCCTTCCATCGGTCGGTATATCCTTAATCAGGTGAATAAGGTCGCTGATAGCCTTGGTTTGTGACCCTGCGTTTTCACCGAGTTTGGATAGTCCTGTTTGCAATGTGTCGAAAATTTTGTCAAATACTTTTTTATGGCTGATGCTGATCAAGCGATTGAAAGCTGAGAGAGCATCTCGCACATTCGACACGTCAAATTCTCTTCCCATAGACAGCCAAGTCGAAAAAAGATCTTTGTAGGCAATAAAATATCCCAACTGACCCTGGACAAAGCAGACTGTTTCCATATCCTCCTCAACCAGGTTTTCTATATCCTTTTGAGTCGCTCCATGTTCCTTCATGAAACTGATCTCTTTATCCGAGAGAAACTTGTAAAAAATAAAGCCGAGTATATAGTCCTTATACTCATTGGCTTCAATTTTCGAACGCATCTTGTTGGCGGATTCCCAGATTCTGGCTGCGAGTTGTTGCTTATTCATGCAGATGACCTCTCAGAAACGAAATAAGTTGCTTTATGGCTATCTTTTGAACCACGTGCTAATTCCAATAAGCAATAGAAAACGTACTTTTAACCATAATCATATCACGCAGAACATCTGAATCATGGCTTCTACGTGTTCTCCCAAAGGGATCCTCTTGGTCATCGGATTACCATGGAATAAGCAAACTGCGTTACAACAAGTATCCTTGCCCGGCACAAATGACATTTACATCACATGAGCTTCCTCTCACTCCAAAGAAGGTTCAGCTTCATGGTCTTGGTGATTGTATGGATCTGACTCCTCCTCGAATCCAAGGCTTACCCTGTATTTCTCTCCGAGTGGTCCGTAGCCGTCATTGGTATTTCCACTGCCAGGAAATTCAATTACTTTTGAGATGTCTGCTTCCTCTGAATCGGTGGCAATGGATATTTCATACCTGATTTTCAACTGAGCCCCTAAGGCCATGGCGATCCTCTTCAGTGTCTTTAGTGTGGGGTTTGCGTTGGCGGATTCCAGCTTACTCAAATCACTTCTATTAATTCCGATCATTTTGGCCAGCTCAGTTTGTGTCAATTTCTTATCTGAACGAAAACGCAGCAAGGCGTCCGCAATAGCGAAGTCGGGTTCCCATTCATCATAGGAGGCCTTGAACTCCTCATTCTGCAGTTGTTCCTTCAAGTAATCCTGCCTGAGTCTCATATTTTTTCCTCCTGTCGCGAATAGAAGTCTATTTTTCTATCTAAAGCAACTGCAATTTCATTTTTTGGCGTTTTGTTCATTTTCTTAAAGAATCCATGAAGGTACACAATGCTGTCCTGGTCATAACAGAAAAACAGGACTCTGGGCCACTTCCCATCTACCTGGGTTGTAATCTCAAATAAATCTTCTCTTACCGGCTTTACAAATGGGAGATGGGTATGTCCCCAATATTCCTCAACCTGAATCATCATTTTAATCAGCTTCGTTCGGACGCGTAGACTTGTGCTGTTCAGCCACTCCTCAACAGGGCTTGACCCGGAGCTTGATTCATAAAAGATACCTCTTCTTTTATTGCTCATTCGCACCTCATGACTATCTGTAGAAATACTATAGTTGGTTATAACCAACACGTCAAGATGCCAAGAATCTAAGAAAAAATCGAGGATTATTGCGGATTCAAAACAAAAGCCCCACAGCCATCTGCTGCAGGGCTATCTGGTGGAGACGAAGGGGATCGAACCCTCTACCTCTTGAATGCCATTCAAGCGCTCTCCCAAGTGAGCTACGTCCCCGGGACCTGAATTAAACTAGCACAGAAAAGGAACTGCTGTCAAGCTGAAAAGGACGGGGTAACCATTTGGTAAGATAGCAGGGTCAGGGTCGGATGACCCGTTAAGGAGGATTGGTGAATGGATTTCAAGGAACTTGCAGCACTTCGGTATTCGTGCAGGAAATTGAGCGATCGGAAGGTGGATGAGGCAATCGTTCAGAAGCTTCTGGAAATACAAAGGCTGGCTCCTTCTGCTTATAATAAACAGCCCCAGCGCATCTACCTCTTGGAGGGATCCGAAGTTGCTGAGGTTTTATCCAGGGTCACGGGCGAAGAGTTTTCAGCATCTTTGTTCATGGTCGTCTGCTACGACCGGGAGGAGAGCTGGAAAAGGCCCTTTGATGACTTTGATGAAGGTCTCATGGATTCAGTTATTGCGGCCTGCCATTTGGATTTAGCTATCACGGAGGCGGGTTTGGGGACTTATTGGTTCACCAGCTTTGATCCGGTAGTTTTGAGCCAGGCTCTGGATCTTCCTGAACATCACTTCCCCATGGTCGTCTTCCCTGTTGGTTATCCGGCGGATGAGGAGCGGTCCTCCAGCGACCGCAAGCCCTTGAGTGAACAGGTGATCGACCGCCGGTGATGGTCAGGCTGGTTGGCGCTCTTTTCTCAGACTTTTATCCTCAGCCGCTGTCAAGCTTATAAATTGAACCCTTTGGTAAGATAGCAGTGTCAGAGTTTAGTGACCCCTTAAGGAGGTTTGATGAATGGAATTCAAGGAACTTGCGGCTCTTCGCTATTCGTGCAGGAAACTGAGCGACCGGAAGGTGGATGAAGCCGTCATCCAGAAGCTTTTGGAGACACAGAGATTGGCTCCCACTGCCTGCAATAATCAGCCCCAGCGCATTTATGTCTTGGAAGGCGATGAAGCGGCGGCTCTGGTGGCCAGATCCTGCCCCTACGACTTCGGTGCCCGTCTTTTTTTGGTTGTCTGTTATGACAATCAGGTCAGCTGGAAAAGGAAATTTGATGACTTTGACGGCGGCATGATGGATGCCGTCATCGCCGGCTGCCATCTGGACTTCGCCATTGCGGAGGCAGGACTTGGGACCACCTGGATCGGAAACTTTGATCCTGCGATCCTTTCTGAAGGCATGGGTCTGCCAGATCACCACATACCGGTCGTCATCTTCCCCGTCGGTTATCCGCGGGAAGAGGCCAAGCCCTCCCGAGCCCACGGTGACCGGGAGCCTCTGGAAAAGATGATTATCGACTGCCGATGACCGATCCTCTGCCGGACATAGGGAAAGACCGCCCTGAAGCTATCCGCTGCCAAGTGGGCTCTGAGAGCATGACCGCTCCTGAGAGGAAGAAGGCCAGCCTCCGGGTGGCCGTCACCGGCCTGTTCATGAATATGATTCTGGCAGCCGGTAAACTGGTGGCCGGATCCATCTCAGGCAGCATTGCCATCTGGGCCGACGGCTGGAACAACTTGTCCGATTCACTGACCTCAGTTGTCACCATTGTCTCCATCAGCCTGGTCGCCAAGCCAGCCGACAAGAAGCACCCCTTCGGCTATGCCCGCTTCGAATACATCGCCTCCTCGGTCATTGCCCTGGGTATGCTGACCGTGGCCATCCAGGTCGGTTACCAGTCCGTTCAGCGTATCCTCAAGCCCCAGGACCTGGATACGGGCCTTGTGGCCTTCGCGGCCCTGGTTTTTTCCATTTTGATCAAGTGGATCCAGTACTTCTATTACCGCAACAAGGGCCGCAAGCTGGTCTCCACCGTCTTCATGGCCGCCTCACGCGACAGCGCAGCCGATGTCTACGCCACGGGCGGTGTCCTGATCGCCACCTTCCTCTACGCCCGTTTTGGCATTAACGTAGATGGACCGGCGGGACTGGTAGTCAGTTTCCTGATCGCCTGGTCGGCCATCGACATCATGAGAAAGACGGCTACCCTTCTCATTGGCGGCAAGCCTACGACGGAATGGACCTCAAGGATCAATGAAATCATTCTGGCAGCCGATTCCCGGATCCGCGGTGTCCATGACCTGATCGTCCACGACTACGGCCCGGGCAGCGTCTTCGCCACAGCCCATGTGGAACTGGACAGCCGGGAGAGCTTCATCGAAGCCCACCTGATCGTCGACTGCGTGGAACGTATGCTGCTTCGCGACTACGACGTCCACCTGCTTTTACATGCCGACCCCTACTATGTGGACGACGCCCGCCACCACGCCCTGCATGCCCAGCTCAAAGCGGTCGCCCGGGAGATCGTCCCGGGTTCAGTCATCCACAGCCTTCACCTCTTCCTATCCGAGAAGGACGTCCATGTGGCTTCCTTTGACGTGAGTGTGCCGGGTGAACTGCCTATGGGTCAGGATGCTTTCTTCGAACTTTTCCGGGAGAAGATGAGCGCCCATGACCCCGACCTGGTCCTGTGGATTACCCTGGACCGCGAGTACATGAGCGTCATCTCCGATGATCAGCCCGATCTGGCCGTCCGGGCCGACCGGCCCTGAAATCCCTTGTTCAGACTGACTGAATAATCGTTGCCATTCCTTGATGGCTCTTGTTACAATGGAGACGGCCGCCGGATTGCCTCCGGCGGCCTGAGCAGAAACGAGAGGCTGTCACATGAAGCAATTTTTATCGGGGAATGAGGCGGTCGCGCGCGGCCTTTTTGAGGCCGGTGTCCGCGTCGGAAGCGCCTATCCGGGGACGCCCAGCACAGAGATTTTCGAGAATCTTCACCCTTACGAGAGTATTTACCACGAGTGGGCGCCCAATGAAAAGGTGGCCGTTGAAGTCGCTTACGGGGCTTCCATCGCCGGCGTGCGCGCCGTGGCCGCCATGAAGCACGTAGGCCTCAACGTAGCCGCCGACCCCCTCTTCACCGCCGCCTACAACGGCGTAGGCCGGGGGTTTGTCATCGTCTCTGCCGACGATCCGGGCATGCACTCCTCCCAGAACGAGCAGGACAACCGCCACTACGCGCGGGCGGCCAAGATCCCCATGTTTGAACCGGCCGACAGCCAGGACTCCCTGGATATGATCCGGGAGGCCTTTGAGGTCTCCGAGCGCTACGATCTGCCCGTCCTCTTCCGGATGACCACCCGGGTCTGCCATGCCCGAAGCCTGGTGGAGACCGGGGAGCCGGTCACCCCGGAACCCCTGCCCTACAAGCGCAATGCCAAAAAACATATCGCAACGCCGGCCAATGCCATCGTCCACCGGGCCGAGCTGGAAGAGAAACTGGAGCAGCTGGCCAGCTACTCCGAGACCTGCCCCTTCAACAAGATGGATATGAAAGGCGGGAAAGTGGGAGTCGTGACCGCAGGCGGCGCCTCCCTGATCGCCCGGGAAGTCTTCCCGGAAGACACCTCCTTCCTGACCCTGGGCTTCACCCATCCCCTGCCCCTGGACCTGATCCGCCGCTTCGCAGAGCAGGTGGAGACCCTCTATGTGGTCGAGGAGCTGGATCCCTACATGGAAGACCAGATGCGGGCAGCCGGCATCGACTGCATCGGCAAACAGATCGTCCCCCGCATGTACGAGCTGAATCCGACTATCTTAAAAGAGGCCCTGACGGGAGAGGTCCCCGAGCTCAAGGAGGTGGCCTGCCAGGCAGTGCCCCGGCCGCCGGTCCTCTGCCCGGGCTGCCCTCACCGTGGATTCTTTTACACCCTGTCCCGCCGCAAGAACACCATCGTGACAGGAGACATCGGCTGTTACGCCCTGGGCGGTTCACCGCCTCTGTCGGCCATGGACACCACCGTCTGCATGGGCGCCGGCTTCACCATCGCCATGGGCATGGCCAAGGCCTTCGAGGCAACAGGTGAGGAGAAGACCATCTTCGGCGTGGTCGGTGACTCCACCTTCTTCCACAGCGGCCTGACCGGGGCCGTCGAAATCCTCTACAACAAGGGCAAGGTCATCCCGGTCGTCCTGGACAACAGCACCACGGCCATGACCGGCCAGCAGGACAACCCGGGAACCGGCTACAACCTGGAAGGTGAGATCGCTCAGGCTATCTCCATTGAGGGAATCTTCAGGGCCCTGGGTTACCGGAAGGTCATCACCGTCGACCCCCAGGACCTGGACGCCATGAAGGCCGCCATCGAAGAAGCGGCGGCCTGTCAGGAATCCTGCGCCATGGTAGTCCGCAGACAGTGCGTCCTCATCAAGAGGCTGCCCCTGGCGCCGGCCCGCTGCTATGTCGACCGCGAGCTTTGCACCAGCTGCCGGATCTGCCTGCGCGTCGGCTGTCCGGCCATCTTCTTCGTCGACGGCAAGTCCATGATCGATCCCAACCAGTGTGTCGGCTGCACCGTCTGTCTGCAGACCTGTCCCTTCGACGCCATCAAAAAAGAAGAGTGAGCCTATGAACGAAAACAATGTCAAGACCATCCTTCTGGCCGGCGTGGGCGGTCAGGGCACCATCCTGGTCAGCCGCATCCTGACCCATGCCCTGATGGCGGCCGGCTACGATGTCAAAATGAGTGAAATCCACGGCATGGCCCAAAGAGGCGGCAGCGTCTCGACTACCGTGCGCTACGGCCCCAAGGTCTACTCTCCCCTGATCGGCAAGGGAGGTGCGGATATTCTTGTCGCCTTCGAGGAGATGGAAGCGGTACGCTGGACCGATTGGCTCAAGCCCCAGGGCCTTGCCGTCGTCAACGACTACCGGATCCGACCCCTGCCGGTCGCCTCCGGAGCCGCCCAATATCCCGACAATTGTATAAGTGAGCTGGAGGGTGCTTTCCGGACCGTCGTCGTCAGAGCCGGAGAAGAGGCCATCCGCCTGGGCAACCCCCGCGTCATGAACGTCATCCTCCTTGGAGCCCTGGTTCAGGCCTTCGGCATGGACGCATTCGACTGGGAGGGCGCTTTGGAGGCACAGGTTCCTCCCAAATTCCTTGACATCAACCGACAGGCCTTTGAGAGGGGCCGCCAGCTGGCGCAAGAAGGCCCCGGAAGCGAGGATTGACATGAAAAGGGATCAAGCCTGCCCGGCTTATTGCTCCGAACGAACCCTGGGATACGGCAGGCAGAAATCTGCCATCCGCGAACTCTTCGAATACGGAAAAACAGTAGCCGGAGAGTTGGGCCCCCAGGCTGTCTTCGACTTCAGTATCGGGAACCCCAGCGTCCCGCCGCCTAAGGAAGTCAATCAGGCCTTCTCGTCCCTACTTGAAAACGAATCCCCTCTGGCCCTTCACGGCTATACCAGCGCTGCCGGAGATCCTCAAGTCCGGCGCGTCATCGCAGAGCAGCTCAACCAGGAGTTCGGGACAGACTACCAGGCCAAGGACCTCTACCTGACCTGCGGTGCGGCAGCAGCCCTGTCGGCTACCTTCCGAGCCCTCACGCTTGAGGGAGAGGCCAATGAGTTCATCGCCATCGCCCCCTACTTCCCCGAATACAAATGCTTCGTTGAAGGCCACGGCGGTCGCCTAATTTCGGTTCCGTCCAGCCTGCCCCACCTGTCCCTGCCCCTGGGAGCCATCGAAAAGGCTATCACATCGTCAACACGTGCTGTCATCATTAATTCGCCCAATAACCCCTCGGGGAAAATCTATTGGGAGGCTGAACTGGCGGCCCTCAGCGCACTTCTGGATAAAAAGGCATCCGAGAGGGGGCGGCCTCTCTACCTGGTTTCAGATGAACCCTACCGCGAATTGGTCTACGACGGCCATAAGACGCCCTTCATTCCCCTGCTCTACCGCAACGCCCTGGTCTGCTACTCCTACAGCAAGGCCCTGTCCATGCCCGGTGAGCGGATCGGCTATGTCCTGGTTCCTCCGGGGGCCGACCACGCAGAAGATCTCTACAATGCCATCGCCGGCTCAGCCCGCTCCATGGGCTACGTCTGCGCCCCCTCCCTGATCCAGCGGGTCATCGGCCTTTGCGCCCATGTCAAGCCGGATATGACCGTCTACGACTTCAACCGCAAAACCCTGTATGAAGGCCTGACCCAGGTGGGTTACCAATGCATTGAACCCCACGGGGCCTTCTACCTCTTCGTCCAGGCACCGGGAGGTGACGCCCAGGCCTTCTCCTCTTTCGCCAAAGAGCACTACAAGCTCCTGGTCGTCCCCTCAGAGAGCTTTGGTTTCCCGGGTTTTGTCCGGATTTCCTATTGTGTATCCAGTGAACGGATCCAGTCGGCTCTGCCGCTTTTCGCGGAATGCCTTGCGGAGTATCAGAAGACCCTTTAGCCGCCCATGGCCTGTCCGGCCTCAAACCAGACGAATTCCCTGATCCCCAAGCTGTCAAGATAGGCCAGGGTCTCCGGCATATGGAGGCCGTTCTGGGCTGGGTAGTGGGCGTCCGAGCAGATGCTGAAGGCCTCTCCCCCCAGCTCCCGGTAACGGTTGAGAATGGCAGGGTCGGGCATGGCCTCCTGGAGGGAATAGCCCTTTCGTTTGACCAGGGAATTGACGGTTCCCACGTTGATCTCCAGGGCCTGACCGTTTTGAATCATGATCCCAAAGAGCCTGTCGAAGGCCTCCGGCGCGTGCTCATAGAGCATCTTTGAACGATCCTGGGGGGCGTAGCGCGAGAAGAAGTCGTAGTGGCCGATGATACGGGCTTCACTCATCTCCTCCGCCGAATCAGCGATGGCGTGGACCACTTCCGTGTAGGTCCGGTGGAGTTCCGAAGTGTAGATGGCTTCGGCATCGGTGAAGGGATCCTGGTTTCGCAGGTAGTGAAGGGAGATAACGGCAAAA
>JBBAEW010000050.1:0-15011 GCA_041655695.1 Saccharofermentanales bacterium
CACTGAACCTATAGCACTACAGTTCTCTTCATCCCCTAAATCCCCCCAAAGCCCTGCGACTGCAATGGTCCGCAGGGCTTTCCCCTCTCATAACTGTAAAACTCGGGTTATAGCAGGTTTTATGGGCAGGTCAAGGCAAGCAGGTCTTACACACCGGCCTCCCTTGATGTAAGCTAGGATAAAAGTCTTCTGACACGGAAAGGAAGTTCGACCCAATGGCTCTCATCGAATACAAGTGTCCCAACTGCGGCGGACCTATCAATTATGAACCGGGTACCCGGGACATGGTCTGCCCCTACTGCGATTCCACCCTGGACCTAGAGGCCTTGAAGGCCATGGACGACTTGCTGGCCAACGATCAGGAAACTGAATCATTGGACTGGCAGTATGCCGGCCAGAACTGGCAGGCCGGAGAGGAAGCCGGTATGGCCGTTTACGCCTGCAATTCCTGCGGCGGAGAAATCATCGGGGACGAAACCCTGGGTGCCACCACCTGTCCTTTCTGCGGCAACCGGATCGTCATCTCCTCCAAATTCTCAGGCGCCCTGAGACCGGATCTGGTCGTTCCCTTCAAACTTAACAAACAGGAGGCGCTGGCCGCCCTGGAACGCCACTACGCCGGCAAGAAGCTCCTGCCCAAGGTCTTCCGTGACAAGAACCATCTGGACGAGATCAAGGGCGTCTACGTGCCTTTCTGGCTCTTTGACGCCACAGCCGACGTCAAGGCAGAATACGGAGCCACCAAGGTCAGACGCTGGAGCGACAGCAGCTACAACTACACGGAGACCTCCCACTACCATGTCCACCGGGCAGGTGACCTGGCCTTCGATCATGTGCCCGCCGACGGCTCCCAGGCCATCGACGATACCCTCATGGAATCCCTTGAGCCTTTCCATACAGATGAAGCGGTCGACTTCCAAACCGCCTACCTGGCTGGTTACTTCGCCAACAAATACGATGTCAGCGCCGAGGCCTGCTACCCCCGGGCCAATGAACGCATCCAGACCAGTTCAAAACAGGCCTTCCGCAATACCGTCAAGGGCTACAGCTCAGTATCCCCCAAGCGGGAGGATGTGGCTCTGACCGACAATAAGATCCAGTACGCCCTTCTCCCCGTCTGGCTCCTTTCCACCAGCTGGGAGGGCAACAACTACCTCTTTGCCATGAATGGACAGACAGGCAAGCTGGTCGGTGACCTGCCCCTGGATAAGAAGGCCTACTGGTCATGGTTCTTCCGTATCTTCGGCATCGCCTCCGTCATCCTAGTGGCCCTGTCACAGCTTCTGGCACGGTAAAGGAGTAAGACTATGATTCTGACACAAGCAATACCCCTCCTCCTTCAAGCCTCCAGCCAACGGCTGACGGCTGCCATCATCGCCCTGGCCCTTGCCCTCCTGATCGCCCTGATCTCGGTCAGCGGCATGAAGGCCAAACTCAAATCCGTAAAAAAAGAGCGCACGGCCAACCAGTACGTCCGCCAGGGCAGCATGAATCTGAGGTCCCAAAGCGATCTCTTCCTGCACAGGAATGTAACGCGGTCCCCCAGAGCAGCCAAGACCGACAGCCGGGGCTGACCCAGGGAACCTTAACCAAAAAAATCCATATTTTTCGTAGAGCCATGCGGCAGGGATGTAACATCCCCGCTGCATGGGCCACCTTCCCGGTGCTAATTTGATTACAAAGAACCGGATGGCTGACATCAGGACAGGAGGTGGGCCTCATGAAAAAAATCGTTTCCTTCCTGCTGCTCCCGCTGTTGCTTGCAAGCATTCTTCTATCAGCCTGCAGCTCTCCCCCGCCCCAGACTTCTCAACCGGACGAAACAAGCCAGCAAACAGTCGAAGTCACAGACCCTCCCCTGCTTCTCATAGCAATTGAAGAGGCAATCGTCATCGACCAGGATGGAATCCTGGTCAGGGTCAAGCGACTGGACTTCTCCAACCCCAAAGGCCCCGCCCTGATCTATGAGATCGAGAACCATTCCCAGGAAGCCATCAGTTCCTTCTTCTACGATGTATCCGTCAACGGCATCATGATCCAGGCCTCCTTTACCTCATGGGAAGGTCCAAAGGAAAGCGACCCTCATGAAAATATCCTCCCCGGGCAAACAGCCGAACTGGATATACTTTTCCCTTCAAACAACCTGGAAAGAGCCCGAATCGACCTGATCCAGGGCATTGAATTCGCCCTTTACATAATGGACGCCAAGACCAAAATCAACCTGATCGACGCCCAGGGAATCCAAATAAAAACAGACGCCGACCCCTCCTACATTCAAACATTTGACGAGGAAGGCACCCTGGTCCACGACAGCGAGGACCTGAAGATCATCGCCCGTTTAGCGGAGACCTTCCCCCAGGCGGACCAAGTCCCGGATCCGGCCCTCCCTCTTCTATGGATCTATATGGTCAACAAAACAGAGGAAGAACGAGTCGTCCTGATCGAAGAAATGAAGATCGACGGCACCGCCGTCTTCAACGGTTTTCAGAGCTTTCTGGGCGCACATAAGAGGGAATTCGCCTACCTCTACCTGGACCGCCAGGTCCAGCAAGAGCATAACTTTGAATCCATAAATGAAGTTTCCATTCGCTTCCAGATCCAAAGCCAGGATTACACCCAAGGAGCCCTCTATAGAACGGAGACAGTCTCCTTTGCCTTGGACGAGGACAGTCCTTAGTGCTTTGCTTCAGTGCTCTGGCCAGCCGACGCCGGCTTGCCCTTGCATAGCCCCAACAAAGATTGATTTCACAAAAGTGTTCATGTCCGGGAGGGATGCGTAGTTGGATCAAGGCATCACCTCCCGCAGCCAATCGAATTATTCTTGATCTTCAAAGATGCCGCGAATCAGCTTCTCTGAAAACTTATCGTATTCCTGTCTGTTCTTGAAATCCGGTTCGAAGGAGTTCCTGATGGCCTTGCCTTTTTCTGCCTGATTCCACAACAAATCGATTACAGTCATGGCATACGCTTTTGCGGGGAGAACATAGGCCAGGTACTCATCAGCGACCTCAAAATCGTTGCTGTGCACGTTACCTCTCGCGCCTCCAAAATTCGGATGAATCGTTGGAAGCATGGAAGAAAAATCACCAGCATCCGTTGAAGAGGCCCGCATTAAGCTCCGGGTATCCTCAACTCGTTCAGGACCGACCAGGGCACCCGCGTTTTCAGCAAACAACAGGCTCATGGCCTCATTCTGAGTGAAGGGCAGATAGCCGCCATAATCGATAATTGTGGCCCGCGCGCCAACTCCAGCGGCTCCCGCAGCGATGGCCTCATTAACCAGGCGGTTGGTTTCCGATAAAGCCTGCAGATTGGCAGCCCGGACGCCCATTTCTACACATACTTCATCCGGAATAATATTGACACTATGGCCACCCTTGGTGATGATGTAATGTACCCTAACATGGTCTTCGTCCCTGAATCGTTCGCGCAGGGCATTGATATTATTGATGGCAGCAATGGCGGCGTGCAGCGCGTTGACCGCCAAGTGGGGACTCAAGGCGGAATGGGCACTCTTTCCATGGAACCTGATCTCTTTGGTAACAACACCATTGTAGTGCTTACCGTAATCGAAATAGGCCTCCGGAACTGTTGTCAGATGGCTGCACAGGACACAGTCAATATCATCCATTGCCCCATAGTGGATAAAATTCTGTTTACCGCCGAAATACTTAATCTTTCCCTGCCGGACAAGATCCGCCCTGTATTCGAGTTCAATGATCTCCTCCGCGGGAACAACCAGGAAGGACAAATTGCCGTCAAGTTCTTTAATCAATCCGGTTTCAACCAGTCCCAGTGCGACACCCGCGACCATGGTTAACTGGCTGTGGTGTCCGCATACATGTGCAGCTCCAGTTACGGGATCTGCATTCGGATGATCCGGCATGAGCAAGGCATCCAGTTCACCACAGACAGCAACAGTGAAATCATCACTTGCTCCCCTGGCGGTCGCCTTCAAGCCCGTCAATGCGATCTCATTTTGGACTGTAAGCCCCAGCCCCGAAAGAAAGTCCTCCATATAAGCGGAAGATCTCCTTTCCCTGAACCCTGTCTCGGGCATCTGATAAAGATCCTGCCCCATACCTATTAAGCGCGCTTTCTGGCTCTCGATTGCTTCATTCGCTCTTGACTTGATCTCATTAATGTCCATACTCACCTCACCGAACAGTCGTCATCAACTCTATTCTAACGACTCAATATTGTTTCCCATTTATGACATCCTGCGAAATATTGAGCGTCTTGCAGACCGAATCCCGCCCCATCGCCAACTAGCCATGGGGCTCTTTGCAGAGGATATTCCTACAGCCATCGGTATCCGTAACCCCTCTCTTTTCTAAGACAAGGATCGATTCTAATTCAATGCTAATCATTTGGTCTGGACAAGTCGAGTGCAGTTTTCACAAGAATCCTTGCAATTCTTACAATTTTTCGATCGAACCGACGGGTACCTGCCTAATAATCAGGGGGGCATGATATTGCTTTATTCTACGGTGCTGAGGCAGTTTGACCCGCCGCACCAATTGTCACCGCCCATACCTCTGCCGCCGCCGGCCCGCGATTGCTTTGGATTGCGTCTGCAAATACCTCGACCATCTGGTGAACGGGAAGATCACAATAGGTATCGGCAGCTTGCAGTAATAGGTGATGTTTGTTCCTTGAATCCAGTGGGCCCCGTCACAGATGACCGTTGGCATGACCGACGCTTTCCCTACCACATTGCTTTCCCCATCCACCCAATAGGGCATCAGGCGAAACCAGGTACAGGCTTCAATACTTCCTGTATTTTCAAATCTGTGATGCTTTTTTGTTTCCGTCAAAGTTACCAGAATCGCCACAAGTAACGCATGCCGGAGCGAACACAGAACACGCCTGCCAAAGGCTGTTGGTGAAAGCCTCGGTTCCTGCTTAGTTTGTTAATATACGCTTTCCAAACCCCTTTATACGTGGCTGGCCGGCCACAGAACCGGGCAGGCAGAAGAATGACGCCTGATAAAATGAGGAAAACTTATGGACAGACGCCCGATCAGGAGATGCCTGCCCCCTGTCCCGCATCCCCTACTTCTCACTGATAAGCCTTGAAATATCGGCATTATGCAACTATACAGTAACTTACGTTACTCTCAATCAACCTCACCCATGACAGCGTGCTATAGTCCCCTGCGGACCTCAAGGAAATGGTTCCCGACCCGCCCATCCGGTCTCAAAGACAGGACGATTTGGAACGGGAGCTCAAGCAAGGGTTCCCAGGTAACAGGCAGAATTCGAACGAGCTTTAATAAGCATACAAGGGGGAGGCGCTCCCATGAAAAAATTGATCACTATCTCCATCCTCATCCTGGCCATCCTGACCTCTCTGCTGGCAGGGACACTGTCCTATTACACGCTTTCTCTCGACAGACTGGCCGGCGGCAGCGTCACCGCCAAAGCTTTCATTTTTCTGGCCAGCGAAACCAGGGAATTCACCCGCAACACACCCATCGCTCCTTCGGAGACTGTTGACTGGGCCTTCAAGGTCTATAACTATGACAACTCCGCCATTACGGAAACCTACCAATATTACAGGCTGACCTTCACGGTCGAGGCCGCCGAGGGCAAAGAAGCCATCCTGCCCCTGACCGTCAGCGTGCTTGACCCGCAGGGTCAGGAAAAAGGCCGGGTGACCGGTACCGGTTCTTTCTCCTTCACAGGCGAATTCCCCCTCCAAGACCAGGGACAATCTGCTGAATACCAGGTCGTCTTGCACTGGCCGGGGGACGGAAGCGATGACGCCCATTATGCCGGCTCCGGTTTTGGCACGGCTGTCCGGGTCAGCGCTTTTGCTTCTCAGCTTCCGCTCGAAGGAGATGATGCTGAGGGGCCCGAAGATCCGGATCAACCTGGTTCGGGAGAAGCGGAAGAACCCCAGGCAAGCAACTTCCGCCTGGTCTACAGGACGGCAAGGCCCCAGCAGGAGTCAACCGGAATCCGTTACCAGTTCAGCCTGGCGCTTTACAACCAGGATACCCAGGACGTCAATGGCTGGCAGCTGGCTTTTCACCTGCCAGAGACCCGGCTCAATCTTTTGGACAATGCGGCTTTGGGCAATACGGAAGAGGACAGGGAAAGCGGGAACTTCGTCTTCACCAACCCCGCCTCCTGGAATCTGATCATCCCCGCGGGAGGCTCCCTGGCCTTCCCTGTCGGCGGCCACTTCATCGCCCTCGACGGTGAGGCTCATACGCCGCAGGAGGTGACACTCAATGGGCAGCCGGTCACAGTAGAACACATCCGGGATTTTGTTTTCCCCTAAAGATAGTAAGCGGAAATGGTTCAACCATTTCTCTAGAAAAAGAAGATAGAAACAAAGAGAAGGAAATGAAATGAAAAAAGCAATCACCATCATCGCACTGATTCTGGCCATCACGGTTTCCCTGATCGCCGGTACCATGTCCTACTACACCGTCACCCTGGACAATTTGGCGAGCGGCAGCGTCGTTGCCAAGTCCTTCTCCTTGACCGGTGAGGGCAGCGACAACTTTGAAGAAGCCTTGAAAATTGCCCCCGGTGAATCCCACGAGTGGGTGTTCTCCTTCGACGCGTCCAGCGAAACCGGCATGGATGTCGACGTCGACATCCAGCTCCTTGCGGCCGACGGCAAAAGCATGATCACGCCGCTCCTTGTCACCGTCAAGGAGAACAATGCGGTTGTGACCGGCCCCCTCCAGTACCAGCAAACTGCGGGCCAGGGTCTGCACAAAGCCTTCACCGTCGAGGTCACCTGGCCTTGGGGCACGCCGGATAACGGTGACATTGCTTTCCAGGGCGACACTTTCGGTGCCAGCTTGACCGTCACTGTCACAGGCAAACAAGTCCAACACTAAGGGACGAGAGAAAGCTTTTCGGGCACCCCTTTGCCGCGGAAGAAGCAAGGGCCGCCTGTTCGACAGGCGGCCCTTTTTGTATCATGATGGGTAGAGGTCGAATTGAACGAAAAGAGAAGAGGGATTAGTGGTATGCCGGATACGCGCCTGACCACCCAGGAGGACATTGAGTCCATGCGGCAGGCTCTGGCCAACGCCAGGAATAAAAGAGCCGGTTCCCGGGCGCTGAGAGTTTTGGGAGGCTCCCTTTTCTTGATCTTGACGGCCCTCCTAGCTGCGGCCCTGATCTCCATCCTTATCGCGAAAAAGCATGGGGAAACCCCCTCCCTGGCGGGGTTTTATCTCTTCCGAATCACAAGCGGCAGCATGGAGCCCACCCTGCCGACGGGAGCCGTCATCCTGGCCCAAAGGACCTCAAGGCCCGACACCTTGTCCAAAGGACAGATTGTCACCTTCCGGTCGGCCTCCGGAGCCCTTGTGACCCACCGGGTTATTGAGATTCTGGAGCTGGATGGGGAGATCCGCTACCGGACCCGGGGAGACAATCCGGACAACGACCCGGATGCGGAATTGCTGGACCCTGAACGGGTGGTCGCCCGCTTTTTGCTCAAGATTCCCCTGACCTAGGAGTGCGGGATGGGAAAGCTACCGCACAAACGTTTACAGCAGATCCTGGACTTCCTGGATCCCGGCGTCTTTCGCCTTGAGACGGCCCAGTCGGATGAACGCATGATCCGGGAAGACGGCAGTCTGAGGCCGCTCTTCCCCGCCATGACCCTGGAAACCGGCAAGGGGGAAATCTGGGGAGTTTTCGGCCATGACCCTCTGGAACTTTCCCTGCTCCTGGAAAAGTTCTCGGGGATCGGATCAGCCCATGGGATTGCGGCTCATAGCTCCTTTTATCTGGCCTCAAGTGACCTGCTCCCTCCCCACGTGAAGCTTCTGGAGGCCGCCATGCAGGTCACCCGCAAGATGCCAGGCGACCTGATCCTGCGCCAGGAAACCCTCCTTGACGAACTGATCAGCCTGGGGCTGGGCCAGCTGTCCCTGACCTTGGTCAGCCGCATGTCCCAGGAGGAGAGAGCCCTGTCAAGCCTTTACGTGGCGGCCAAAACCCCCGCTCCCCTCATCTTTTTCAACCTGCCCGCCTTGGATTTCGACCTGACGCAAATGGCTTTCCTTGAAGCCCTGGCCCGCCTGATCGGCCGAGGGGGCCGGGCTTTGGTCCTCTCAACCACCGACAGCCAAGTGGTGGAGACGGTCTGTGACCATACGGCCTTTCTCCTTGACGGGCAGCTTGTTTTTCAGGGCTCAGTTGATGAGCTGCTTTCCCGCCATGACCCCACTCTCTTTGAAATAGAAGGAGACCGCCTGGATCTTCTCAAAGACCGATTGACCGCGACCTTTTCGGGCCTGAACCTGAACTTGGAAGAGGGCCGCCTGATTCTGGAAGCGGACAAAAAACACCCTGTCGATCAGGCAGTTCTGCTGGAGGTCATCGGCCGAACCGGCATTCCGGCACCTGACCGGATTACGGCCGCCAAGAGCGCCAGACGGGCCTTCCAGGCCCTGGAGCGTGCCCATGCTCTATAAAGGCGGCATCCTGGAGCAGGCCTTTCGCCAAGGGGCCTCAAGCCTTAAGCGGGCTTGGGGTAACAAGCTGACCTATGGGCTTTTTTCTGGAGCCCTGGCCTTCGCATTCTTTTTCATGGCTCAGACCATGGAAAGGAGTATTTTCTCCGAAACCCTGCCTCACCTCATGAAGCCCGGCTACTTCGCCACCGCTTCCCTCTACGTCCACACCGCACCCGTCCTTTATACGCTTTTCCTCCTGGTCTCCTACGAGAAGGCCCTTTACGGGGAGCTGACCCATAACCGCTGGTACCCCCTCATCGTGGCTGGCTTCCGGCCCCTGGCTCTGGTGGGAGCCAAGACCCTAGCCCTGATATTTTCCGCCCTTTTTACCTACACCATGGGATTTGGGATGGTAGTTTTTCTGACCTTCTTTTTGAAGTACGGCCTCTCGACAGCTTTTTTACCGGCCCTTTATCTGGCGGGCCTGGCAGATGTCCTGCTTATGGCAAGCTTGGGCCTTTTCTTCTCTTCCCTTTTCCGGTCTGTCAACAGCGGCCGCTACCTGCTGACGCTGAGCCTGGCGGCCCTCTTATGGGCCAAATCTGGGACGGGCTTTTACAGTCTCCTGAAAAAAGAAGATCTCCTGACCCGTCTGGCGGTCATCTGCCAGCCTGAGCGGTCGGTTTACCTGACACTTGCGGGCGCGTTTTCTCTCATGACCCTGCTGGTGTCCATACCTGCCGCCTGGGTAAGGGCCCGCCGCTATTACCTCTCTCCTGACCGCCATCCGACTAGTTTAGAGGCCCCCGGCCGCTATCTGCGATCCAGCCGTTTCAAAGGACGGATGAAGCCTTTTGATAACAGGCCCGCAGGGATCCGGCAAAGAAAAGCCCTGGACCTGGCGATCACCACACTGCTCATGCTCTTCATCCTGGCCGCCCTCTTCCTGAACGCAGCCATCCTGGCCATCAACGCTACCTCAACGCGCCGCCATGTGTCCATCAAAGGCACGATCCCCTATGTCTTCAAGACAGATACCATGGCCCCGGCCATCAAACTGAACGATCTGGCTCTTTTCAAAGAATTCCGCGGGGACAGGCCCCTCGAAGTGGGCGAAATTGTCCTCTTTGACCAGGATGAAATCATGTACGTGGAACGTATCATTAAAAAAGAGGGTCCGGTCTATACCCTTGACATTGACAACTACCCGCCTGGCTCCGAGCATGAAACCCTGATCAAAACAGTCCAGGAACAGGAACTGATCGGAGTCTTTTACGCCAGAAGCCGTTGGTTGGGCGCCCTGATCCTTTTTGCCAACTCCATCTTTGGCCGGATCACACTCCTCTTGTTCCCTATCCTCCTGCTCTTTTATCAAAGGCAGATTAAGCATACTAAGTTTCGCGACAATAAATATCGAGCCCGTGGGATCCGCCTCTCCCGGGAACAATGATTCGACCCCTGATAGACGTCGCTCCATTAATTATTGCCGGCGAGTAGCCATGCCGAATGGTTGCCAAATTTCAAGGCAAGTTCCTGCCGCCAAACACCTGGCAAGAGATTTCGACACCAAGGATCCTGGTGTCGCTCACTTAACGACAGATCCTGCCTCCCGCCTGATGTGGTCAAATGCTCTCAGATATCCCTGATAGTAGCCCCCTTGCCCAACCTCAATGGCCACATAGTCAATGTCCAGGCTGTGGAGGACCGATTCCAGCGTCTCTTCTTGACGCTGCGAGGCAAGCTTATCCGTTTTTGTCTGCCCCTCCTCGTTTCTGAGTGCTAAGTATACGATTCCATGCCTCTCATATGCGGGAAAGGTCTTCAAAATGTAGGCCCGGTAGACCAGAAACCACCAGAGGTCAATTTCAGTATAGTCACCCAGTGACAAACCCATCACATAGAGCGGATGCAGCAAGGCCTCGTTCAGCCAGGATACCTGTGGCTCATTGGAGCTGTTGTGTACAAGAAAGGGGGCCGCGTGAGGGTATTTCTCAAGATCCACTTTGCTGGCACGCATCTTTTCGATGGTGCCCGCATAGTGCTCATAGCCCAGGACAATGGATGCCTTGCGATCCATTTCTCCGTGGATATGGTAGAAGGGCAGGCTGCCCATATCGATCCGCCGGTAGAGATTGTACTTGATTTCCGTCCTATTCCCTTCTCCCAGGGATGGTTCAAGGCCCTTTGCTGAGCGCCAGGCTTCTTCCAGCATATAGTCGTAGTTGGTTGTCAAAATAAAAGCGGGATCCAGCTCTTTAAACAAGCGCACCCGGATATCCTGGCCTCTTTGGTCCAGGCCATCGTATTGCTTGAGCTCCGCGATGATCCGTTCTTTGGTAGCCGTGATAAGATCCGGCAAAGCCGGACGCGGCGGATCCTTTTCGTCCAGGAGGGATGAAACAATGCTCTCAAACTTGATGGTGTTGGGAGCAGCCTGAATTCTATCCAATAGATAGGGTGACGCAATGTTCGCAAGAAGCGCGTCCCAGGAGGGAAAGCCATGGCAGCGGTTGAGTCCGTTGCCTATCAGCAGACCATATCCGGCCATTGGGTATACCTCCCTGTCACAAAAGACAACTTATATCCGGATTCAAAGCTACAGACCAGCGCCCACCTCAGGTTCTTTTGCGCCGCCGCCGATAGATCAGGAAGCCAATAAGACATGCCGACAAGCCAAGGACGATCAAGGCAGCGATCAAGAATACTCTATTCCCCCTCAAGGCGAAGCGGCCGATGGAGGTTTCAAAGACCCCGTCCCCGTCAGCATCAATGAAGACTTCAAGGCCTTCCTTGCCCCGATCCTGGATCAGGACTTCCTTTTCCTCTGTGTCCAGATCGACCCGCACCTTGCCACCCGGCGTATTGACATCGAAGGAGAGTCCGGACAAATCCTTGCCCCCGACTATAATCCCACCCTCGGTCACTTCCACCGTAAGATCCCGGTCAGCCACATCATTTGGATCGATAAGAGGCTGGACATCCGGCTCCTTATGACCAGACGGGATATCTTCCTTCCAATGGGCAGTGAGGGTCACCGCATGACCGGGCATGGTATAAGAATCGCCGGCATCATACAAGCTGACCCCGTCATGCCAGCCAACAAAGCTGAAACCTTCTTTTTGAAAAGAATTTTCCGGCAGGAAGAAGGCTTCGCCTTCCAACTTGTCGGAAAGAGAAGGTGAAGTCCCTGTAGCGCCCGGTCCTCCGGCAAATATGACGTCATAAGTTGCAGGGTTGCCGGCATTTGTAATCTGTAAGGTTCCATCAACAAATGATCCGGACAAAAATTGTTCCTCCCAGTTGACCCAACCTGCAGAACTTATGGCAAGCCCAATCTTATAATTGCCTGGCGGGACATCAAGCGGGATACTAAAAGATAAGGAAAAGACAGGGCCATCTTCGAAGCGGGTATTACCCGAACCAAACTTAATGAAATTGAGTACTCCGCGAGAGATGTCGTCCGGCAAATCGAGATTACCTGCGTTTGAAGGCTTAAGGTCTTCATGCAGTTCAATGCTGATCAACTCCAAATTTCTGTCATAATCAATTTTGAGACCCAAGGCGAAGAAGGGCGCACAATCCTTGATGAATATTGGGACCTCAACAGTATCGCCCGCTTTGACTTCCGCAGAACCTGCGGTGAAGACCGTATTAGTATGGACAGAATCCCCCGAAACATATACAGGAAAAAACAGCCATTGGCCTACGACAAGCAACAAGGCAAGCGTGAATCCCACTATTCTTACTTGGTAAGGCTTAAATTTCATTGAGACCTACCCCCGTTAGACAAAGATTTCGAGTACTTCCCAAGGCTAGCTAAAACGCTCCCGTCGCTGTCTGGCAAAAAACACAATCAAAAATCCCGCTGCCAACAAGACGACCAATCCGACCGCAAGCCACCAGATCGCACTCATACCACCGATAGCAACCCGTGCGATGGGTGTGTCAAAGATACCATCCCCGTCCTTGTCAATCCAGGCTTCAAAGCTGCCATCTGGCATCTCCTTGATCAGGACTTCCTTTTCTTCTGTGTCAAGCTCCATCTGGGCCTTCCGGCCATCCTTCACGACCTGGAAAGTCAGACCCTTCAAGTTGTCACCTCGCAGGTGGACTCCTTCATCCACTTCCGCGATTGTGATCCCTCTCTCCTCTTTGACCTTGCGGTCGATGATGAGACCGAAACCAGCATTAACGGACGGATTCCCCTCATTACTGCTCGTCAGTGTCTGATTCCCTTGGGGGGTAGAGGGAGAAGTTGTCGCCGGTTCTTGCTCCGGCACCGATTGACTGGGCCGGGTAACTCCGCCACTCGGAGAGGTCAGAGGAGGCTTTTCCTCCCATTGAGCGGTAAAGACAACCATCCTGCCTGGCATAGTATAGCGGTCGCCAGCCTCATAGGTACGGGATCCATCGTGCCAGCCTCTGAAAGTATAGCCCTCCCGTTGAAAGGTGTTATCAGGAAGTGTGAACTGATCGCCCTCCGCCTTACCTCCTACAGAGGGTGCCATTCCCCAAGCCGTCTCATCGCCTCCCTCGAAAATGACGGCGTAGTGCGTGGGGCCAGGCCCCTTAATGGTAACGATCACATCATTGCCGGTCGAAATATAAGTATCGCCTGACCGTGTATTCACTTTATAGTTCCTGCTGATAACTGGTTCATCCTTGATTGCGGTCAGAGCCTTCAGCTGGAATGAAAGCAGCACCAGTTCATCAGGGACCCTGGCACCTGAAGGGCCCATGACAACCCTGCTCACTGTAATTCGTTGCCGGATACCGTCTTCCAAAAAGCGGATTCCGAAGTCGAAGGCGGCGGCCACCTCCTGGCTCCCTTCGATAAAAGCAAAGTAGCGGCTGTCAAGGATCAACTCATCCTGCATGGAATAAAGGGTATAGTGACCTGCCTTTCCCTCGTCCGTCCGCTTGAGTTCCAGCTGAAAATCGATGAGTTCGCCTACTTCAGCTGTTACGGTCTTTTCTCCCTTGGCACTGAATTCAAAGTCGAAGCTCATGGTAGGATCCGTAGCCGCAAGGGAGACGGAAGGTAAAAAGATAAAGCTGATCATCAAGATCAGCGTTGTCCAGACCAAAATTCTCTTAAGGAGCTTCACAAAGCACGTACCTCTCAATCACATAATATCCGTAGACGCTATTGATTCGGGCGCCCATCCCAAATATAACTCATTATGACCGATGCGTCTGTTGTATCAACCGTCCGGTCACCGTTGACGTCAGCTTCTAGCCTCATCCGCATAGAGACCTTGGAAAAATTCGGGTCAATCCGGTGAAGTCCCTTGTAGAGACCGTAGACCAAGACAGCATCCGTTGAATCAACGCGATTGTCCAGGTTCACATCCTTACTATAGGTCAATTGGATATTTTGCCCTTGGCCAATCTCAACCCCAGCGAGCACATCTTCTTCTGTCACGTCATTTTCAACGGCCAGTAGGTAGACATACTTGCCCTCGGCAGAATCGCTGTAAAGAGAAGAGTAAAAGAAGGTCTGTCCCTGAAAGATATAGGCATCTGTCTCAAGGGGCAGCGGCACGGTTAGAACAAGCAACTGATAACCTTCCGGCAGAGCGTTGAAGTCATCGAAGCTGACAAAGCCGATCTGAGCCGTTGAGGGGTCAAAACCGCTGGTAGTCACTGTCACATCGTTGCTTGTTGCCTCATAGTTATCCCCTGACCGCGAATTGACCTTAAAGTTTCGGCTGGCAATGGGTTCGTCTTCCATGAGAGTTAGCGTCTTCAAACGGAAAACAGCGACCATCAGTTCGTCAGGCGTGGGTACGCCCGAAGGGCTTGCAACCACTCTGCTGACGATGATCCTTTGCCTGATGCCATCTTCCATCATACGCACAGTGAAATCATAACCGGGAGCAATTGTCTGGCTTCCCGCAACCAGCGAAAAGAGCCGGCTATCGTAAATGATCTCATCCTGCATGGAATACATGGCGTACTCACCACTGCGGTCTTCATCGACCCGCTTCAGCTCGATTGTGAGCGTAATCTCATCCCATACCCCAACACTTGTTGAGGTACCTTCGTCCACTTTGAAGTCATAGACGTAGGTTCTGGATGGGTCGGTGGCTGCGTCCACCGCTCCCCCGGGAGCGATCAAGGCCATGAGCATGCACATGATCAGAAGGATGATAATTTGTTTTAGTTTCATACACTTACTCTTCTTCGTATAGGGAAGGCGTGTGCTACGCTGGAAACAAAGCCCGCCCTCCAGTCCTCCGTTTGCTTAACTCCAAATGTGGTCAAGGATCGCCTGGGCATCGTCGGTCTCAACCTTGCGGTCACCGTTGATGTCAGCATTTAAACGCATTTTCATGGTCGCTAGTCCGAACTCTCCCGTAAGTGAGTGAACCCCCTTATAGAATCCGTAAGTCAAGACAACGTCGGTTGAGTTAACCCGGCCATCCCCGTTGACGTCAAAGCTGTAAGCCAGTTCTTCGCACGTCTTGCCCTCTACAATCTGAATGAGAGCGCGAGCCTCTTCTTCTGTTGTTGCATTGGGTACCGCGAACACATAGATGTGAAGGTCAGGACTCAGCTCGCTGTACAGGGTTG
>JBBAEW010000051.1:0-14978 GCA_041655695.1 Saccharofermentanales bacterium
ATGGAAGCCGGTTCTTGAAAAGGGATGGCCAGAAGGCAGGGGGCGGCAAGATGACATTGTATTGCCAGGTTGTCCTGACCCATGCGCCGCGTGCCATAGACAGAACCTGGACTTACCGGGTTCCCCGGGCTTTGGAAGAAGCTGTAAGGCCCGGTTCCCTGGTCCTGGTTCCCTTCGGGTCCGGCAAAAAACCTCTTCCCGCCTATGTCATGGAGATCAGCAGCCTGTTGCCGGAAGGCCTTTCACCCCAATCCATCAAAGACTTGGAGGAGCTGGTCCCTGGCCTTCCTCCGGTCACTTCGGAGCAGCTGCGCCTGGCCTATGAGATGCGGCGGCGCTACTACTGCTCCGTGGGGGATGCCTTGAAGACCATGATCCCCCCTACGGTCCTGGCGGCCAAGGGCCGATCCGTTCAGGCCTGCCGGCTGACTGACCCCCAGGAAGCCCTGGAAATGCTGGATTCCGGCGACTTGAGGAGCATGAAGCAGATTCGCGTCATTGAGCTCCTTCTGGAGCACGAATCGGCCTCCAGCCTGGAGATCCGTCAGGCGACCGGAGTCTCCCAAAGCGTCATCCAGACCCTGGCAAAAAGGGGGATCCTGACCCTTTTCAAGCAAAAAATGGAAGTTGATCCCCCCTTTGAAGAGGTTGAACCGGACTTGCCGCCCACCCTTACAGCCAGGCAGCAGGAGGCCGTCGGCGCCATCCGCCAGGCAGGCCGGCAAGCCGCTCCCAATACTCTCAAGGAACTGCTTTTATTCGGAATCACGGGGAGCGGCAAGACGGAAGTCTACCTGCACGCGGCAGAGGAGGTCCTGGCCCGCGGCCGCCAGGTCCTCATCCTGGTACCTGAAATCGCCCTGACACCTCAGATGACCCGGCGGCTGACCTCCCGCTTCGGCCGCCAGGTGGCCATCCTCCATAGCCGCCTGACACCTTCGGAGCGCTACGAAAGCTGGCAGCGGGTGCGGGCCCAGGAGATCCCCATTGTGGTCGGCGCCAGGTCCGCGGTCTTCGCCCCCCTGGAGAATCTGGGCCTGATTGTGGTGGATGAGGAGCAGGAATCCAGCTACAAGGCAGAGATGCAGCCCCGCTATTACGCGCCGGATATCGCCCGCATGCGGGCCATGATCAAGGGGGCGGTCCTGGTTCTGGGATCGGCAACGCCTCAGGTGGCCACCTACCAGAGGACCCTTGACGGTACATCCCAGCTCCTCAGCCTGCCTGGCCGGATCAGCGACCAGGGCCTGGCTGAAGTTGAAATCGTCGATATGCGGCGGGAATACGCAGCAGGCAACCTGTCGGTCTTCAGCCGCCGCCTGTGCGGCCTTCTGGGGGAGACCCTGTCCGCGGGCCAGCAGGCCATGATCCTGCTCAACCGGCGGGGCTTTTCGCGGACAGTCGTCTGCCGGGCCTGCGGCTGGCAGATGCGCTGCCCCTCCTGTGACATTGCCCTGACTTCCCACCGCAACCCCTACGGGCCGGAGAAGACGCCCAGCCGCATGGTCTGCCATCTTTGCGACCGGATCAGCAAGGTTCCCTCCCTTTGCCCTGAATGCGGCAGTGAGGAGATCGCCTCAATCGGGGCGGGGACCCAGCAGATCGAAGAAGCCCTCAAGGAACGATTTCCGGCCGCCCGGATCCTCCGCATGGACCAGGACACCACCCGGGGCCGCTTTTCACACAGGGAGCTCCTGGATGCCTTTGAGGCCGGCCAGGCCGATATTCTGGTGGGAACCCAGATGATCGCCAAGGGCCATGATTTTCATAATGTCACCTTTTCTGCCATCCTGTCAGCCGATCAGCTCCTGGGGACCGGTGAGTTCCGGGCCCTGGAACAGGCCTTCCAGCTCATAACCCAGACAGCCGGCAGGGCAGGGAGAGGCCATAAGAAGGGCCGTGTCATCATTCAGACTTTGCAGCCCGATCATTTTGTTGTCCAGGCTGCGGCCAGCCAGGATTACGGCCGCTTCTTCCAGGAAGAGATCATTTTCCGCCGGCGTATGGGCTATTTGCCCTTCGGTCATATTGGCCTGATTGAGTTCCGGTCCTTTGAAGAGGATTGGGCCAGGGAGGCGGCCATGGCCTGCTACCGCCTGCTTCTGTCCCTTATGGAAGGGGAGGGCAGCCCCTTCGGGCAAACCAGCCTGACCCGGCCGGCTCCGTCCCCCATAGCCCGCATCCGAAATCGCTTCCGCTACCGGATCATCGCCCGGGATCCGTCGGCAGAGAATCTGACCCGGCTTCTCTTTCATGCCGCGGACCGGATCAAGCGTTCTCCCCGAGGTTCCATGACCGTAGACATTGATCCCTGGTCCACCCTTTAAGCCTGTATCACCTGCAACTGCAGGCCCTCTAAGGCCTGCCTGTGCTAGACTGAAGAAAAAACAAGGAGGCAGGACATGGCACTTCGCGAGATCCTCAAAGAGGGCGATCCGGTGCTGGCCAAGCGCGCGCGGCCGGTCAAGGGGATCAACAATAAAATGCAGCTTCTGATCGATGATCTGATTGAAACCATGTACGAGGGCGATGGTGTTGGACTTGCCGCGCCCCAGGTCGGTGTCCTGCGCCGGATCTTTGTCATGGATGTCGACGATGAGGGGCCGCAGGTCTTCGTCAACCCTGAGATCATCGGCCAGGAGGGCCGGCAGGAAGGCATCGAAGGCTGTCTTTCCCTGCCAGGTCTTTTCGGCATTGTCAGCCGGCCCTTTCAGGTGACCGTCCGGGCCCTGGACCGTGAAGGCCAGCCCTTTGAAAAAACAGTGGAAGGCCTGGCCGCCCGCTGTGTCTGCCATGAAACCGATCACCTGGACGGCATCCTCTTCCGCCGCCACTCACAGATTCCCCTCTGCACCCTTGAGGAGCTGCCCCCGTCCGAAGGTTCCGGGGAGGATAGCCAGGAAGAAGAGGAGGCAGGAGGAAACCTGTGATCTCTTTTGGCTTCATGGGCACGCCCCAGTTTTCGACCATTGTCCTGGACCATCTGGAGGCTGCCGGCTTCCTGCCAGCTTTTGTGGTCACCCAGCCCGACCGCCCCTGCGGCCGGGGCCGGAAGATGACACCGTCACCTGTCGCTCTCTGGGCCGGGGAGCGGGGAATCGAGACCCTCAAGCCCGTCAGCTGCCGCCAGGAGTCTTTTATTGAAGATCTTGGCAAGCGTGCTCCCCAGTTCATGATCACGGCCGCCTTCGGGCAGATCCTGCCGCCTGAGGTCCTGTCGATCCCTGAGCAGGGCTGCCTCAATATCCACGCCTCGCTCCTGCCCCGTTACCGGGGTGCTTCACCCATCCAGACAGCCCTCCTCATGGGGGAAAGCCGGACGGGTGTGACTCTGATGCGTATGGATGCCGGCCTGGATACAGGCCCCCTTCTGGCCCAGGAAGAGATGGAGATCCCCCGGGAGATGAACGCAGGCGAACTCAATCTGGCTCTGGCCCACCTGGGCGGTCAGCTGATGGCCCGCCACCTGGAGGATTTCGCGGCCGGCCGGCTGACGGAGGAAGAGCAGGATGAAGACAAGGCCACCCTGACCCGGATTCTCCGGAAAGCGGATGGAGAGATCCGCTTTGACCGGCCTGCCCATGCGGTCCACAACCAGATCCGGGCCATGAATCCCTGGCCGGGCGCCTTTGGTTTCCTCCAGGGCAAACGCTATAAGTTCCTGCGAGCCAGGGTTTACCCCCATCCGCTTGCCCCCGGCCAGGCCGGCGAGCTTATTCTGGAGGACCGGCGCATGCTGGTGCTCTGCGGGCAGGGGGCCGTTGAAATCCTGGAGATTCAGCCCGAGTCCGGCTCTCCCATGCTCTGTATCGACTGTTCACATAATTTTGTTGAGGGCGCGGTCTTCGGCGCCTGTTCGACAGCCGACTGACGGAAGAGGTCAGGCATGCCCTTTATCGGTTACATCCCCTTCTTTGTTGGCCTGGCAGTCAGCCTGGGAGCCCAGCTGCTGGTTTCACTGACCTTCCGCCGTTACAGCCGGCTGCCGGCAGCTTCTGCTTATTCGGGCTTTTCGGCTGCCCGCCGCCTTTTGGACAAGCAGGGACTCAGTGGGGTTGCCATTGAACAGACAGGCGGAAACCTGTCAGACCATTACGACCCCAGGCGTAAGATCCTGCGCCTGTCCCAATCGACTTACGCGGCCACCTCTGTTGCCGCTATCGGAGTTGCCGCCCATGAGACGGGGCACGCTGTCCAGGACCGGGACCACTTCATCTTCAACCGCATCCGGTCGGCCCTCCTTCTGCCCGCCAATATTGGTTCCATGGCCGGCCCTTACCTGGCCGGTCTGGGTTTCGTCCTCGACGGCCTCTGGTCCCGCCTTTTGATTCAGTTCGGGATCGGCCTCTTCGCCGCTTCCGTTCTCTTTTATCTGATCACCCTGCCGATCGAATTTGATGCCAGCCGGCGGGCCGTCCGCATGCTGGAGGATACGGGCATTCTGGGCGCAGAGGAGCTCAAAGGCGCCAGAAAGGTCCTCCGCGCGGCGGCCTTGACCTATGTGGCCTCGGCGGCGGTTTCAGTCCTTTATTTCTTCCGGCTGAGCGGGATGGCAAGCTCACGGAATAGAAGATAAGGCCCATGGCCCGTCCGCAAACCAAAAGAAAGGCCGACAAGGCCCGCCTGGCCGCTGTCAAGGTCATCCACCAGGTGACTGAGGAGCAGGCTTTCTCCAATGAAAGCGCCGCCTTCCACCTGGCTTCGCCCGGCCTGGATGCCAGGGACCGGGCCTTTGCCTCGGCCATCCTCTTCGGGACCCTCTCCCGCCTGCCTTATATCGATTATCTTCTGACCCGCGCTTCCTCGCGCCCATTGGCGGACCTGGATCCCTGGATCCGGGCCATCCTGCGGGCAGGAGTCTGGCAGCTCTTTTTCTCCTATCAGGCAACAGCGGCCGCGTCCTGCGATGAAAGTGTCCGCCTGGCCCGCTTTCTTTCGGGCGAGCGGGCGACAGGCTTTGTCAATGGCATCCTGAGGCGCCTGGCCCGGGAAGGCCAGGCGCCTGCCGGCCCCCATGAGGCCATCCTGGAGGCCGGTCTGCCGCTGGCCCTTTATGATCTGCTGGCAGGCTGGTATGGCGGGGAGACGGCTCTGGCCCTTGGGCAGGCCTCACTTCTGGCTCCGGCTCATGCCATTATCAGGCCCAACGGCTGCAGACTGGACGCCTTTGAAGCCTGGCTATTGACCGGCCAGGCAGAAAGCCTGCGGCCTGAACGGGCAGCCTGGCCTCCCGGTGCCTATACCATGACAGCGGGCGGACGCAGTCTGACAGCTACAGATGCCTATGAGGCCGGTCTCTACAGCCTCCAATCACAGGCAGCCATGACCGCGGGCCTTGTCCTTTACGGGAGTCCGGAAGACCGCTACCTGGATCTATGCGCTTCACCGGGCGGCAAGACCGGTCATCTGGCGGAACTTGCGGCCTGCAAGGCTTCCATCCTGGCCTGTGATCTTTCCGCTGAAAAGGTGGAGACCCTGAGGGCCAACCTGACCCGCCTGGGCCACACCTTTGTCCAGACCCGCATCCATGATGCGGCGGCCCTTGAGGAGGACCTGACCGGCTCTTTCGACCGGGTGCTCTGCGATGTCCCCTGCAGCGGCCTTGGACTTCTGGCCAAACGCCCTGAAATCAGGTCCCGTGTCACGCGGGAATCCATCGACCGCCTGCGGGGCATCCAGGGGCGGATCCTGGCAAGCGGGGCGCGCGCCCTTGCACCGGGCGGCCGTCTGCTCTACTCCACCTGCACCATCAACCCGGAGGAGAATGAAGAGCAGATCAAAGATTTCCTGGCTTCGGAAGCAGGCGCTTCCTTTGAATTGGAGGACTTGACCGGGGAACTCCTTTCCCTTCTTGGTGATTCGGTCCACCGGCCTTTTTCGGACCGCCTGCCCGGAACCATCCTCTTCCTGCCCCACCTCCACGACACAGATGGTTTCTTCCTTGCCCGCCTCCGCCGGATGGCTTGAGGGGGCTCTTTGATTGCGTCTTGAAGGGTAAAATGCTAGAATCACACGACAGGTTGGAACTTGCGTCAGGAGGATGGGTCCCGGGATCTACCCGGTGCTTTCATCCCTTTTGGCAAGTCCTGGCAGCGAATAATGGTAATTCCTGCAATGGAAAGATAAGGACATGACAGGTCATTCAATCGCCTATTCAGGGATGACGCATCCGGGATTTGTCCGAGAGCGCAATGAGGACAGCTACGCGGCCGACGTCCCGGAAGAGGGCTGGCCTTTCATTTTTGCTGTGGCAGACGGCATGGGCGGCCACGCAAACGGACAGCTGGCCAGTCGGACCGCCATTGCCTATGTGGTCTCCTTCCTGCGCAGCAACCTGCCCGCGGACAACCAGCCGGAGACCGTCCGGTCCGTCCTGGATGACGCCTTCCAGAAGACCAATGTCAAGGTTTATACCACCTCACTTGAAAATCCGGAGAATGCGGGGATGGGGACTACCCTGACCCTCATTGTCCTTTACCGCAAGAGCTGCTTCGTTGCCCACATCGGAGACAGCCGCTGTTACGTTCTCAGGGGGCGGAACCTGGAACAGCTGACCCGGGATGATACCTACGTGGGTCAGATGATCGCCTCAGGTACCCTGGACGAGAGCGAGGCCGGATCCCATCCCAGGCGCCATGTCCTGACCCAGGCTCTGGGTTATCCTGAATATGTTGAACCCCATATCACGCATGTTGACTTGTTGGCAAAAGATCGCTATCTTCTGTCGAGTGACGGCCTGCACGGGGTTTTGTCACAGGAAACGATTACAAAGACGCTGCGCCAGGCCGGTACGCCGGATGAAGCGGCAGCTTCACTGATTGAACAAACGTTACAGGCAGGCGCTCCGGACAATGTGACAAGCCTTGTCGTTTTCGCCTGATTAGGAGGTTTGAATGATTTCTTCACAATCATTTGCCCAAGGGACGGTGATTGCGGGCCGATACCAGGTTATACGGACCCTGGGCCAGGGCGGCATGGCGACCGTTTATCTGGCACAGGACAGCACCAGCGGTCAGGAAGTGGCCGTCAAGGTCATGCACGATGACCTGGCCAACGACCCCGAGTTTGTCCGCCGCTTCGCGACGGAAGCCCGGGCTGCGGCGAGCCTGGATCACCCCAACATTGTCCGCGTCCTCGACTACGGTTCTTACGAGGGCGTGCGTTATATCGTTCAGGAATACGTCGAGGGGACAACCCTCAAGGACATCATCCGCCGCAACGGCCCTATCGATTACCGGCTGGCAACCCCTCTGCTGATCCAGATCGGCCTGGCCCTGGAACACGCCCACCGGCGTGAGGTCATCCACCGCGACATCAAGCCGCAAAATATCATGATCACCAAGGATATGGTGGCCAAGGTGACCGACTTTGGGATCGCCCGTGCCTCCAGCACCAATACCATCACGCTGACAGGCGGGGTGGTCATGGGTTCTGTCCACTATTTCTCACCCGAGCAGGCCAGAGGCGGTCAGGTGACCGCCCGGTCCGACCTCTACTCTTTAGGTATTGTCTTCTACGAGATGCTGACGGGGCGGATGCCCTTTGACGGAGAATCCTCGGTTGCGGTGGCTATCAAGCACCTGCAGGAGATCCCGCCGGCCCCCTCGACTTATGTGCCTTCCCTGCCGCCGGCCCTGGACCGCATTATCTTCCGGTCCATCCAGAAGAATCCGGAGGCCCGCTACCAGACGGCCCGCGAGTTCGTCGATGAACTGGATGCCTTCATGATCGAACCCGACGGTGCCTACGGGGTCATCCCCCGTTCGGCGGCACAGTGGGAGACGGCCTCGACCTCGGCCTTGAGCGCCCAGAGCGGCGAGTCCAATTATGGAAGGATCCGGGAGATCGAACGCACCTTCAACAAGCGGCGATCCTCGCGTTATCGGGATACAGCCATCGCCATAACGGTTGTGGTGGCAGCTGTCCTCCTCCTGGCCCTTCTGACCGTCTGGCTGGTCCGCCACTTCGCGCCCGGCGAAACGGATCCGACCGATTCGGCCGAGATTGTTCTGCCCAATTTCCAGGGCCAGTATTACACGGATATTGAAGCCCAGCTTGAGGTTTTGAAAAATGCCGGTCTGGTGGTCGACCCTCAGTACGAGATGAGCGACACGGTCCTGCCGGATATTATTTTGCGGCAGACGCCTGAATCCGACGGCACCCTGAAGATTGATCCCAGGGGGGCCATCCTGACTCTCTATATTTCCCTGGGGCAGGATTCGGCAGTTGTTCCCCAGGTGGTCGGCAAATCCTTCCAGATCGCAGATATTGAATTGCGAACGGAAGGTTTCCTGGTCAAGTTTACACCGGAGGTTTCGTCGACTGTTTCCAAGGATCTGGTTATCCGGACGGAACCCGCCGCAGGCGAAATGGTGCCCAAGGGCTCAACGGTTGAGATCTTCTACAGTACGGGGCCTGAATTTGTTATCATCCCCGAGCTCCAGAGCCTGCCCTATGAACAGGCACTGGCCCTGCTTGAGGAAAACTCACTTCTTCTGGGCGGGGAGACCTCCATCACAGGCCAACCTATTCCCGCCAATGACAAGTACGTCATCCGCCAGTCGCCGGAAGCCGGTGAGAAATACCCGCCCAATACCCTGGTCATCATTACCGTGGGGACAGCTAAAGACCTTTACGATTACCTGAATCCGACACTTCCGCCCGAGGAAGTCACCATGCTGGAGGTCCGGGGCAAGACCTTCCTGCAGGCCATGCAGGAGCTGGAGCCCCTCAACCTGGTTCAGGTCACCATGACCAGGTGGAATCCCGCGACCACTCTGAATCCGGAAAATCCGGCCGACCATAACCTGATTTTCATCCTGGAGCAGACACCCAAGCCGGGGATCAAGTTCAAACCATCGGAGAATGTGACCCTGGTCTTCGGATCCGCTGCCGATCTTGACGCCTACCGGAATCCTACCACGACAACCACGACCACGACGACCACGTCATCGGAGACGACCACGACAACGACTGAACCGGATTAAGGAGACCGCCATGGCCGTGACAAGGCAAGATTCAAAGCAGGACAGGGGACGGGAGATCTTCCTTGACCGGTCGACGAACCTGCTCTGCCCCTCTGTCCTTTCCTCGGACCTGGCGGCCCTGGCCGCTTCCGTCCAAAGCCTGGACGGCCAACTGGATCTGATCCACTGTGATGTCATGGACGGCCATTACGTCCCCAACCTGACCTTCGGCCCTCCCGTCATTGCCGCCTTGGCCAGACATACGGACAAGCCCCTGGATGTCCACCTGATGGTGACCAACCCCGACCGCCTTCTGGAGGACTATGCCAGGGCGGGTGCCTTGACCCTGGTAGTCCATATTGAGGTCCTCCAGCACGCCCAGCGCACCCTGTCGGCCATCCGCCAGCTGGGCTGTTTTGCCGGGATTTCGCTGAATCCGTCAACCCCGCTGGAATCCATCCGCTGGCTGCTGCCGGATCTGGACATGATCCTGCTCATGTCGGTCAATCCGGGCTTCAGCGGCCAGTCCTTCATCCCTCAGGTCATGGACAAGATCCGGGAGACCCGCCGTCTGATCGATGACTCCGGCTATCCTGTCCGCCTGCAGGTGGACGGGGGCATCAGCGCCGCCAACGCGGCCGACATTGTCCGGGCCGGAGCCGACATGATCGTTGCCGGATCGGCTGTCTTTGGAGCGGAAGATCCCGCCTGGGCAGCAGGGGAGCTCCGACGGATCATGCGGACCGCCAAAGCCCGCCTGTAAAGAGCCATGACGCAAATGGCCCTTGACGCCCTGATCGCCCTGGCCGGCCAGGCCGGATCCCCTGATTATTTTTCAGACTGGGCCGTCCAGACATCCAAAACCCTGATCGCCGCCGACGGGGGAGCAGAGGCTCTTCTGACTCTGGGCCATGTCCCCCGCCTTCTGGTCGGGGACTTCGACTCCATCCGGCCACAAACCCGCCAGCAGCTGGCCGGCCTGTCGGAATCACTGACTTTCCCAAGAGACAAGGATTACACAGATGGGGAACTGGCGGTAGCCGCTTCTGTTCTCCTTGCCCTGGGTATGGATCCGGCAGAGATCGCCCTGGCCGATCCGCAGGGGCACGCCCTCTATCAGGCCTTTGAGACAGCCGGGGATCTGACCGGCCGGTCCTTCATCTTTCTGGATTATGGAGGAAGGCGTCTGGATCACCAGCTGGCCAATGTTGCCCTGGCACGTATTCTGGCCCTGAGAGGCGCTCTTGTTTTCATGACGGACGGGACCAGCCTGGCCCGCCTGATCAGCGGCCCCGCTGACATGAAGGAGGTCTTTCCGGAAGACTGCTTTCGAAAAGCCAGGGATCAGGCGCCGGAAACAAGCTTCCATTTCTCTCTTCTGGCTTTGGATGACGGGGTGACGGATCTGACCCTCAAGGGCCTGGAATGGGAGCTGGACGGGCTGCGGCTGCCCATGGGCCGTTCCCAGGGCCTGAGCAACCGGCCGCGGGGGGCTTATCCCCTGGACCTGTCGCTCAAGCTTTCAGCCGGGAGCCTTCTGGCTTACACCTACCCCCGGGATCTTTAAACCGACTCTTTTCAGCGGTCAAGCAGGAATCTGACGTAGCGCTTCTTGCCCAGGCGGATCAGGAGCTGATCCTGGTCGAAGGCCGCTTCTTCCAAGAGAGCAAAGACTTCCCTGACCGGTTCCTGGTTGAGGTAGAGCCCGCCCTGTTCGATCAGCCGCCGGGCTTCCCCCCTGGAGGCGACAAGTTTTCTGTCTGCCAGGATCTCGAGCAGAGAGACGGGCAGCTGATCCAGGCTGATCCGCTCAGTGGGGACCGAGCTGTCGTCGCCGCCTGCCCCGAAAAGGGCGCGGGCCGCCTCTTGGGCCTTTGAAGCCTTATCGGGTCCGTGGACAATGGCGGTAACCTCATAGGCAAGGCGCTCTTTGGCCTCGTTGATGGCCGACCCTTCCATGGCCTCGTAGGCGCGGATCTCATCCATATCCAGGAAAGTCAGGAAGCGCATGCAGCGGGCGACGTCGGCATCACCGACATTGCGCCAGTACTGGTAGAAGTCGTAGACCGGGTATTTTTCCTCATCGAGCCAGACAGCGCCCTTGGCGGTCTTTCCCATTTTCTGGCCGTCGGAAGTGGTCAGAAGCTGGAAGGTCAGGCCGTAGGCCGCTTCCTGGTCCTTTTTTCGGATCAGTTCCGTGCCCGCGATTATATTGGACCACTGGTCATCACCCCCGGCTTGCAGCCGGCAGCCGTACTTGCGAAAGAGCATGAGGAAGTCATAGGCCTGGAGCATCATGTAGTTGAATTCCAGGAAGGTCAGGCCTGAATCCAGCCGCTGCTTGTAGCAGTCAGCTGACAGCATGCGGTTGACGGTAAAATGGGGTCCGACCTCGCGGATGAATTCCATGTAATTCAAGGGTATCAGCCAGTTGGCGTTGTCGTCCAGAATCACCTGGCCCTGGGAGAAGTCCAGCAGCCGGCTCATCTGCTTGATGAAGCAGCTGACATTGTGTTCGATTCTCTCAGGTGTCAGGACCGACCGCATATCCGTCCGCCCCGAAGGGTCGCCCACATAGCCGGTTCCTCCGCCCATGAGGGCGATGGGCCGGATACCGGCCCGCTGCATGTGGCTCATGATCATGATCTGGACCAGGTGGCCGGCATGCAGGCTGTCGGCGGTGGGATCGAAGCCCACATAGAAGGTGGCTCCCTCAGTGGACAAATAAGTACGCACCTCTTCTTCGTGTGTGACCTGGGCGATGTAGCCGCGCTCCTGGAGCGTGTCGAATACGTGTTTCTTCATCTTGTGGGCAACCTCCTTGAAGTTTTCAATGCAAATACTCTATCACAAGACCCTTCAGCGGACCTGCAGGACGGTGCGCTGGAATTCGCTCTGCCGTCCAAGGCCCGCCGCCTGATTCCAGATGGCCTGGGCGCGAAGATCCAGGGCCGCCTGCCGGACGGCCGCAGTGTCCTTGAGTTTTCGAAAGTCAGAGGCCTGGACAATGAGGGGCAGGCGGGCTTCCTTGCGCATAAAGGACAGAAGGCGCCTCCCCTGGCGGTTGAAGCCCAGGACGCGAATGTAGGTTGGCTGGTCTTTTGTCAGGGCCTGATCACCGGCTTCAATCCCCAGGGCCGCCGCCAGGATGGCCCGCCGGACGCGGGAGGCTGGGTGGCTGCGGCTGGCCAGCTGGTCCGCCAGCTTGCTGTAGGCCAGGGGATCATCAGACAGGGCCTGGATGGGGTCCATAGCCAGCGCCTTGTAGATGCGGTCACCCAGGCCGCCCTGCATGCCTTCTGCAAGATTCAGCCTGTCGCGGTCAAAGAAGACAGGGGACAGGAGAAGGGAGGGCGCCAAAGCTTCTTCAAAGACCAGGCCTCTGCCGCTTGTGAAGGCCTCTAAAAGGGCGGCCAGGCTGTCGGCAGGCAGTGTGCGGGACAGGTCCCGGGCCAGGGCCAGGGCGGACTTGGGGCCTTTCTGCCAGGCGGTCCAGACCTGGTCCCTGATCCGGCTGGCCGAACGCGCGGCCTTGTCAATCAGGGGAAGAGCCAGGCTTGGCAGAGGGCTGGTCCTGGCCAGGGCCTTCTCATATTCAACGGCCAGAATGGTGTTGGATTCCCCAAGAAGGGAAGCCAGGTCGGGCCGGCCGGAGATTTGGGCCAGGGCATCCTGGCGGGCCGCGGCAAAGCCCTTGCCCTCGGCGATGCCCTGGCGGATGGCCTGGCCCAGGGCAGGAGGCTCCTGAGCCAGAAGGGCACCAACTTGCCGGATGGCCTCATGGTCTTCCGGCCGTTCCGTCCCGTAGGCCAGCTTGCGGGCGACACCGGTCGCAAGGAGGGTCCCGACAGCGCCCTGGGCGAAGCGTTCAGCTGAAGCCGCGGCAAAGGCCGTTGGCAGTTCAAGGACCAGGTCTGCCCCCATGGAGAGCGCCAGACCGGCGCGCAGACCCTTGTCCAGGAGGGCTGGGACGCCCCGCTGGCAGAAGGGTCCCGACAGGCAGACGATCAGGCCGGCCTTGGGTCCCATATGCTCCCGGATCATGGCCAGCTGCTCCTGGTGGCCTTTATGGAAGGGATTGTATTCAGCTGTCAGTCCGCAGGTCTCCATCATTCCTTGATCTCCGGGCGCTGCCGCCCTCTCACTCCAGAGCCTCTTTGATGCTAAAATCAAGCTAAAGGACGGGAGGCCAAATGTCAAAGAAAGCGCATCGTATTTTACTTATAGCGGCAGGGCTCCTGGTGGCAGTCCTGGTGCTGGTATTGGCCTATGAGCTGATCTTTGCCTCCTCAAGGCGCAGGTGGAAATTGCCCGAGCTCCCCGGAGCCGCAGGTTCAGCGGATCTTTATGATCCCGGCCTCCTCTCGCCCGGTCTTTTGAAAATCATTCAGAACAAGCTCCTGGTGCAGGTATCGGTGGATTCGGTCACGGTCGACGGCCTCCTGGTCTCTGCCTATGAAACCCCCGCCAGGCAGACCCAGGAGGGGAGCCGGACCGGCCTTTACCTGGCTTCGGATCAGATCGCTTACGGCCGGGGACTGGTCCGCATGGGCAAGAAGACGGACTTCAACCGCTGGCTTCAAGCCTTCGATCAGGCCTTCGGCCGGGAAGGGGAGCCTTTTCACGCCTCCCACCTGACGGGCCAGGAGGATTTTCCCTTGATTGTCCAGCGGGGGCCGGCCCACTGGTCCGTCACCCTGAGCTATACACGGGTCCTTCTGGAAGGTTACCGGGCTTTCGGGGGCAAGGCCCTGGCAGCCCGGATCATGGACCTGTCCGACCGCCTCCTGCCCCTCTTCCAGGAAAAGGAGACAGCAAGTCCCCTGATCGCGGGTCCCCGGACCCTTCTGGCTTACGACGAATGGGATACACCCCCACCCGATACGGTGCCCGAGCCGGGGGAAGAACAGCCCCTGGAGCACGCTCAGGGTACCCACCTGGCTGAAATCGACTGCTGGACCCTCCTGGCCCTTTCACGTTTTGACGCCCAATGGGCCCCTCTGGCCGCGGACTGGCAAAAGATCCTGACCCGGGCCAGGCTGGACGGCCCTCTGCCTCTCTACGCCTCAGCTTTGGGAGAAGACGGGGAGACCTACCTGGCCGTTACCGGTGAGAGCACCCTTTCATCCCTGAGGGAGGAGCTCCTGATTAACCTCCATCTGGCGGAGGTGGGCCAGGCGGATTCTGAATTCATCTCCTGGCTCCGTTCCCAGCTGCGGGACAACAAGGAGCTGCCATCCGGCTGGAACCCGGTTAACGGGCAAGCCTCCTCCAGCCAGGCCCAATCGGCGGATTACGCCCTGGCTCTTCTGCTGGGCCGGGCCGCCGGTGACCAGCTCCTCATGGATGAGGCACGCCAGGCCCTCATGACGGCCTATGCATCCAGTCAGACCAGTGATATCCTGGGCGGCTGGTACAGGGCGGGAAAGAGCCAGCGCACCTTCCTTCTGGTGGCCGAGGACAATACGGCCGTTCTGGTCTCCTTACGCTGACACTATGCTATAATTCCACTGGTTCCAGGATAAAAGAGCCTGTAAGGACGGGCTTCGAGCCAGCAGTCCGGCAGGGAATCATAGGAGACGGAGGGTAGACTTGGATTTTCTTGATTATGTGATGAATGAGGCGCGCAGCGCGAAAAAAACAATTGTGCTGCCGGAAAGCGGAGACAGGCGGGTCATTGAAGCAGCGGCGGCAGCTGCGTCAGAGAAACTTGCTCAGATCATCCTGATCGGGGACTGGAAGAAAGTCCGCCAGGATTTCCCCGACATCCATCTGGACGGGATCCGTTTTATGGAACCGCAAGGCTATGAGCGCCTGGACGAGATGGTTGAGACCCTCTATCAATTGAGAAAACACAAGGGACTTTCCGAGGATCAGGCCCGGGCCATGGTCCAGGATCCTACCACCTTCGGAATCATGCTCTTGAAGCTGGATGAGGCCGACGGCCTGGTGGCCGGCGCCGTCAACACGACAGCGGATACCCTGCGCCCCGCTCTGCAGATTCTCAAGACC
>JBBAEW010000052.1:0-14633 GCA_041655695.1 Saccharofermentanales bacterium
CTGCAGAGCATGATCCGCCGCTTCCTCAAACTGTCGCCCGCGCGCCACTAGGCAGGGCAGACGCAGGCGGCAAATGACGCTTGCCGGCAGTTGCGGCCGCAGCTTCCAATTGACGGCAGCCGGCACATTGGGTAAGATAGAAACAACAAGAAGGAACAAAAGTTCTGAACGTTCAGATCCACTCATCGTCCATAGTTTAGCAGGAGGTTTACATGGCCAAGGGAGCCAAATCAAAACAGGATATCAAACCGATCGAAGATAAAGACCGCCAGGCCGCCCTCAAGGCCGCCCTTGACCGGATCGAAAAAGATTACGGCAAAGGCGCTGTGCTGACACTGGGAGACACGGAGGTCATGGAAGTCGAATCCATCCCCACAGGGGCACTTTCACTGGATGTGGCCCTGGGAATAGGCGGCCTGCCCCGCGGGCGGGTGATCGAAATCTACGGACCTGAGTCTTCCGGTAAAACGACGGTGGCTCTGCACAGTATTGCTGAGGCCCAGAAGAGAGGCGGCATCGCTGCCTTTATCGATGCCGAGCACTCGCTGGACCCGTCCTACGCCGAGAATCTGGGTGTAGATATCGAAAATCTCATTGTTTCTCAGCCGGATTACGGCGAACAGGCCCTTGAGATCGCTGAAGCACTGGCGCGTTCCGGGGCGGTTGATATCATCGTCATCGACTCGGTGGCAGCTCTGGTCCCCCGGGCGGAGATCGACGGGGAGATGGGGGATGCCGTCGTAGGCCTGCAGGCCCGGCTCATGTCCCAGGCCCTGCGCAAACTGGCCGCTGTCATCAACAAGAGCCGGACCATGGTCATTTTCATCAACCAGCTGAGAGAGAAGATCGGTGTCATGTTCGGCAACCCTGAAACGACTACAGGCGGCCGGGCTCTGAAATTTTACGCCAGTGTCCGTCTGGATATCCGCCGGATTGGGAAGATCGAGCAGGGTGACCGCATGATCGGATCGCGGACCCGGGCCAAGGTCGTCAAGAACAAAGTGGCCCCGCCCTTCCACGAGGCAGAATTCGATATTTTGTACGGCTACGGGATCTCCCAGACCGGCTGTGTCCTGGACATGGGTGTGGACGCGGGGATCATTAAAAAGAGCGGTTCCTGGTTTTCCTACAATGACCAAAGACTGGGCCAGGGCCGGGACAATGTGCGGGCTTTTCTGGAAGATGAAGCCAATCAGGAGCTCTACCAGGAGATTGAGGCACAGGTGCGCGGACACTATCTGGACGAAAGCGGCCACAAGACCTCCGGTCACGCCTTGGCGGATGAGGGGGCTGAGGATCTTCTGGATACGGATGTTGACGCCATGCTCGGACTGGATCTATGAGCCGGGATGCGGCTTTTGAGGAAGCACGAATTAAGGCAGCCGCCTTTATCGGCATCAATCGATCCAAATCGTCCGGACGCGTCAGGAGAAATCTCCTGGGCAAGGGCGTGGAACCTGCCATTGCTGACGAGGTAGTCCGTTATTTCACGGAAATTGACTATATCAATGACGGGAGGGCAGCCCAGGCGGTTGCCTCCCGTTACCAGGGGCGCAAAACCCGTTCCCGCAGAGCCATGCTGCAAACCCTGATACAAAATGGGATCGATACGGAAGCTGCCAGGCGCTTTGTTGAAGGCCTGGAGGATGACCCGACAACAGCTCTGGAACTGTGCCGGCATTTGGCACCTGTCATCGAAGAGGGCCGGCTTGACCAGGCCATGAAGGAATTGGTCAGACGCGGTTATCCTGCCGGTCTGGCCCGCGACACCATAAGAAAGTATCTGGCCCTGGAGAAGTCCCAGGGTGCCTGAATCCGATTCATGAACAAGAATTCTTATTATTTGCTTTCACTTGGCTGCCCCAAGAATGAAGTGGACGCCGAATGCATGAGCGCCCTTCTTGTTGAGGCCGGTTATGTCTTTGCAGCTGATCCGGCTCAGGCCCGTTTCCTGATTGTAAACACCTGCGCTTTTTTGGAATCAGCGGTTGAGGAGGCTATCGAGGCGATTCTGCAGCTGGCGGACCAGAAGGGTGAGGAATCCTATCTGGTGGTGGCCGGCTGTCTTGCCCAGCGTTACAAGGAAAAAATCTGCCAGGAGATGCCCGAGGTTGACGCTATTATCGGGACAGGTGAGTACGGATCTATCGTTTCATTGCTCGGTGAACTGGAGGCCGGACAGAATCTCCGCCATCACAGGCCGGAGCGGCCGCGGGATCTGTCTTACCTGAATACGGCCAGGATGCCTTCCGCTCCCCGGGGAACCTACGCCTATCTGAAGATTGCGGAAGGCTGTTCCAATGTCTGCGCTTTTTGCGCCATCCCCGGCATTCGCGGTCCCTTCCGCTCCAGGCAGCCTGACGATATTATCCGGGAGGCCCGACGGCTGACGGATGCAGGTGTCCAGGAACTGATCCTGGTCGCCCAGGATACGACCCGTTACGGGCTGGACTTACCGGAAAAGACAAGCCTGGCCGATCTGCTTTCAAGGCTGACCGAAGAAGTACCGGCCGTCGGTCTTATCCGCTGCCTCTATTTTTATGCCGGCGCCGTTACGGACCGCTTGATCCAGGAGATGGCGGACAACCCCAAGGTTGCCCATTACGTGGACCTTCCCATTCAGCATGCCTCCAACAGGATTCTTGCGGCCATGAGACGGCATGAGACCATCGAGTTGATCGGCCATGTCATTGAACGTTTCCGTAAGCAGATTCCTGATGTCATAATCCGGTCAACCGTTATCACAGGCTTTCCGGGGGAAAATGAGGAGGACTTCCAGCTCCTCCTTGAGGCAGTCCGAAAATTCCGTTTTGACCGCCTTGGCTGTTTCGTTTATTCGGCGGAAGAAGGCACGGTTGCCGCATCCCTGCCGGGGAGAGTCGAGCCGGCCCTGGCCGAGTGGAGGCGGGGAAAACTCATGGAGATCCAGCAGCAGATCAGCCTCGAATCCAACCTGCAGAGGGTCGGCCAGGTAACCCCTGTCCTCCTTGAAGGAGTTGAAGAGCGTGGTATACTCTTTCAAGGGAGAAGTTACGGCGAAGCGCCGGAGATCGATCCCGTTCTTTTTGTTGCCGCGACTGCTCCGCATCTGACCATCGGAAGCCGGCCGCAAGTCCGCATCATTGATGCGAAACCGTACGAATTAATAGGGGTATCTTTGGATGAATATCGCGAATAAATTGACACTTTCAAGGATCGTCATGATCCCTTTGATTTTGTTTTTTCTCCTGCCGCTTCCTTACTGTGAAACCTGCGCCTTCTCCGGCTTCATCGTTTCCGCTCCGGGGCGTGTCATTGCCTTTGTCATCTTTATACTGGCTGCCATGACTGATCTTCTGGACGGCATGCTTGCGCGCAAACAGGGCCTGGTATCCAATTTCGGCAAATTGGTGGACCCTATCGCCGACAAGCTTCTGGTCCTTTCGGTCTTCACGGCTTTTGTCCAGCTGGGTCGGGTTTCGACTTTTGTCATCGTACTGATTGCGGCCAGGGAGTTCATCGTCACCGGCATCCGGATGGTAGGGGTCGAGCACGGGCTGGTCATCGCTGCCAGCTGGTTCGGCAAGATCAAGACAGTCTTCCAGATCATCACCCTGTGCACGCTCATGTTCGAGCCCATCATGGTGCAGTGGATTAATCCTGAGCTTCCCTTCATCGGTTACGGTCAGCCCTGGACCATTCCGGCGGATATCCTGATCGGCATAACGCTTCTTCTTACCTTGTTTTCAGGCCTGGATTATTGGCTTAAGAATAAAGAAATGTTGGCGGGGACTCTCAAGGCCTGACCTTTGGCTCTTGGAGTGTTTCCGCGAAACTTGAATTTAGGAGGGTCCTTTATGACAAAACAAGAAATATTCGGACGGATTCAGACGATCCTGGCAGACCAGCTTAGTATTGAGACCGATTCGATTGAGATGACATCCAGTATCATCGAAGATCTCAACGCCGATTCACTGGATATCGTCGAGCTGGTCATGTCGCTGGAGTCCGAATTTGACCTGGCCATTATGGATGAAGAAGCGGAACGGATCCGCACGGTCGGCGACGCCGTCGATTTCATCCACGCCCATCTGTAAAAAGGCAGCCCGCCCCCTTCGGGGCGGGATCCTACTTCCATCAAACCGTGTCGACTGATCTTGACTCCCTTGAGAATCGCCTGGGATACGCTTTCACAAGCCGAGCCCTGCTTCTTGAAGCCCTGACCCACGCCTCTTATGCTTACGAGCAGGAGGGAGGGGCGGCGGATAATCAGCGTTTGGAATTCCTGGGTGACGCAGTTTTGCAGCTGGTCATGACCGACTATCTCTTCCAGCAGGATCTGACCGCCCAGGAAGGCGTCATGACAAAGAAGCGGGCGGGCCTTGTCTGCGAACAGACCCTGGCCCAGGTCGCGCTTTCCATCGGACTGGGTGCCTTTCTCCGTCTTGGACACGGGGAGGCCGGCTCGGGGGGAGCTGCCAATCCGGCACTTCTTTCGGATGCTCTGGAAGCCCTTCTGGGCGCTCTCTATCTGGACGGGGGGCTGGAGACTTCTCGCCGTATTATTCTTGAGCTCTTCTCGCCCTATTTTGGTCTGGCTCTGGATGGACGGCTGACCTACGACCATAAGAGCCGTCTTTATGAGTGGGCCCAGTCGCAGCCTGATACTTCCATTGACTTTCAGGTCAGGGAAGCGGCTGGCCCCGAACATGACCGGTTCTATACAGTGGATCTATACGTAGATGGCTGTGTGCAGGCCTGGGGCCAGGGGAAGACCAAGAAATCTGCGGAACAGGATGCATCGCGCCGTTTCCTTGAAATGAAGGGGGATGGACAGACGTCATGCTGAAGTCGCTGGAGATTCAAGGTTTTAAGTCTTTTCCTGATTACACCAAGATCGAATTCCATAAGGGGATCACAGCTATTGTAGGCCCCAACGGAGCAGGCAAATCCAATATTACGGATGCCATACGGTGGGTTCTGGGTGAACAGAGCGCCAAAACGCTGCGCGGCCAACGGATGGAAGATGTCATCTTTGACGGAACTGCCCAGCGGCGGCCGGTCAGTTTTTCCGAGGTGACCCTGACCATAGACAACAGCAAGCGGATCCTGGACATCGAATACGAGACGGTAGCACTGACCCGCCGTTATTACCGATCCGGTGACAGCGAATATCTGATCAACAAGACGGCCTGCCGTCTCAAGGATATTCACGGCCTGCTCATGGACACAGGCATCGGCCTGGAGGGCTACTCCATCATCGGGCAGGGCCGGGTCGACGAGATTCTCAGCAACAAATCGGAAGACCGCAGGGCACTCTTTGAAGAAGCTTCAGGAATTGTTCAGTACCGCAGCCGCAAGGACGAGGCACTCCGCAAGCTGGAACGAAGCGAGCAGAACCTGGTCCGGGTGGATGACCTCCTGGATGAACTGGCCGATCGCTCCCTTCTGCTGGAAAAGCAGGCGGTGGACGCCAGGGCCCACATCGAACTGGCAGATAAGTTTCGCAGACTGGACACAGCCCTGATCTGCCGGCAGATTGAAAGCCTGGAAGAACAGGAGGCCAAGCGCAAGGGAGAGCTGGCCCTGGCGGAAGCCGACCTGATCCAGGCACGACAGGCACGGCAGGACAAGGGTTCCACTTACCAGCGTTCCCTGGAAGGGATTGATGAGCTGGACCACCTGCTGGAAGATGAACAGAAGCGCTTCAACCAACTGTCGGTCGCCGAGACGGAGCATTCAGGCCTGGACGCCCTTTACAAAGAGAAATATGCCTCTTCCAAAGAGGGAGCCGAATCCCTGCTGGAAGAGAAGAACCGCCTGGTTATGATGGTTCTGTCTGCTGAAGAGGATCTGGCCGGCCGGGCATCCAGACGGGCGGATCTGACCGGGCGCAAGGACCAGCTGGCAGAAGAACTGCAAGAAGAAAAAACGCGTCTGCAGGCCATGACGGAGACCATGAAACGCCTGGAAGGGGACAGATCACGGGCCGAAGGAGAACGCGAGGAAGCAGCGCTTGACCTGGCCTCCCTCAGGGCTTCCCTCCAGGAACATGTAGGCGAAAGCCAGGCCTTGAAAGCGCGCCAGGACCGCCTGAAGCAAGAAACCGCCTTGCTGGCTGAAGAGCACCGGCAGAGTCTTGCGGCTCAGGAAGCCTTTGCCTCCAAAGAGGCGGAATTGGAAGCCAGGGTCAGGGAGCTTGATGAAAAGTCACTCCAGGCCAGACAGCATACGCTGGCGGCACATGGAAAGGCTGACCAGACGGAAGAAGCCATGGAGCTTCTGAAGAAGGAAATCAGTCAGCTGTCTTACGAAGCGGATACACTGGAACGTCTGGAACGCGACTACGAAGGCTATACGCGGCCTGTCCAGCAGGTTATGCAAGAGAGTGAGCGATCGGGGGAGGCCGGGCTTTACGGCCCTCTTGGGGCCCTCCTGACGGTCGATGAAGAGATCCGTGATGCCGTTGACGTGGCCCTGGGGGCGAGTGCCCACCACCTGGTCTGCGACAAACCTGAGACGGCCAAGCACTGGATCGATTGGCTGCGGCGTACACGGGCGGGTCGGGCGACCTTCCTGCCGGTCAATTCCCTGTCATCCGGCCGTGTTGATGCAGCTTCACGTGCTTTGGCCGAGGCTGACCGGGGCTGGATAGGAATTGCGGCGGAACTGGTCTCCTACGACAGAGGAATTGAACCCGCGGTGCGGCAGGTTCTGGGCAGGACTCTGGTCGTCGAGAGTCTGGATGACGCCGTCCGCCTGAGCGGAGTTCTGAACCGGAAATTCGCCATCGTGACGCGGACGGGCGAGATCGTCCACAGGGGCGGTTCCATGTCCGGCGGTTACCGCAGTCCCCACTCAACCGGCGTCCTGGGCCGGCCGGGCCGGATACAGGCAGCGCGAAATGAGGTCAAACAAAAGGAAGCGGCTTCCCTGAAACTTTCAGCCGATTTCGAGGGATTCAAGGAGCAATTGGCACTGGCCGCCTCCAGGGAGCAGGAGACCCTGGATCTGCTGGTAGCTGTGCGAAGGGATCTGGCGGGGACCGCAGCCGAGCACAAGGCGGCCCGGGCAAGCTGTGAACGAATGGCAGGCGACCTTGCCAAATTGGAGGACGAGGCTGGCCAAACCCTCGATCGGCTGGCGCAGCTGGAAACCTCCATGGCTCAGGCAGGGGAGACCATCCGTGAGAAAGAATTGCGTCGGGGGCTTCTGGAAGAAGAGATTGGCCGCCTGAGGCAGGATCAGGCCGCAGATGCCCAGGCTTACGACGACTGCCGCAGTCAGGTTACAAAGCTGGAATTTTCCATCGCGTCCATTATGGAGAGCTTGGCGCAATTTGACTCCATGACGGCCAGAGCCGGTCAGGAAATCGATTCATCAAAGCTGAGGCTGACCTCGCTGGAACGTGAATGGGCCAACCAGACAGCCCGCATGGAAGAGGCCAGGGAGAATCTGGCAGCCAACGAGGAAGCCTGGCAGGAAGTCAGCTTGCAGATCAATGCCTGCAAAGAAAATGTAGAAAACCTCCTGGCCCGCCGCGACGAACTCTTCCAGGGGCAGCGCAGCCTCCTGGAGCAAATGAATCAGGCCAACGATCATCTGACCACCTTGAATACCGCCTTTGAGCGAAACCAGTCGGAGCTTTCGCGTCTCAAACAGCAGATTGATGAGCAGCTCAACCGCCTGTGGGAATCACACGGGCTGACCCGGGCTGAAGCCATGGAGGACATGGCGGAGCTGCCGTCCGTATCCAGGGCAAGCTCCGAACGGGCTGCTCTCAAGCGGCAGATTGACGAGCTGGGGCCGATCAATCACAACGCCATCCGGGACTTCGAGGCTCTGACTTCCCGGATTGACTTTACCCGCTCCCAAAGGAAGGATATTGAGCAGGCCAGGTCTGAGCTGGAAGGTGTCATCCGCGAGCTCGATCAATCCATGCGCGAACAGTTCAGCCAGACCATTCACCACATTAATCAGAATTTCAACCAGGTCTTCTCGGAGCTCTTTTCGGGCGGCCAGGCCGAAATCGTCCTGGAGGGAGAAGAGGATGTTCTTCTGGCTGACATCGGGATCAAGGCCCAGCCGCCGGGCAAAAAACTCCAGAAACTGTCACTGCTTTCCGGCGGGGAACGCTGCCTGACCGCCATCGCCCTACTTTTTGCCATTCTGAAACTCAAACCGGCACCCTTTTGCGTTTTCGATGAAGTGGAATCAGCACTGGACGACGCCAATGTCAAACGCTTCACAGACTACGTCCGCCGCTATGCCTGGTCCATGCAGTTTATTCTGGTCACCCACCGCAAGGGGACCATGGAGGCCTCAGACCGCCTCTACGGCGTCACCATGCAGGAACGGGGCATTTCGCGGGTCCTGTCCATGGTTCTGTCTTCCGCGCTGCCCTATGGAGATTAACGGAGGCGGGCATGAGTCTCTTTGAATCGTTTCGGCAAGGTCTTTCCAAAACACGCGACTTCCTGGCGGCCGGTATCACACGCATGTCGGCGGGTCTTGGCATCTTTGATGAAGATATGCTGGACGAGCTGGAAATGATGCTCATACAGGCCGATTGCGGAATCACAGCCTCAAGCGAAGCAATCGAAGCCATCCGCTCTCATATAAAGCAGACAGGAGACGCGTCACAGGAAGGTGTTCTGGCTGTCCTGGCCCGGACCCTGGCTGCCATGATGGAAGAAAAGCAGCTGAAGATTGAAAAAGACAGACTGACCATTTACCTGATGGTTGGCGTCAACGGAACCGGCAAGACGACAACATCCGCAAAACTGGCACAAAGGGCGAAAAGCCAGGGCTATTCCGTCCTTATGGCAGCCGCGGATACCTTCCGGGCTGCAGCGGTTGAGCAGCTGAAGATCTGGGGGGAGCGGACACGTACGACCGTAATCGCCCATGAGACCGGGTCTGATCCTGCCGCAGTCGTCTTTGACGCCCTTTCAGCGGCAGCTGCCCGCAAAACAGAATTGCTGATTATTGATACAGCCGGCAGGCTCCACACCAAACGCAACCTTATGGACGAACTGGCAAAGATCCGACGGGTCATCGACAGGGAAGCACCGGATGCTCATCTGGAAACGCTTTTGGTCATTGATGCTACGACCGGCCAGAACGCCATTGTTCAGGCAGATGCCTTTTCGCGTGCGGTTCAGGTAACAGGGCTTGTCATTACCAAGCTGGACGGCAGCGCCAGGGGCGGTGTCGCCATAGCAGTCTCCCGTGAGACGGGCCTTCCCCTCTGTCTGGCGGGCATGGGAGAGGGAGTGGATGATCTGCGGGATTTCGACCGCGATTTATTTATTGAAGCCCTCCTGCCAAAGGCTTGACTAGTGTCAATCTAATCGCTTGACACTGTGGCGGACCCAGCCTATACTGTTGGCATGATTGCCAGGGACACTTCATTTACAGAACCCGGACATACCGACGTCTGCCTTTGGCTGGACTATTACAGCGGTCTTTTGAGCGAGCGCCAAAACGAGATCCTGTCCCTTTATTACAATGAGGACTGGTCGCTGGCGGAGATCGCCCAGTCGACCGGTTTGTCCCGCCAGGGTGTCCATGACCAGATCAGGAGGGGACTGGCCAAGCTCAGGGAACTGGAACTTTCCCTTGAACTGGTTGAACGTGACCGCAGGCTGCTCAAGCTCCTGGACCTGGCCAGGGAACAGGCAAGGGCCGGGCTGCAAGGTCCTTTGGACCTGACTCTGGATGCCATGAGGGAGACCCTTGATCCGGGTCCCGGCAAAGCAGAGACGAAAGATTGGCAGGATGTGACCCATGGCACTCTTTGAATCCTTAAGCGGCCGCCTGGGCCGGATCGCGGATGCCATGCGCAGCAAGAGCCGCGTAACGGAAACCGACATCAAGGACATGATGCGGGAAATCCGTCTGGCTCTCCTGGAGGCGGATGTCAACTATCAGGTTGTCAAGGACCTGACCCAGGAAATCACGCTGCAGGCCAAAGGAGCTCATGTTCTTGAGAGCCTGACGCCCGGCCAGCAGGTTATTAAAATTGTCCACGAAGCTCTGATCAATATACTGGGAAGTGAAGAGAAGCTGGCCGTATCACCGGCGGGCTTTACTGTCTTCATGCTCTATGGTTTGCAGGGGACGGGAAAGACGACCACTGCCGCCAAACTGGCCCTGCATCTCAAGGGCAAGGGCAAGAAACCCCTGCTTGTCTCCGTGGACGTCCACCGGCCGGCGGCCCAGGAGCAGCTGCGCATTCTGGCCCAGGGGATCGGCGTCGAAAGCTATATCAATCCGGAACAGAAGAACCCTGTAACCATAGCCGAGGAAGGCCGGGACCGGGCACGTTACATGATGTGCGATACGCTCATCATTGACACGGCCGGCCGGATGACAGTCGACGATGAGCTTATGGAGGAACTCAAGGCTATCAATCTGGCCATGAAGCCTGATGAGCGCCTCTTGGTGGTTGACGCCATGATCGGCCAGGAGGCGGTTACCATCGCCCAGGCTTTTGACAGCCGGATCGGCCTGGACGGCTTCATCATGACCAAACTGGACGGCGATGCACGGGGCGGCGCGGCCATCTCAATCCGCCGGATGACGGGCAAGCCCATTAAACTGATCGGGACAGGGGAGAAAGTCGGGGACCTGGAGGTCTTTCATCCCGACAGACTGGCCTCCCGAATCCTGGGTATGGGCGATGTCCTGACCCTGATCGAGAAGGCTTCTGAAGCCTTCGATGAGAAACAGGCGGAGAAAACCCTGGAACGCCTGAAGGCCAACACCTTTACCATGCAGGACATGCTGGAGCAGCTGGAACAGCTCCAATCCATGGGTTCCATGAAGGAGATGCTGTCCATGATCCCCGGAGCGGGGAAAAAGCTGGGGTCAGCCGATATCGACGAAGGGGACCTGGCGCGGACAAGGGCCATCATCCAATCCATGACCCGGCGGGAGCGGGAAAACCCCAAGGTCCTGAACGCGTCACGCAGGCGGCGGATCGCAGCCGGAAGCGGTACGGAAGTGACTGATGTCAACCGGGTAGTCCGGCGTTACGACGATATGATCAAGATGATGAAACAATTCGGCATGCTGGGACAATCCGGCAAAAGACGCCGCGGCAGGATGCCCCTGAGCGGCTTTTAAGTGGATTTCTACAGGCCGCAAGGGCCTGTTGAGATAGATTAAACTCCTTGGAGGAACTTATGGCAGTAAAAATCCGCCTCAAGCGTGTAGGCAAAAAGAAACAACCCTATTACCGTGTTGTCGTTGCGGACGCCCGCTTTCCCCGCGATGGACGCTTCATCGAGGAAATCGGAACCTACAACCCGCATACCGAACCCTCAACCCTGAAAGTTGACAGCGACAAAGTAAAAGAATGGATCTCAAAGGGCGCCCAACCGACTGAAACAGTCAAGAAGCTTCTCAAATACAATGGCATTTTGGAGTAAACCATGAAAGATCTGTTAAAAGCTGTGATTGAACCTCTGGTCAGATTTCCGGAAGACCTGGTGATTGAGGAGGAGGTCAGGGGACGCGAAGTTTCCCTTACAGTCAGTGCCCACCCCGAGGATATCGGCAGGGTCATCGGCCGAGGCGGCCGCAGGGCCCAGGCCGTACGGACCATCATGAAGGCCCGGGGCGCCATGGTCAACAAGCGGGTCTCGGTTGATATCCAGTCATGAAACGCCCCTTTCTCCTGATAGGCATCTGCCTTCGGGCGCATGGAATTAAAGGGGAAGTACTGACCCGCTGCCTGACAGATGATCAATCCCGTTTCTTCGAGGGCCTGATCTGCTATGCCATGGACGACAAGGCGGACAGGCCGCTGGAGAAGCTTCGCCTGTCTGCCTGCCGTCCTACACCTCAGGGTCTGCTGCTTTCCTTTGACGGCATAAGAAGCCGGGAGGAAGCCAGGCGCCTGGCAGGCGTCAGCCTGGCCGTAAAGAGAGAGGACGCCCTGGCCCTCATGGATGACTCCGAATTTTACTACGGCGATCTTCTTGGAAGCCAGGTTATCGACGAGAGGGTCGGTTGTCTGGGGCAGGTTACAGATATTATGAATGCCGGAAGCGGCGAAATACTTGTCGTCAGCAAAAAGGGAGAAAAGGATCTTCTGATTCCATTTCTGCGCGCCATCATCGGCAGAGTTGATACAGAAGAGAATCAGGTCCTGGTCCGCTTGCCCGATGGTCTCTATGAGCTTTACAGGGAAGCCGGGGAGAGCCCGGGGGAACCCTAGACCATGCGTTTTTCTGTTCTGACACTCTTTCCGCAGCAGCTCCTTGGAGCCCTGAACCACAGCATAAGCGGCCGGGCTCTGGATCAGGGGTTGATTGAGCTGGAAACCATCCAGATCAGGGATTATGCCGTCAATGATTATGGCCAGGTAGATGACGCCCCCTATGGCGGCGGACGGGGAATGGTCATGATGTGTGAACCCCTTTACCAGGCCTGGCTGGCCGCCAGGGGAGAGCAGGATCACGTCCGAACCATAGTCTTGTCACCTGCAGGCCGTGTCTTTGATCAGGCCATGGCACGGTCTTTCGCAGAGGAAGAACAGATCATTTTTGTCTGCGGCCATTACGAGGGCATGGACCAGCGGGTGATCGAGGAAATCCAGGCGGAAGAAGTCTCTTTGGGTGACTTTATCCTGACGGGCGGGGAGTTGGCAGCCGCGGTCATGATCGATGCCGCCTGCCGGCTGATTCCCGGGGTTTTGCCCCACCAGGAGGCCTGGGAGCTGGAATCATTTTCGGATGGCCTGCTGGAATGGCCTCAGTACACAAGACCCTCCCTCTGGAGGGATCGGGAGGTTCCTGCTGTGCTCCTGTCCGGGCATGAGGCAAAAATCAAGCTCGAAAGGCATTTGATGCAAGTATGGGAAACCTTGAAGAAGAAGCCCTGGCTGCTTAAGGATCGGCCCATCGAGCCTTCTGTCTGGAAACTTCTGGCTCAAAGAATTCAGGATCAAAGGGACGTCGAAGATCCTTAGAGCATCCCAAATCACTTCCCGTCCTCCTTCATTTCATGCGTAACCTATTCCTTGAACTGACGTCCAATATTTGGGCGGTCCTTTCGGCTGGCCCCAAAAATCACGATACAGGAGTATCCAAATGAAAAAAGTACTTACAATTGTTCTCTTGCTGGCGCTGGTCCTGACTGCTGCCTGTAAGCCGGCAAATCCCAATCCGGCCCCCGGGCCTTCCCAGGATCAGGTAGGCGACCTTAAGGAAGCTTTGCAGGAAATCGTCGAGAAGGCGGAGATGAAGGACCTGCTGGAAAGCGGCATGCTGGAAGAAGTCAAGGCCGGAGAGGCGGGTTTCCTGATTGGGGCAGAAACAGTGGACGGCACTTATACAGAAGCCTATTCACTCCAGCCCATGATCAATGTTCACCCTTTCGCCATGGGGCTCTTCAGAGTCGATCAGGGCCAGGATCCCCAGGTATTTGCCAAGGAAATGAAGGATAAGGCTGACCTGCGCAAATGGATCTGTGTTGGAGCGGATTCCGTTTATGTGGCAACGCGCGGCCAGGTGGTTCTTTTCGTCATGGGGTCAACCGAGGAGGTTCAAGCCATCGCAGGTGCGGCTCAGTACGATCAGGTGGGATAAACGATTAATCCATGCTCTTTTCAAGCATCACCTTTCTCTACTATTTTCTTCCGGCCGTCCTGGCAGCCTACCACCTGGCTCCCAGGAAGGCCAGGAATGCGGTTCTCCTGCTGGCCAGTCTGATCTTCTACGCATGGGGAGAACCGCGATTCGCTGTCATCATGGTGACAACAGCTCTGACCGGCTATCTGGCCGGACTTCTCATTGACCGCATCAAGCAGAATCGCCTGAGGCGCCTGGCTCTGGCGGCAGGTATCTTCCTCTGCCTTGTCCCACTGCTCCTCTTCAAATACGGCGATTTTGCCGTCAGCAACCTTAACCTGATCTTCCCGGGCACCCTGAAGCCCCTCCGCCTGGTATTGCCTATCGGGGTCAGCTTCTATACCTTTCAGATCCTCTCCTACGTGATCGATGTCTTCCGCAAGGAGGTGGAGCTTGAAAGAAATCCCTTCTATTTCCTCATGTATGTCTCTTTCTTCCCTCAGCTGATCGCGGGGCCTATCGTCCGCTTTCAGACCATTGCGGATGAAATCCGCAACCGCAGGGAGACCGTTCAGGATTTCGCCTGGGGGGTCAGCCGCTTTGTCCTGGGACTGGGCAAGAAGATACTGCTGGCCAATTCTTTGGCCGAGTTAGCCAGAAACCTTTCTGTCCGGGGGACGCCAAGCGTCCTCTCTCTCTGGATGGGCTCTTTAGCCTTCACCTTCCAGATCTACTTTGATTTCTCCGGTTATTCGGATATGGCCATCGGCCTGGGGCGTATGTTCGGCTTCCATTTTCTGGAGAACTTCAACTATCCCTACCTGTCCGCAAGTGTGACGGATTTCTGGCGCCGCTGGCACATGTCTTTAGGCTCCTGGTTCCGCGACTACGTGTACATCCCCCTTGGAGGAAGCCGTCGTAAACCCTGGCGGATTGTCTTCAATCTGCTTGCGGTCTGGCTCCTGACCGGTCTTTGGCATGGGGCCGCATGGAATTTCGTCCTCTGGGGGCTCTTCTATTTTGCTTTACTGGCCCTGGAACGTGCCGGCCTGGGCAGGATACTGAAGAAGCTTC
>JBBAEW010000053.1:0-14200 GCA_041655695.1 Saccharofermentanales bacterium
TGCTGGTTCAGGTACAACATTGGTTGCTGCAAAAAACCTAAATAGAAATTTTATAGGAATAGAAAAAGAAGAAAAATTCTATAATATTATACTAGAAAGATTAAAAGGAAATATATAGTAGTATGGGGAAAACTACTAAATTAACAAAAGAAATTGTAATGAAAAAACATTTGAAGATTGTAAATATAAGAGAAAATTATCATTTGATTTATATTTACCAAATTATAATATTATTATTGAATATGACGGAATTCAACATTATAAGTCGATAGAATATTTTGGTGGTTTAAATGGATTAAAACAAACACAAAAAAGAGATCAAATAAAAAACGAATACTGTTTAAATAACAATATTCGTCTAATTCGTATAAAATACGATGAAGATATAGAAGAAAAACTAAAATCTATTTTGACATTATAAAAAATGAATTATTTGGACTTTCACCCACAATTTGTTCAATAACTTTTTCTAACTCTGATTGACCTTGTGAAATAAGATCAGCTGCATTATATTGAAAATTACCAGGCATCGAAAACGATAAACGCCCTAAAGCTTCACCAAGTCTTATTTTACTTAATGATTTAACATATTTTTTAAATAGATGATTTGCAAATATTTCTTCTTGTTGAATTCTAATATAAACTTCTAACATAAAACTACTTCTAATTTCATCAAGAATATTCAGTCTTTTATTAATTTGATTAAAAGAAAACTTAGTGTAATTTCTAGACATTTTATTTATTTCATCACTAAACGAACTTAATATTTGACGATATGTTGCCAACTCCCCGACATTACTAACAAAGGATGTTAAATATGGTTGATTTGTTACACCAAAATTTATTGATAAGTTGGGTGCTTGGATACCTATTCTAAAAAGAGACGGATTATTAATTTCTACTATTCTAGTAATATTTTCTACTTCTTCTGGTAAAGTAATATATCCCATAGCTGTATATTCTTCACTATTAATGAAACTTTTATCTAGTCTATAAAAAGATTTTATGACAGCAAACTGATATTTTTTATAGAACCATTCTAGTGCTTCTTCTTTAACAATTCTTAATATCTCTAAATCAGGTAAAACTTTTGGCATTAAACCACTAAATGTGAGATCACCTTGAATATAATCTACTAGTTGTTCAATTGTCATTCTTTCATTATTTAATTGATATATATCGTTACCTGCTTGATAATGTTGTTGTGTCATATCATTAGCATTTTGATAATTTCTAAATGGTTGGTCTCTTCTAGCCATAAAATAGTTTATTTTTTAGTATATATTAAAAATTAAATATCATAAAATAGAAGACTAAATACGAATATTTAATATATAATTAAAAAACTATAGGATTGAGGATTAGATTATTCATAAACGGTTCAATGATTAAAAGATATAAATCTTTAGGTTATGATATAGATGGTAAGGGATATTATGATATAGATATAAATGATTTACCAGATAATAGTCATATTAAAATTGATGTTATATGTGATTATTGTGGGAGTAATAATAATATAAAATACTATAATTATATTTTAAATAAAAAGAATAATAATGGTAATTATTATTGCAATAAATGTAAAATAGATAGAATAACTAATACAAATTTAGATAAGTATGGGGTTAAATCTACATTATTGGTAGATGAATTCAAATTAAAAAGGGATAAAACAATGATGGATAAATATGGAACGACAGTACCATTAAAAAATGAAAAAATATTGAAAAAATTTAAAGAAACAAATATTGAAAAATATGGACATGATTGTTCGTTATTAAATAAAGATATTAAAGTAAAGACTAAAAATAATTTATTAGAAAAATTTGGAGTTGAACATTATAGTAAAACAGTTGAATTTAAAGAAAAAGTTAAAAATAAATGTTTAAAAAAATACGGAGTTGGACATTATAGTAAAACACAGGAATTTATTAATAAAATTAACAAATTAACAATAGATAGAAATTTAAAAAATAAAAATTTAAATATATTAAAAATTGATAATAGTAATTATCATATAAAATGTGATATTAAAGAACATAATTATATCATAGATAAAGAATTATTAAAAAATAGAATAAAATATAATACAATATTATGTACTATATGTAATCCAATTAATTCTTTTTCTAAGTCTGGTAAAGAAATAAAATTATTTAATTTTATAAAAGAAAATTATAATGGAGAAATAATAGAAAATACTAAAGAAATTATAAAACCATACGAATTAGATATTTATTTACCTGAATTAAATTTAGCGTTTGAATTTAACGGATTATACTGGCATAATGAATTAAATAAACCAAATAATTATCATAAAATAAAAACAGATTTATGTATAGAAAAAAACATACAATTGATTCATATATGGGAAGATGACTGGGATAATAAACAAGAAATAATTAAATCTATTATTTTAAATAAATTAAATAAGACACCAAACAAAATTTACGCTAGAAAATGTAGAATTAAAGATATTAATGATAATAATTTAATAAGAGAATTTTTAAATAAAAATCACATACAAGGGTTTGTTGGTTCAAAAATTAAAATTGGTTTATTTTATAATAATGAACTAGTTAGTTTAATGACTTTTGGTCAGTTAAGAAAAAATATGAATTCTAAATCAGATTCAATGTACCAATATGAGATGTTAAGGTTTTGTAATAAATTAAACACAAATGTTATTGGGGGTGCTAGTAAATTATTTAAATATTTTATAAATAATTATAAACCAACACAAGTTATAAGTTATGCGGATAGAAGTTATAGTAGTGGCAGTTTATATAAAAAATTAGAATTTAAATTTAATAGTATAACAGATATTAATTATTATTATATTATTGATAATAAAAGATATTATAGATTTAATTTTAGAAAAAATATTTTAATAAAAGAAGGATTTGATAAGAATAAAACAGAACATGAAATAATGTTAGAAAGAAAAATATATAGAATTTATAATTCTGGAAATTTAAAATTTATTTTTAATATATAAAATAAAAATATACTTAATAATTATGATAAATATAAATAACTATAATGATTTTATATTTGATATGATAATAGAGAAAGTAAAATCAAAAGAATTAAACTTAGTATTATCAACAAGATTAATAAATTTATTAGATAAAATAAAATACCATAAAATTGCATTACATTTAATTAAAGAACACGGTAAACCTGATGGTAATTTTAAAATAACTATGTTAGATATTGATGATAAAGAAGAAAATTTTGATAAATTTATAATAGTACAATCTAATAAAGCATATGATTTATCAAATAAATTATTAAAAGATATGAACTTCAAAGAAGAAGATTATGATATACCATATATTAATAAATATTTATTATCTATGAGTGATCTTAATATTGAAGCAATTTTTAATAAAGTTAGAACACCAATGACAATAGGCAGGGTTATTAATAGGTTATTTCCTAATATGTTTAGTAATGCTGGTGATCCAAATGAAAGTATAGAATCATTTGTTGACGCAGTTAAAGGTGAAAGAACAAAAGAATTAGGAAATCTAAAATTAGTTGAAGGTGAAGATATTAAAAAATATTATAATGAATCATTTTATGATAAAAATGCAGGTGGTACACTCGGCAATTCGTGTATGAGATATAGTAAATGTGAGAAATATATAGATTTTTATGTTCAAAATAAGGATAATGTTAAATTATTAGTTTTAATGTCTGATGATGAAAAAGATAAAATATCAGCAAGGGCATTAGTATGGAATATTGATGTGGTTGATTCCGATGGAAAAACTATCGAAAAAAGAACATTTATGGATAGAATTTATACAATTTATACATCAGATGAACAAAAATTTAAATTATATGCTAAAAAACACGAATGGATATATAAAAAATACCAAAATATGGATAGTAGTTCAACAATGATCGATACTAAAAATGACGAAGATAAAAATTTATATTTTATGATTAAAGATATTGAATTAAATTCATCTTATCCATATATGGACACCATGAAATTTTTAAATTTTAATAATAAAGTATTAACAAATAATTCAAATTATGATTATGACGTAATTTTGGAATCAACAAGAGGTGGATATTTGGATGATAGTGGTGACAATTATATGTATAGTAGTGATCAAGGACAAATTGTACATGAAGATGATTATACTGATGATGGAATTTGGTGTGAATATGAAAATGGATATTATGATGAAGACGAAGTAGTGTGGTCAGATTACTTAAATAGTTATGTATCAGAATGGTATGCTGATAATAATATGTCATATAGTTCAGTTATGGGAGATTGGATACCAGATAATGTTTCAATTTATATTGATGATGTTGACGATTATGTTAGTAATGATTATGCACATGAAAATTATTATTATTGTGATTTAAATGATAGATGGTATACTGATGAAGATGATGTTGTGTATTCTGATGAACAAGGATGGATACCAAAAGATAGAAGTGTTTCAGTTTATTTAGATATGGAAGGTAACAATGAAGATTATAGATATATGAATGGTGATTATATCACATATTATAATGATGAAGAATTTTATGAAAATAAATTAAGAGACAATTTTGTTCAAGTAATAGTAGATATTGAAAATAATACTAAGAAAAATTTCAAAAAAGAAGAAGATAAAGATAAATATTTTTTATTTAAAGGTAAATATTATCATATAAAATTTAAAGATGAAATGACAGGACAATTAAGAATATGGGATGATAAAGATTTATATAATTGAAAAAAAGGGAGTTTAAAACTCCCTTTTTATTTATAATTTTTTATAATCATCCATTAAATTACTCATATCAATAGATGATTTTGTTCTATAAGACATAGTTGCATAACTAATTCCTTTATAAGCATCTTCTAATCCTATACTATTATTAGTAAATGCATATGAATTACCTTTAGATATACCCATTGTTTCAGCTGTTAAAGATGCTTCTTCATTTGCTGCCAAAAATATGAATTCCCAGTTAAAATCTTTTTTCATTTCGGTAATCATATTTTTAATTTGTTCTTTTTTAAATTTAAAACTTTTATTTTCGTATCCATCAGTTAGAACAATACACAATGTTTTTTCTGGTCTTTGTTCTAATGGTAAACTACCTAAATTTTCAATTTCGTTTTCTATAGTCGTTCCAATGGCATCATATAATGCAGTCATCCCACCTGGTGAATAATTTTCTTTATTAAAAAATTTACAATCTTTAATATTTATGTTTTCGTACAAAACTTTATATTTATCACTAAAAAGTACAGTTGTAACCAATACATTACCTTCTAAAATCTTCTGTTCTTGTAAGAACTCATTAAATCCATTTATAGCTACATCTATCATACTATTCATAGAACCAGATTTATCTATAATATTTATTATTTTAACATATTTTTCCATTGTATTATTTATTATTTTTTATAGTTTATTACCACATTTTGGACAATATGACCATGAACTATTTCTTAACCTATAACCACATTTTGTACAGTATTCTCTAACATCTGTTTTAACATATGTATTTTTTTCGCTAAATGGTCTTAAATAATAACTAATATTATGAAAAGGAGTGATTTCAAATTGAGTTTGAACATTTTCAAATAATTGTTCAGATTGTTCTCCTTTCTCTACTCTACCAGTTTCTTTTATAGATTTAGTTTTTTCGTTAGTAAACTCTAAATTTTGATATACAGAAGAATCATTAATAATATTGTTACTATATGCATTATTTAAACATGTATTCGCATTGGAATTTGTTAAATTAAAAGTACCTGATGTAGTTATAATATCATTATATGGTGTTCCATATGGTATATTTGTAGTATATGTATACCACTCTGTCGGAATATAAAAATACTCCTTATAGAATTTAATTTCTACTAACCCATTATTTGCAACTGCATTTTTTGCAGCAGTGTTATTATTATCATACTTATAGGTTTCAAAAACCATTTTTTTCTGATCATCAATAAACCTATCAATGATAGTATCTTCACCTGGATTTAAAACAAGATAGTGAGATGATGATTTACCATTAAAACAAATTTGGACTCCTATTTTTTCTCTTAATGGGTTAAATAAACGAATTTGAAATTCATCACCATTATTTAAAAAAATATTATTACTTTGATAAATTTTTAGTTCATCTAATGAACCAGTTTGGGGATTTTTTGCTAGGATAATAGCCGAAGGCATACTATCCGACATTCGGTAGTGTGTCATAGTGTAATTTTTATTTTTTGTTTGTGATTTGCTAATTTTTTCCTTGCCTTTCAACAAGTTAAAGCCAAAATATTGACTCAAAACCAACAAAACCAAAATTTACTACACTATTATATATTAAATTAATTTAGTTATGTTTTTTAAAAATCTATATATTTTTTAATTAAAATTAATAATTCTTTACAATTAATTGGTTTGGTTATAAATTCATTAGCACCTGATTCTAATGATGATATTCTATCATAATCATATGCACACGCAGTTTGCATTATAATTGGTATATTAATACCATTACGTCTTAAAATTCTAGTAGTGTCTATTCCACTTATTACAGGTAGTTTAATATCCATTAGAATTATATCAACCTTATTCGAATTAATGAAACTGATGACATCTTCACCATTATTAACTCTACTTATTTTAATATTTCTTTTAGTTAATAATTCCTTTAAATATAGAAAACTATATAATTCATCTTCTACTATTAATACATGTTTTTGTTTTTTCACATTTTTTTATTTTTATTTTTATTTATATTTGATAATTTTAATGATCTTAATATATAACCATTATCACAATTTAAACATAATTTCTTTCTACCTACAATATATAATTCATGATAACATTTATCACATGATTGATAAGGTTTAACTTTTTTAACAAAAAATCCAGAATCTACCTTAAAATATTTAGTATTTCTAAATGGTGACGACTTACTAAGTATCGGTTTATCATTATCATCATATAATTCATTATTACCATCAATTAAATATGACTCATTCTTTCTATAATAAACTATATTATTTTTAATATCATTAGATATATCATCGGGTAAATCAATAGCAAATTTTTCTATAGACCAATCTATATTATTACATGTTGATATATGTGTATAATTACTATCTAAATTAGTTATAAATGTATCGTAATTAGTAGAATTAAACATTATATTAGTGTCATTATCAATACTATTTAATAATTCTTTACATATATTATATTTTTTTAAATGATAATCATCATCATAAATATAAACATAATCGTCTAACATACTTAATGCAATAGTTTTATTATCAATAAAAGTGTCTTTTTTGATAATAAAACTACTTGAACTACTATTACTTACAAATCCATTTCTAATTTTCATTGTTTATCCTGGTGTTTTTCCAAAAATTAATTCAATTTTATCGTATGGTATATTAAATTTATCTGATAATTTTTGAGATATGTCGAATATTTTATCAATTTGTATTCTATCCCATTCTGTAAAAAATTCATCATCTACCAATTTTATGCCTATAACTTCATTATATTCTGATTCTGTATATAATGTTGATATCTGATATCCATCTATTGATAAACCATCATATTTTTCATAATCATCAACGCTATCAACATTAGATCCTATAATAATAAAACTACTTGAGCTACTATTACTCACAAACCCACTTCTAATTTTCATAATACGGTATTATTTTTTTGCTTTTTTTATTATATCTACACATTTATTAATTGTTTCTTCTGTTAGAACATTTTTAACATCATCAATTACTTGTTGTATATCTTGTGGAACATTTTCAATATTATCCAATTTTCCAGATATAACATCTTTTAACTTTTTAATTTTATCATTAAATTCTGATATTGGATCATTATCTACCATAATTAATATCTTTTATTTTTTTAATAATTTTTTCACATTCTATATAGTTTTCAAGTTTTAAATATCTAATATAGTTATAATATAATTCTCGTATGTTTTTATTTTTTTCTAATTCCGATATATCATCTATTATATCTAAAGATTTTAATGTATTTATTGAAATACCTAATGAATCTTTTTCATCATTATTATATATTTTAATATCATATAATTCTAATAGTTTGTTTATAATTTCATTATTCATTCATATATTATTAATTTTTTGTTTGTTTAACTAAACCAAACTTCATTTTATATTTATTTGTTACAACTGCACTGTTATTTTTTATATAATATGAATTTAATTCTATAATATAACAATTTGAACAATAAATATGGTTATCTAATAACTTATATTTATTAGGTATTTTTTCTAAACAATTAATTAAATTATCATATAATATATCTTCATCATCACCATTATAAGTATATAAAACATATTGGTGATTTATTTTAATATTTATATTTTTTAATTGGTGCTGTTTTTCAACAGACTTAAATTTGTTTATTAAATTTAAATTTAGTTTACTCATTTTTTATTTAATAGTTTTCTTATGTTTTTCTTCCTTTTTAATATTTCTTCACTTGTTAACCCTCCATTTATATCAATATAATCATCTAAATATGTAAAATAATTATTAATTATAGATGTATCATTTATTTTTCTTTGTTTATATTCATATTTTCTATCTATATTATTCAATATCCTAATTGTTAATATCATATAACAAAATACCATTATAAACATCATAAAACCATAATCATTATTATTGTCTATATTTATGGTTAATATTATAATAACTAATATTATTATTAAATCTAAAAAAAATCTTTTAATATATTTATATATTTTATATTTATTTAATTTTTCAAAGAACGGTTTTATATAAAATAATATTAAATAATTTAATTCTGATAATATATCATATATAATATTAATTATCTTATTGTATCGCATAAATTTTTATTTTAGTATCAAAGATAATCAATATAATATTAAAAAACAAATTTTTTAATATTATTATCATTTTTAATTCTTTTAATTTTTAATTTTCTTATCTCATTATCTATATTAATTGTAAATTCATCTATATAATCTTTGTCTATTTTAATAAAAATTAATTTTCCATTATAAGTAACTAAAAAATTATTTACTTCGTTTAATAATTTTAATTCTCGTAAATATGATCTTATAAGAAAAATTATCATTGATATATCAATATCATTAATATTTTTTATTATATAATTAGATATATTATTATATAAATTATTTTTTATATCATTTATATTATTGAATACCATTATTCTTTTTAAATTATATATAATTAAAATTTAAGTTTGTTGTTTATTAATTTCGAGTATTAATTTTTAATATATAAAACTAAAATAAATAAAAAATAAATGATACCAAAATTCTCGAAATTAGATAAATTACCAAAAGAAAATAAAAATGAATCATCTATTGTATATGACGGATATATTAAAGTAGTACAATATAAAGATTATGAATTTACAAAAGAGTCTGATATGGTTATTATTTTACCATATTTAAGAGATGAGGGTTATGTTTTATTAAGACATGAACCAATACCAACATATCAGTACTATTATAGAAATTTAGATGATTATAAAAATATAACCCATTTTTTAACATGTATATCAGGTACAATTGAAAAAGGTGAAACATTAGAAAATACAGTCAGAAGAGAATTATATGAAGAAGCTGGATTAGTATTATCCAATATGTATCAAATTGATTTTGATAAACATTTATTCGTTAGTAAAGGAAATAGTACAAAATACCATATTTGTTTATTAGAATTGAGATATAATGATTTTAGATTAACTAAAGCACCAGGTGACGGAACTGAATCAGAGAAACAATCAAGAACCGTTAAAATTAGTTTAGGCGATCTAGATAATTTAAGAACACATGACTTAATAACCGATTATCTATTAACTAAATTTAGATTAAAATATAATTTAAAATAATGAAATACTTAAATAAATATACAATATATAATGAATCAATAAAACATCTATTAAAACCAAAGAGTAATGAATTATTAAGAAAAGAATTAGAAAAAATAAGAGGGGTTGATAGAGTTGATAAAGCTTTAAGTTTAGGATTAAAGCATTTATTAACAGAAGAAGATATATTAAAAGATATTGAATATTTAAATGATTGGAAAAAATTTAAATTATCACGTAAACATAATTTATTGTGGTTAGTTAAACATTTATTAAAAAATGATAAAGATGGTGATATACATGAAGTTATAAAATTAGGTTATAGTATTGCAAGAAGATTAAATAATAAAGAAGTATATACATTTTTAGATAAATATATTGAATCAGAAATGGATGATAGAAATAAAATGTTAAATGAATCAATTAAATATTTATTAAAACCAAAGAGTGATGAACAAGTTTTAAAAGAGTTAGAAAAATTATCTGGTTCAGATAAAATTATAAAAATAATTAAATATAACTTACCGTATGAACTTTTACCTTATAATCTAACTGTTAATGGTTATTTAAACTGTTCAAGTAATCAACTAACTAAACTACCTGATAATTTAACTGTTAATGGTAATTTAAACTGTTCTCGTAATCAACTAACTGAACTACCTGATAATTTAACTGTTAATGGTAATTTAAACTGTTCTCGTAATCAACTAACTAAACTACCTGATAATCTAACTGTTAATGGTTATTTAAACTGTTCAAGTAATCAACTAACTAAACTACCTGATAATTTAACTGTTAAAGGTGGTTTATACTGTTCTCATAATCAACTAACTAAACTACCTGATAATCTAACTGTTAATGGTGATATATACTGTTCTAATAATCAACTAACTGAACTACCTGATAATCTAACTGTTAATGGTAATTTATACTGTTATCATAATCAACTACAAAAAAATACTAAAAAACCTAAAGGTGTTAAAGATAACATGTATTTATAAAAAAAATTAAAAATTATGAAATATTTAAAAACATATATGAAACAAAATAACTTTTGTAACGAATCAATTAAACACCTTTTAAAACCAAAAAGCGAAGAACAAATAAATAAATCAATGGAAAATTTCCTTAAATTACCTGAATTAGATAAGGTAACTTATTTTTTAGAATATAATTTATTCGAATTATTAGGTAAAGAAAAAGCTAAAGAATTAATAAATACAATAAATCCAGAAGGTAGATTAGAAGTTATAGTTGAATTAGAATTGGATGATGGTGTATTCTCTGATGAAGAAATAAAAGAAATTGTTAAAATGGGTGATTATTTAGATCAAATATCATGGATTTATACATTTGATTTAGAACGATTATTTGATAAAGAATATATTAAAAAATTAATATACAAGAACAACATAAATGTTGATCAAGTTTTAGACACTATCTTAATTAGATTTTCAGATGAATTAGATTCTACTTTTAATGATAATGATATTAAAAGAATAATATCAAATGAAGATAATGAAGAACAGTTAAGATTAATTAATAAATATGAATTAGAAGATATATATAATGAAAATGAAATAAAAGATATAATTGATGATATGAAAGATGGTTATAGTAAATTAGATTGGATGTTATACTTTGATGATTTTTATCATGAAGAATTAGGGGGATTATTTTCTATTGAAGAAATGACTAAAATATATAATAAATTAAACAAACAAGAACAAGAAAAAATTGAAAAAGAACATAGAATTACATTTTAATTATGAAATATTTAATAAAATATAATGAATCAATTAAACATCTTCTTAAACCAAAATCAGAAGAAGATATTAAAAAAACAGTTCAAAATTTATCACCACAAGAAAAATTATATCATGCTTGTAAACACAATTTACTATGGTTAGCAAAAGAATCATTAGCAGAAGGAGCTGATATAAATGGATATGATACTGAAGATGGTACACCGTTGATAGATAGTTTTTATTCTAGTTCATTTGAAGTATTTAAATTTTTATTAGAAAATGGTGCAGATATTAAAGAAACAAGAGATGTATGGAAGCAAAATATATTAGAAATATCAGTATATTATGGTAAATATAAATATGTCCAAGAGTTACTTAAATATAAAATCGATTTATCTAGAGATGAGATATTATCATTATTAGACAATATAGTTCAAAACATATACGACGACAATGCAATTAAAATTGAAAAATTATTAAAAAATTATTTCAAAACAAACAATTTATCATATTTATAATATATTTAAATAAAAACATTTATGTCCTTTTCTATAATTGTTGCAACAGATTTATATGGTGGAATAGGTAAAGATAATAAACTACCATGGCACATAAAACAAGACCTACAACATTTTAAAAATAAAACTCTTAATAAAACAATTATAATGGGTTCTAATACCTATTTTTCACTACCCGATAGACCTCTTAAATATAGAAAAAATGTTGTTCTAACTTCTAATAAATATAAAAAAGAAATCATAGAAAAAGAAGGTGCTATCGTATATGATAATATTAATGATATTTTAACCAAATTTAAAAATGAAGATTGTTTTATTATTGGTGGTTCTTCTATTTATAAACAGTTCATTGATTATTGTGATACTATGTATATAACTAGAGTTGCAGGTAAATATGATTGCGATACATTTTTCCCAGAATATGATAAATATGAGTGGTTTAAAAAATCAGCAGGTAGTTGGTTCGAACAAGATTATTATGTTTATAAATTTCAAAAATTTGAAAAAATTAAGGATCAAAATGATATAAAATATATATACAATGTATATATTAATAGTTCAGAAGATGATTTATTTTATGATATATCAGCATTTGAAGGAACTAATGATTATTATAAAACTTTATCTTATATAAGAAAAGAAAAAATTAAAAAATTGATAAAACAGTGATAACTACTTTTTCAGATTATATATTTAAGTTAAATGAAGGACTTATTAAAACTTATGACATTGAAAAAACCGTAAGAATGATTGATAATGAGATGGGATTAATGAGTAGTTATGATTATAACATCATTATAAATGATAATAATACTATATCATTATTTCTATATAAATTTCACATAACAGATAATTTAGATTTAAAATTTAATCATATAAATTCATTATTTATAAATAGATTTGGTTGGTTTCCATCAATTATGAAAATGGAAAATATATCAGGTATGAAAAAAATAACACAATATGATGAAAATTATTTATTAAACAATAAAAAATATATAAATATAGTTGAAATCATATACGAATCTAAATTTGATTTAGAAGTTAAAATACCAAATAAATTATACCATTTATCTATAAAAGAATTTAAAAATAAAATATTAAAAAATGGTATAATACCTAAAAGTAAATCAAAATTATCAAAACATTTAGATAGAATTTATGTAACTGATAATATAGAATATTGTAAATTATTAATACCCAAAATGCTATTTCATTATGAATTATCTAAAACACAAAAATCAAAAATAAATACAAAATGGGTTATCTATCAAATAGATACTAATGATTTAGATATTAAACTATATAAGGATCCAAATTATGAAAATGGATATTATGTTATAGACAATATACCAAAAGAAAATATTAAAATAATAGAAGAAGAAAAATAAATATTAAAAATATGAAAACAAATCTAATAATAGATGGAAATTATTTACTACACAAAGATGTATTTATTCTTTTTAGTGAAAAAACATTATATTCTGATCTACCTTTTCTATTAAGAAAAGATATTGATAGATTATCAAAAATGCACAATTTTGACCATGTATATTTTGTATCTGATTCTAAAATGAGATGGAGATCCGAAATATATGAAGATTATAAATCAGAAAGAACCCATCACGAAAATATAGATTGGACTGATGTTTATCAAATATTTGATGAATTAAAATTAGAATTAAAACAAAGAAATAATATTCATTTCTATGAAGTTGATTGGGCAGAAGGTGATGATTTAATTGCATACATAACCAATGAAAGTAATAAAAAAGGTTATAGTAATATATTAATGACATCTGATAATGACTTTCAACAATTGGTAAAATTTGATTTAGGATTAGAATATATTAATTTAATTTACAATTATAGATTATCAGATGAAAAAACTTATTTTCCAAAAAATTATAATATCTTTTTAGAAGAAATGTACGGTAGATCAAAAACTAGCTTATTTGACATGAATGAAGATACTGATTTTTTAGAATTTCTAGAATATCTTAAATCAAAAACTAAGATTTATGAAGCCGACCA
>JBBAEW010000054.1:0-14013 GCA_041655695.1 Saccharofermentanales bacterium
ACGGTAAACCTAAATCTGGTAATATTGTTGGGTGTGTATTTTTTAGTATATCTATAAATTCTTTTTTTTCACTGTTAGTTTCAATTAAAATACTAATTACTTTATATTTACCTTTAGTTAAATGTAAATTACTTAAATTTTCTAATAATCTTTTATTTTTTTTCGGTTCATATTTCGGTGATATTATTCCATATTTTAATAAATTATCCAAATCCCCATTAATTAATATAATAACATTATAAATTTTATCATAATCTTCATCTATAATATTATAATTATTACCATACTTATATAATATTCTACCATTATCGTTTATTAATCTAACATAAGTTTTACTACCATGTTCTATATATTTCAATACTGAATTATATGATGTAAATCTTTCATCTAAATATTTATTTATATTATTATAAAAAATATCTAGTTCTTCTCTGTTTTTAATATTAATAACAATAGTATCATATGGGTATTTATTAATATTTTCTAATAATCTTTTATTTTTTTTCGGTTCATATTTTGGTTCAGGATTATCTTCACCATATAAAATAATATTATTTAATACACCATTTAGTAAATCATCTATATTATATAATTTACCATAATCATTCTTAGATATATTATCAAAATTATCACTATTATAGTATCGTGTTCCCCAAAAAAAATCTAATTTTTTATTAATATTAAAAAAATTAAAATAAATACAATAGTTTTCTTCTAAATATTTAAAAGTTGGTATTATAAATTGATTAAAATCATCTACACTTAAAATATCACTGAAATTATCAATAATATATTTTCCAAATATCTTGAGTTCATTTTCATTTTTAAATGAAAATGTTACATATTTATATTTATATTTTTTATTTAATAATCTATCATCATTTATATAATATTTTTCTAACAATCTTTTAATTTTTTTAGATTTATATTCAGGTCCGTTATATTTAAGTCCAGTATTAATTATATATTCAATTTTTTTAATATCATTAATAGTATAAATATTAGGATCTATATGTTCTTCTGATAATACATCATTTAATAGTTCGACTTTATTTTCAATATTATCATCAGTTAAATATGATAAATGTATACTATTTGATATAATTTTAATAAACATATAATTTGGTAAAAAGTCAATTATCTGATCTAAAGATTCGTATAATGGTTTTTTACAACCTTTTAACATACTTATACACCTTCTATATTCATCAACATTATTTATTTTTACACATGTTTCATTATATGGATATATTTCAGCCATTTTTATCTAATTTATATTTTAAATTACCAGAATTATATATTCTATATATATTTTTTTCTAACATAATTTCATGTTCTGTTTTATTTGGATCATATCCTTGTTTTACTAAAACATCTTTTCTGAATCCAAATCTATGTTTTCTAATACCATTAACAACATAATAATAATTGGGATTTAATACCTTTTGTAATTTAAATCCAATTTTTTCATATAAATGTCCATTGCTATAATCTAAATTAGCAAAACTTATAATATTATTAAATGGGAAATTAAGTTTAAAGTAATTAAATAATTTACTTGCTCCTCCATTTACAATAATATTAATTTTGTTACAAAATCTTACTAATTCATAATCATTATCATTATTTATATTTTTACCTATACCCAATCTTCTTTTATTAAAAGACATCATTGATACTATTTCATTATTATAATATAATGCTAAATTTATACTACACTTAGTGTATCCTTGTATGTGATTTTTATTTAAAAATTCTTTTATTAATTTATGTTTTTTTACTTCTACTATTTTACATTTTCTGGCTGAAATCCTATCAGAAGTTTTATTTAATTTATTTAAAATCATAGATTTAATTATATGTTGTTTATATATCCAATCATCTTCATAAATAAAAAAAATATCTATTCCTTTTTCTTTAAAAAATAATTTTTTATTTTTATGATAATTTTTATTTTTGAATAGTTCATTATGCCACCAAACTCCATTTAATTCAAACCCTATTTTTAAATCTTTGATGTAAATATCAATCTCATTATTATTTAATCTATAATTTGATATTATTTCACCGTTATAATTTTCATTTATAAAATTTAATAATTGTATTTCTATTCCGGATTTTGTGAAATCATATTTTTTATTACATATCGTACATAATACTGTATTATAATTTATTCTTTTTCTTAACATGTCAGAATTTATACTAAATACATGTTCATGATTATTATCACACTTAATATTGTAATAAGTATTATTGTCAATTGTTTTTATATTAATAATATCAATATTATATTTTTTAAAATAATCATCTATTATCTTATTTTTATATTCATCACTTTTCCTATAATAAGTTCTATTTCTTTTAAAATAATCACTTTTAAAAAAAATACAATTACCGTATTTATTTAAATTTTTATTTTTTATTTTTTCTTTTACTTCTTGTATTTGTGATACATTTTTAACATTATATTTTTTTAATAATGATTCTTTAATATTATTTTTTATTTCATCGCATTTAAATATATTATCCACTCCCCAATTTTTTAAATTAGTATTAATTTTTTTATTTTTTATTAAATCACATTGAGAAACGTTTTCTACTCCATATTTTTTTAAATTTGTTAATTTATTTTTATTAATTGCACATTTAGATGAACAAGCATAATAGTTATATTTTGATATAGAATCATTATAATATCGGTATTGTGTATCTTTTTCTTTACCACAAATATCACATTTAACTTTTATTATTTGGTGAGAATTTTTATCCAAATATTCAATTGGTAATAATATGTTATCATTTATGGATACATCGTATCCATTTTCTTTTATTTTTTTAATATTTTTTGTATGTACTTTGATATTTATTAAATTACTTATAATCATTATTTATTCTATTTTTATTTATATAATCTTTATATTTTAATATTTTACTATTGTTTTTATTTAATGATTCATGTATAGAGTCTTTATTTGATGTTTTTGCACTATAAACATATTTATAATTTATTTGAACATTTACACCAAATGATTTAAATGATACATAGACATCTTCTAAACACTCATTGTCTGCTCCTCCTACTAATGTGACATTGTCATCTTTTAAATCTTCTATTAGATTAACAATTTCATTATTTACATAAAACCAGTCATGATTATTATCAACTCTAACAACATAAGATCCATCACTTAATTTTAAAACAGTTCCCTCCTCAGTTGAATTTTTTATTTCGTTGGTATATTTTTTAACCTTATCACTAAAATGATTTTTTCCAAATTTTTTAGCAACTGATTCCACTTCATTAGGAAATTTATATGTAGGTGATATGCTATTTTTGTTAGTATCCCATATTTGATATACTTGATCAAAATTTTCTGCATAATTATGCAATTCATCCACTAGATCATGTTGTATAAATTTTTGAAATTCTTTTTGAACATCTACTATTACTAATACTTTCATATATATTTTATAATTTTATTTTATATATAAATTAAATTTAATAGATTATTAATATCATCATTATATTTAATTCTTATTAATTTAATATTATTTTTATTACAAAAAATATTTTTTAATTCGTCATTTATTTTTTGTTTTTCTAATGTTTTTATTCCACCAAAAAAATCATTTGGTTCATAATGTTGTTTTCCATCAAATTCAATACAGGTGTTATAATATGGTAAATAAAAATCAAAAGGTAGTGGTAGAATATTTTTACAACCGCTGAATTTTTTTTGGCTTATATATTTTATATTATTTTTAATTAAAATATTTCTTATTTGTTTTTCGCCTTTTGATTCTTTACATACTGGACAAGACTGTTTTGATAGATGATCATTTGGTGTTTGTTCAAAAACACCATGATGTGGACATATAATTTTTACCTTTGTTTTAGAATTTTTATATTCGACTAAAGTATAATTATATTTATGGATTTTATTTGATCGTTCTATGAAAATATCTATTGTTAATTTATTAGGCATAAATATTTATATATTTTTATAACTATTCTAAATCTTTTATGTTTTTATCTTTGTTTGCTTTAATGAATTCTAATCTTCTATGATAATATGTATCAAAATCAAAATTTTCATTTTTAGAATTCTTAGTAATCATTAATAATATTTCAGATATTACCTTTTCTTCATCTGACAATGTTTCTCCTCTGTTCCAAGGATTCTCAATATCTGATTTTCTGTCCAAATCTTTAACAAATTTTATAATTTGATCATATTCTTCATTTGTAATTCCACCTTTTAAATCTCTTTCATCCATATCTTTATAGATACTCTCGTTCAATTCATTAAATTTTTTAATTTTCATAATATTATTATTTTTTTTTTAAAATTACGGACGTTCCAATTCTATCAATGTATGGGTATAATTTTTCAACATCCTGTAATGTTCTAATTCCACCCATAACTTTTATTTTAATATATTCTGGTAAAACTCGTCTCATTTCTTTAACTTTATCAAATTCGACACCTTTTGTTTTTGTTCCTGTACAAGTAGCGACATAATCCGCACCTGCATTTGTAATTAATTCACATGCTTTTGTTACTTGTTCTAATGTTAATTCACCGCTTTCAATTATAACTTTTAATATTACTCCATTTTTATGACACTCATTTGAAATTGTTCTTATTTCTTGTTCTATTTGTTCATATGTAGACTTTTGTATATCACTGTCTTCTTCAACGTATGCCTTTTTTAATAATTTATAATCCATAACCATATCAATTTCATTAACACCATCTACTATTAATTCTGTTGTTTGTAGTAATTTTTCTGATTCTGTATTATCACCATCTGGAAAACTAACAGTTGATACGACTTTTAGTTTTTCATTTGATATTGTATAAACTGCATGATCTACCATATCTGGAGGTACACAAACTGCATAAAAATTATTTGATTCTGCTTCTTTTATCAATTTATTAATATCTTCTTTATTTGCTCCCGGTTTTAGATATGTATATTCTATAATTGATAGATATTTTGTATCTATCTTATTATTTTCTATATCAAAATCATTATTAGATATTTGACCAACTTGAAATTGATTTTCCTTTAAAAATTGATCATAATTATAAATATTTTTCATTTTAATAATCTTTTATTTTATTTTAAAGTATATATAAAAATAGAAAACGAATAATTTGTTTAATGAGTAATAAAATACTATTTTTGTGAAAAATATTATAAAATATGAAAAATAAAAAATCTAATAATTTACTTTTTAAAAATAAAAAAGTATTTTTTGATTATGATATAGTTGATAAAATCGAATCAGGGATAATTTTAACCGGCACTGAAGTAAAATCTATCAGAGAAGGAAAGATAAATATGAATGGTTCTTTCTGTATTATTAAAGATAATGAGATTTTTATAAAAGGTATGGATATTGCTATTTATGATGAAGGTAGTATGAATAATCATGATCCAAAAAGAGATAGAAAACTTTTACTCCATAAAAAACAAATAAATAAAATAAAAATAAAATTGGAAGAAAAGGGTTTTACAATTGTACCAATTAAATTATATCCAAACGAAAATGGTATTTTTAAAATTGAAATAGGTATAGGTAAAGGTAGAAAATTACATAATAAAAAAGAATATATTAAAGACAGGGAATCAAAAAAAGAATTAAAAAATTATTAATCTAATCTCCTATTTATTCTTTTAGGTTTATATGTTGGTTCTACACCAATCCATACTCTAATATCATTCTTAATATCACTATAATTAACACATGGTTCTTTTTTATTATTATACCCCATAAAATCTTTATCTATTAAATTTATATCACATATTGTTATTTTTTGATAATATTCATCATTTCTAATAAAGTATTCACCACCTCCTTTATATATAAATCCATTTTTATGAAGAAAATCTTCTAATTCGATTGATTGTTGTCTATTTTCACAATAAATATTAGGTATGTTTCCTGAATTAGATTCTAATAATCTTTTTATTCTAATATTATCATAAAATGGTATGTTTAATGTGATATTTGATTTATTTTTAATTATTTTTAAAAAAGAATTTTTATCCTTGGAATTAATTATATCTTTATAAATAATTGATTTATGATCATATAATTCTTGAAATCTACCATTTTCGAAAAATTCATTATTAGATGAAAAATATATATTATTTTTATTTAAATTGAATGGTAAATTATCATCATTTATTACATAAACACCATATGTATAAGACATATCACCTAAATGTTCACTTCCTATAAAATTAACTTTATTATACCCAAATACGATATCACAATAATCTTTAAATTCATCAATATCAGATATACTATCAAATTTAATTAATATTAATAAAGGTTTTTTATTAATATTTTCATTTATTTTTCTAACATTTTTAATTTTTGGTTTATATGTGGGTTTATCTATTACATTATAAATTATAATATTTTTAAATCTATCCCAAAGTTCATCAGTATTATGTATTATAAGTTCATGGTCATCTACATAATTATTTCTAAAGAATGACAATGCATCGAATATATCAAACCCATCTAGTTTCTTAATCTTTTTTTTATCTAAATAAACATTAAAAATTAGTCTATTATAATATATGTATTTTACTTCGGTGCTATTTGATGCCCAAGTAAAACCATTTTCAAATAAAAACAATTGAATATCTTCTATTTCTTTTTTATTTTTAGCATATATTGAAACGATATTATATTTGTACATTATTTATTAATTTTAATTTTATTATTTTTTAATAAGTTATTCATTTCGTCTATATCTAAATTTGATTTAAAATCACCACTGATCATTTCAGTGTTTTTTAATTCCCAATTATTACCAGAATTAGATGTAGTATAAATATATGTTTTATCTTTGTATATTAATTCTATGTTAGTATCAGTTAATTTTCTATAAAAATCATTAATATTGTTATTATTTTCAAAGACTTTAATATCACTTAACTTATTATTGATAGTATTATAATACTGTAAAAATACAAATAGTGGTTCATCTAATTCCATTGTTTTTTCTTCATAGATAAAGAAAAATGTTAAAATATAATCATCATTTAACAATGTTTGGTTGTCTTTAGTGTTTTCTAACTTTCCTTTTTTTAATTTTTTCTTATTTAAGAAATTATTAAAATCTTTATTATTGTAAATATTACTAATATTGGTTTTAATATTAATTTCATCAGGATTTAATTCAAATGTATTAAACATGTCTACATTCTTATCAAATATATTTAATATATCTTCTATATCTATATTAATATTTGGCATATTATTCTCATTTATAAATAAATTATAATTTATTAAATACTTCATTTTATTATTTATTTTTATTTTAACAATATTATATATAAAATTTTTAAAACAATAATTGTAATTAATAATATAATTTTAATATGATTGATCAAAATAAATATGTAGAGTGTAGAGTATTTAAATCCACTGTTTTTTGGGCAGATGTGATTTTTTATTTTCCATTAAGTATATCATATAAAGAAATTAAATATAATACGAAATCATCATTTTTAAAAAAAGATGATTTTATTGGTAAATTTATATTTCACGAAGATTTTTTAAATTTACAAGATAATCAAAAGATTAATAACAATATTTATTATTATACATATTATATACCAGAAAATCAAAAATAAAAAATGGATAAGGAATTAATAATATTAGCAATCTATATAAATATGGATGGATTATCACAACAAAGAGTAAATCAATTAATGACTACATTTATGGATACATATAAAAACTTTTACAGTGATATTAATAAGGAAGTAAAGATTTATTATTTACCTGTTACTAATCAAGAAACAAAAGTAGAATGTGTATATCCACCTGCTCCAATAAATAATGGTAATATTGAAAATGAATTATTAAAAATATATAAATTATTAGTTAATTTAAAAAATGATGAAGCTAAAGAATTAATAGTAGATATAGAAAGAAAATTAAAATTAAAAAATTTAATAAAAAATGGCAATTCTTAGAAATTTATATTTTAAAGATGGTACATTATTTGCAAATTCATATGAAAGAGTTGTACATGGAGGAAGAGGTGATTATGTTGAATTAAAAAAAGAACAAATTGAAGTTGAATTAAAATCACATTTTAATCAAGAATTACCTGATGAAGTTGATCAATCAGAAGATTTTTATTATTATTGGTTAGAACCATTTAATAGAAATGAAAAAATATATTGGCAAATAAAAACTGTTGGTTATGCAGATTATAAAATTGGGTATTATTATATAAGTCCTGATTTATTAAAACCATTTAGAGGAATAATAATAGATTAAAATTAAGAAATTTAGTAAACAAAAAACAATTAAAATAATATAATATATACAAAAAATTAATTTTATAATATATGTTTGATGATGTAAACAAATCAAAAATGACATTTGAAAAATATGTCGAATTGAAAAGAGAAACACTAGTTAGAAGTTTTACAGAAAGATTTAAAATGGTAGATAAGTTCTTATACTGGTTCTCCTGGTTTGGTAATGGTGTATCTGTTTTTTTAGCTTTCTTTTTTATACAACACCTATTTTTTAGTTCTTTTAATAATATTAAAGAAAGTATTTTTATAACACTTGGTATAGTGTTTTTCTTAACTATGTTCGAATTACTAAAAAGATATGTATTGGGTATATTTAGTATGGAAGCAATTAAAACAAAATTTAATATATTCAGATCTAATTTAATTACATTTATTATTAGTGTCATAATTGTTATTGCTGGATCGTTTTATTTTACTTTAAATGGTGCATATGTTTTTATTGATAATACATCAACATTTCAAAACGAAACTATGACTAATTTAAATACTGAAATAGATTCTATAAATAATTTTTATTTTGAACAATATATTAAACCATTAATGGATAATAATAAATTGTTATCAGAACAGAATACAGGGTATAGAGAACAAGCATCTAATACCAGTTTTGTAACCAGATATACAAATTTAATAAATGATAATAATAAAAGAATCGATAATAATAATACAGAAATAAAAAGATATGAAGATAGAAGAGATAAAGAAATTGAAGAATTAAAAACAAATGAGTTATCAAAACTAGATAAAAGTATAGATGATAATAGATATAATTTAATTGCATTTATTCTCATATCTTGTTTTATAGAATTAATAATTATAATTGGTATTTTTTATGATAAATTTTATGATTATAAAGCAGTATTAGAATATGAAGAAACAATTATAAATACACCAGAATTTAAGAGATGGCATAAATATAATTTTATATTAGAATTAATATTTACTAAATCTAAAAATGTTGGAGATCAAGTACCATCGACTAATTCTTTAATAGAACTTTCTGAGGTAGCTGGTGCAAAAATATCAAAATCAGAATTGGATAAAATTATAAAAATATTATATTATTTAGAGATAATAAAACTAGATAGTAATAAAAGAATTATAAATAAAATTGAAAATGATGCTAAAACATCATTAAGAAATTATTTTAATATTTTTTAAAAAATAATATTTTTATATATTGCCAAATATACAAATAATTAATAAAGATTTTAGAGATTGCGAAATCCCTAAAGGATTAGTTGTCACTGATCCACCTTATAATCAAGGTTATTCTTATAACCAATATAAGGATAAGATGTCAGAAGAAGATTATATAGATTTATTATCTAATATACCTACTCCCTGTGTAATTATACATTATCCAGAAGAAACTATTAATATATTACCGAAAGCAATAAAAGATAAATGTGAACAAGTTGTATGTTGGGTATATAATTCAAATACTGGAAAACAAAGTAGATTAATTAGCTGGTGGGGATGTAAACCAGATTTTAGAAAAGTTAGACAACCATATAAAAATCTTAATGATAAAAGAATTCAAAAAAGAATATCAGAAGGAAAAACAGGTGCTAAATTATATGATTGGTGGGAAATTAACCAAGTAAAAAATGTTAGTAAGGAAAAAACAGAACATCCTTGTCAAATACCAGAGGAAGTTATTAAAAGAATTATATTAACAACAGCAAAAGAAGGTGATATTATAATAGATGTTTTTGCTGGTAGTGGAACTACTAGTAAGGTTGCCAATGAATTAGGATTCGATAGTATTAGTTATGAAGTTGATAATAAATATTGCGATATAATTAAAAACAGGATATAAAAAATATTTATTTTTTATTAAAAGATGCAAAAAAATTGCATCTTTTTTTTATATATACATATATAAAAAAATAAAATGATATGAAATACATAAAATTATTTGAAGGTTTTGCAACTACTGAAGGTAGAAATCTAAATAATATTGCTAAATGGTTAGGTTATGACGATTTTGAAGAATTTATTGGTGATAACCCAGGTTGTTATGAGGTTATCATTGAATGGATAATAGAAAATCATAGTGAAAATTTAAGTGAAATAGAATCATCTGAATTAGAAAAAGTTGGTATATACTTAGATGAATTAAACGAAAAAAAAAAATAAAATAAAATAAAATGAAGAATATTAAAATTTTCGAGAAATTCGAAGAAAGTTTAATATGACGAAGATGACGAAGATGACTATGAAGGATAAAAATAAATAAACAAATATGAAATATATAAAAACATATCACGATAAAATAAATGAGAATATTGGATTTAATAGATATGAAAATATTAAAGAAACAAAATTAAAGATAAATTTACTATTAAAAACATTATTTTCTATTTTTCAAAAAAGAGAAGATATTAATAAAATGTTTGTTGATTCAAATATATCAGATATATCTAACCAAATATATGATTATTTTACAGATATAAAAGATATAATTGAACTTAAAGAAAAGGATTTAAAAATTTATGCTAAAAATTTAGATGTTTTACAAGAAACCAATTTAGTTAATGCAATAATCAATAAATCGTACTATAATAAATACAACAGTATATTAGATGATGATTTAAATAATTGTATAAAATATTTAAAAGATAAAAAGGATAAAAAATCTATAATTTATTTGGATAATTTAATAAAATTAAAAAATTTATTAGAAAATTAATAATCATTAATTAGTTAAATAATTAGTTAAATAATTATAGGTACATCAGTTTTATTTATCGGATCAGCAACGTTTATAAGCCTTTGATTATTAATATCAAATGGTTCGGTTATTGATAATTGTTTGTTTCTAATTTTAATCATAATAAAAAATTATTATTATAAAAGTATATATTAATATTTTTTTCATTTTTTTAATTATCTTTTTAAAAAATAAATATATGTTTAAAATTAATTTAGATGATGAATGGGTTGTAGAATGTAATGTATGTGGATCACGTTATAGAAATTGGGTAGGTTCAACTCCTTGTTGTGGTTCATTAGCATTTGTCGTTGACATTAAAATGGAAGAAAGAGAAAAGAAAATAAAAAAACTTTTGGATAATATTAAAAAATAGTTTATCTTTGTATTCTAAAATATTATAATATGTTTGAAAAAGAGAGAACTTACATCAAATGGAAATACCTTTACTACAATGGTAAAACAGAAGTATCTGATAAAGTTTTTGATACACTAGAAGATGAACTTAAAGAATTAGGTTCAACTGTTGTTAATATTCCTGATTCTCCCACAATTGAAATGTTAGAAAAATATAATCTTTTAAATGAACTAGTATCAGGTGAAAAAGAAGTTAGATTTAATCACCCCTTCCCTATGCTATCTCTCCGTAAATTTTCTGTATCGTTAGATAAAGACGATAATGAACTATTCCCATCTGATATTATTAATTTCTTTAACAAAGTACCAAATGGTGTTGTTACTTGTACTCCTAAATTTGATGGTAATTCAATGGAATTATCATATAATATAAAAGGTGATTATGCATATTTTAATCAATCATTAACAAGAGGTAATGAAGATTTAGGTGGTGGACTAGATAGAACAAATAAACTCAAATATATCATTCCTAATGACCTTAATATTGATAAATCACATAAAGGATATGATAGAATTATAATTAGGGGGGAAGTAATCGTACCGACTGATGTTTGGGAAAGAAAATGGTCAGATCCTAATAAAGTTGATAATCCTAGAAATTGGGTAGCTGGTATTCTTAATAGTGATGATATTAATATTGATTCCATTAAAGATATGCATTTTATTGCATATAGAATTACTCTTATTAAAGATAATAAAATAACTGAACCATTAAATCAATTAGATATATTAAATCAATATGGATTTAAAGAAATTTTTAATATTGAAACTAATGGTTATGATGATTTCTTTAATAATGTATATCCAAAATTCAAAGAATATAGAGCAGAATCACCGTATCTATTAGATGGTATTGTTCTTAATTTTTCACCTGAATATTGGGATAGACTTGGAGAAACATCACATCATCCTCATTGGGCATGTGCTGTTAAATTTCCACCAAATAGAGCAATTACTTATATTGAAAATATAACATGGACATTGGGTAAAGATGGTGAACTAACACCTAAGGCTGTATTTAAACCAATAGAACTAGATGGCACAGTTGTTAAACACGCTAGTCTACATAACTTAGGTTGGATTATTGATAATAAAGTTTATCCAGGATGTAAAGTTGAAATCGCTAAAAAGGGAGAAATTATCCCCCAGATTATCAGAGTGTTAGAAAAATCCAATGATGATGAATTATATCAAAAATATGTAAATGAAGTAATTGAACAATTATCATAGTATGAAATCTTCGAATTTATTACAAGGTATGATTTAAGGAACGGAATCAATGGGAGCAAAATATATTAAAACAGATGGTTTTGATTTATATTTTACTATAAATATAGTTTCTGATATAGATAATGATTTGAAATTAAAAAAAGCAAAATATGCATTTTGGAAAAGTTTTGGATTAGGATTAAAAATTAAAAGAATATGATAAGAATTTATATATTAGGTATATTAATATTTTTAATAGTTGGATATGTAATATCGTTATATACATATGATGAATTTTTAAAATATTATATAATAGGTGGTTTAACTTATTTATTATATCACATTATTTTTGTTAAAAATAAAATTAAAATTAAATAAAATATGAAAATTAGATTTGTAGTTATTAAAGACGACGATAAGAAAAGGTATTATTTACAAATTAGAAAATTTTTTGGGTGGAGAACATTTTGTTATACTGTATTTTCATATGGTGGTACATATAAACAAATATATTTTTCTAAATCAAAAAAAGAATTATTAGAAAAGTTAAAATCTTATTATAATAAAAATACTATTGATATACAAGAATACCAAACGATTAAACGATATACTATATGAAAACAAAAATAATTTATCGAATTGAGAACCCCGTTGATAAAAATGGGATGTGGTATGATAAGAATGGTGATCCAAAAAAACAAATTCATATACTTTGTCCCAATGGGATTGCTAAAGATTTACCAATGCCAAAGAATTTAGAATTACATAGAAAAAATGGAGAAGAATGGTTTAGTGCGGGTAAATCCATTGAAAATATGAATACTTGGTTTAGCTCGGAGGACGCTTTAAGTTTATATGAAAATGGGTTTAGGTTATTTAAATTTGAAGTTAATATGTGGCAAGAATTAGAATATGAAATTCTTTTTTGTAAAAAAGGAATTATAAGTAAAGTTGAAATACCGTTACATGAAGTTTGGGATATTAAAGTAAAAGTCTAAAAATGAAAATATTTGTTATTTGTAGTGTTAGAATAGCCACACCAGAATATCGTAAGATGTTGGAAGATTATGTATTTGTATTAGAAAAAGATGGACATATTGTTCATTTACCACATAGAGATACAAATCAAGAAGCAACTGAATTTGATATTAATAATAGAAATATGCAAGCTATTAAAGAATCAGATGAAGTGCATATATTCTATAGTAGTGAATCGTTAGGTACACATTTTGATATGGGTGTTGCATTTGCACTAAATAAAAAAATAAAAGTTATTCAATCAGAAAAATATGGTGATGAAAAGAGTTATG
>JBBAEW010000055.1:0-13724 GCA_041655695.1 Saccharofermentanales bacterium
TGATCCCCATAACTGGAAGGAATTTGACCAACTCATCGAGGAGATCAAGTCGACCAACGACTTGGAGGCCCGTGTCCTGCTCATGCACCGGGCTGAAGACCTGTTGATGGCGACCGGTGCCCTGGTACCGATCTACCACTACAATGACAACTACATGGCCAAGTCAGCTCTCAAGGGCTACTATGTCACGCCTTACGCCTACAAATATTTTGAGAAGGCGACCTACGGCGACAAAGATGTCCTGAATCTCTGCATTTCAAGTGAACCCCAGTACATCGACCCTGCCCTCAACTCAGCGGTTGACGGCGCTGTCATGGCGGTCAACTCCTTCTCGGGTCTGGTGACCTACAACGAGAAAATGGAGCTGGTTCCCGACACAGCGGAGAAGATCGACGTTTCGGCTGACGGCAAAACCTACACCTTCACCATGCGTGAAGGACTCAAGTGGTCCAATGGCGATCCCTTTGACGCGCATGATTTTGAGTATTCACTCAAGCGTGCCGCTGACCCCGAGGTTGGTGCCGATTACCGCTACATGCTGGACTGCATCGTCGGCTGGCCGGAAGATGACACCGAAGATGTCGACAAGCTGGCTGTCAAAGCCTCTGAAGACGGCAAAACGCTGACCATCGAGCTCAAGGCCGTTACAGCCTACTTCCTCGATCTTTGCGCTTTCCCGACCTACTTCCCCGTCCACAAGGCCTCCGTTGAAGGCGCCCCCGGCTTCAAAGACGCCGATGGCAAAATCAAGGATCCCGCCGCCTGGACACAGAATGGCAACTACGTCTCCAACGGTCCCTTCAAGAACACCGAGTGGACCCACGGCAAGAGCATCACCTTCGAGAAGAACGAGTTCTTCCACCGCGCGGATGATGTCAAGCTGCAGAAACTGCACTTCATGCTGAGCGATGATGACCCGACCATCTATGCTGCCTTCCAGGCCGGTGATCTGGACTTCATCGACAACGTTCCGCCCGATGAAATCAAAAAGCTTCTTGAAGACAAGAACCCTGAGTTCCACGTTGTTGACAATCTGGGTACCTACTTTGTCATCTTCAACGTCAATTCAGAAATGTTTGATCACCTGACGACCGAACAGGCCAACAAGGTCCGCCTGGCCATCACCTACGCCATCGACCGCAAGTACATCGTTGATACCGTAGGACAGACCGGACAGACTCTGGCCAATACCTTCATCCCGCCCATGATGCTGGATGGAACGGGCAAGGAGTTCAAACAGAATTCGGATGCATACACCTATCCGGATGCTGCTTCCGCCGGCTACTATCCTTATGAACAGGATCTTGACAGAGCCAGGGAGATGCTGGAAGAGGCCGGCTACGAGTTCGGAGCCGACGGCAAACTGCTTGCCTCCAACCCCATCCACATCAACTATCTCTTCAACACCAACGCCGGTCACGCCGCCATCGCGCAGCTGATCATGGAAGACCTGAATGAGCTGGGCATCGAGATGACCCCCAACCAGATGGATTGGGATACAACCCTGGCCGAACGTAAAGCCGGTAACTATGACGTTGCCCGCCACGGCTGGATCGCCGACTTCAATGACCCCATCAACATGCTTGAGATGTGGACTTCAGGAAGCGGCAACAACGACGCTCAGTTTGGCAAAAGCAAATAAGCTGCTGAGTGATCAGGGTTGACGGTTCTTTGAACGGTTAACTGCCAGGCCCGGTCATCCCCAAGGGGAGCCGGGCCTGGCTTTTGTTGGAAAGGAGTCCGGCCTTGGATGACAAGCCTCTTAGGCTCTTTACGGCCATCGAGCTTCCGCCGGACTGGATCCGGGCCGCGGAGAAGAGGGCGGGGATCCTGAAAAGGGCAGGGGTCAAGGGGCGTTTTACACCGTCTGACCGCCTTCACCTGACGGTCAATTTTCTGGGGGAATGCCCTCTGCTGCAGGAGGTTATGGGGACACTTGAGGCCCTCAAAGGGCAGCCGGCGCCCCGCCTGGTTCTTGACCGGCCCGGTTTCTTCAAAAGAAGAGAAGGCGGCCATATTCTGGTCTGGCACCTGGAGCAGGATGCGCGTCTTCTGGACTATCAAAGAAAAGAGGCGGATCTGCTGGCCCGCCTGGGGCTCCGCCTGGACGGCCGTCCCTACAAACCCCATCTGACGCTGGCCCGCCAAGTCTTTCATGCGCCAGAGAATCTCCAGGATCTCTTACCGCCGCCCCAGCCCTTCACGGCAAGGGAAGTGGTTCTTTTCTCATCGGAATTTGAAGACAGGCGTCTCATCTACCAGCCGCTTGCCCGATGGCCTTTTGCTTTCGATTGACAGGCTTATGCTAAGATCGTTTCATCTCCATTCAATGCCAAAGACAAGGAGTTTTCGGAAACCATGAAGAAGATACTCATAAGCGGGGCCAGCTCGGGAATCGGAAAAGCGCTGGCAGACCAGCTGCTGCAAGAGGGGAATGAGGTCTTCTCCCTATCCAGGCGGATATTGGACCGGGAGGCCTATGCGGCCGGCGGCATACTCTATCAGATAGCCTGTGACATCACCGATTCATCATCCCTGGCTCAGGCCTTCAAGGAGATCAGTGAAAAGACCGGCTCACTGGATCTGGTCTTTTCCAACGCCGGCTTCGGTATCGCGGGCCCTCTGGCTGACACGCCCAAGGAGTTGGTCATCCGCCAATTCGATGTCAATGTCTTTTCCGCAGTCGAGCTGATCCGTCAAAGCATCCCCCTGCTGGAAGAGACCAAAGGACGCATCCTCATCACCTCTTCGGTCGCGGCGGTGGTCTCCCTGCCTTTTCAGAGTTTCTATTCTGCCTCCAAGGCCAGCCTTAATATGCTGGCCCTGGCCCTGAATACGGAGCTGAAGCCTCTGGGAATCAAGGTTGTTTCCATCATGCCGGGCGATGTCAATACCTCCTTCCCGGATCACCGCCAGCAGGAAACGGACACGGAATCCCGCTTCAGTCAGCGGAGTGCCCACTCGGTCGCCCGCATGGAGAAGGATGAACGGACGGGGACAGATCCTTCAATCATCGCCCGCAAGATTATCAGGATTTCGAAGAAGACAAACCCCAAGCCCTTTTATGGCTTGGGCTTCTTTTACCGGCTGGTGCTGCTCCTATTCAAACTGCTGCCGGTCCGCCTGACCAATTGGATTGTGGCTAAAATGTATGGCTGATGGGTAGAAGACCCCTTGCGGACAAAGGGGGAAGCTGTGTTACAATGACTTGGCGTCCAGCCGTCGGCGGGATGTGAGTCGGGCGATTAGCTCAGTTGGGAGAGCGCTGCGTTCGCATCGCAGAGGTCGAGAGTTCGAATCTCTTATCGTCCACCAGGGCGCCTGCTTGAATGAAGCGGGCGCTTTTTTTAAGGGAAAGAGGCAGGAATCATGGCTGCAATGTATGAACAGGCGGTCCGGGCCGCCGTCTTTGATCTGGATGGTACCCTCCTGGACACCATGGCCTCGCTTCATCTGTCATCCAATGAAACGCTGAAAGAACTGGGTCTGCCGCCACTGGACCGGTCAACTATCATGTCTTTTGTCGGTATGGGCAGCCGTGTTCTGGTTGATCGCCTGATGGCCGCCTCAGGAATAGAGGATCCAAAGGTAATTGAGCGGGCCCACCGGATCTACAGCCAGGTCTTTCCCGGTCACAGCACCCATGAGGTCATACCCTTCGAGGGTATCCGTCCCATGCTGGAGCAGTTGGCAGACCTGGGCCTGAAACTGGGGATCGTAACCAATAAAAATGACCGGCTGGTGCCTGGCGTGGTTGCCTCCTCATTCCCGCCCGGACTTTTCGCGGCGATCAGGGGAGCAAGGCGGATGGTACCTCTGAAACCTCATCCCAGAATGGTTGAGGCCGTCCTTAAAAAGATGGGGGCGGATCCGGCTCTGTCTTTTTTTATCGGGGACAGTGACGTCGATGTTCTGACGGGGCAGGCAGCGGGCATGTATACCATCGCAGTCACCTGGGGCTTTCGCTCAAGGGATCTTCTGACATCTCTTGGGCCGGATTGTCTTGCGGACACGCCGGCCCAGGTGGTTGAATGCATAAGGCGCCAGCTTCAGGCGTGATTTAAAGGGTATTGGCTTCCTGGTCCCTGCTCAGTTGTTTCAGGCGTTCAGCTTCCTCCAGGACCTTGAGGTCAATCTTGCCGACCAGGGTTTTGGGGAACTCATCCAGATACTCGATCTCCCTGGGGACGGCATAGGGGAGCAGGCGCTCCCTGACACTTTCAATGACTGTCCGCTCCAGGGCTTCCTTGTCGGTTCCCTCCCGGACGCGCAGGAAGACTTTGACCACCTGGATCTGATAGGGGTGGGGGATGCCGATGGCGGCCACCTGCAGGACGTCCGGCAGTTCCGCGATCAGGTTCTCGATCTGCAGGGGGTAGACGTTGACGCCGGAAACCTTGATCATGCGCTTCAGCCGGCTGGTGAAGTGATAGAAACCATCCGCTTCCCGGTAGCCCAGGTCACCTGTTTTTACCCAGATTTTTCCTAGGCTGTCCTCAATCAGCGTTTCCCTGGTCGAAGTTTCCGCATTCAGGTAGCCTTTCATGACGGTCGGACCCGTGACATATATTTCACCGATCTCACCGTCGGGCAGGGGAGCCCCCGTTTCAGGGTCCAGGATCTTCATTTGCATGTTGGCAAGGGGCAGGCCGATGCCGTTGCGATCGGAGGAAGCGTGATGGGTCAGGCAGCAGACTGTGACGGTTTCCGTCAGGCCATAGCCTTCGCGCAAACGGGCGCTTGATCCGTGCCGGGCCAGGAAGCGGTCGAAGCGGTCCTTGAGCTCGGGTGTCAGGGAATCACCCCCGCAGAACATGGCCGTGAAAGAGGAGAAATCGATCTTGTCCATGATGGGGTCGTTGAGGACGGCCTCGAAAAGGGTGGGAACGCCGGCCATGAGGGTAGGCTTCTGCTTCTTGATGATGGAGGCCAGTCCCTTGGTTGAGAATTGGGGGACCAGGATGCTGCAGGCCCCGTTGACCAGCATGGCATGCATGCCGATGCAGAGGCCGAATCCGTGAAAGAGGGGCAGGACGTCGACAAAAGTCTGGCCATAGGGACGGGGGGCATCCATGGGAATGCCCAGAGCCATGAAGATCTGGCAGGCAATGCCATTGAAATTCCGGTCAGACAGCATGATGGTCTTGGCTTCCGCGGTCGTGCCTCCGCTGTGCAGATAGCTGGAGACCCGATCGGGATCGTCTGCTTCCGAGTGGATGGTCTGGCCGTGCCCTGCCTGGATCATCCGGTCCCAGCCAAGCCAGGCTTTGTTGCGGGGCATGAGCCGGTTGGCCTTGCGGGCTTTGGTCAGCCAGAGACCAAAGCGGCTGACAGGATCACCTGACCGGGCCATGGGCGCGATCAGGATATGCTCCAGGGTCGATCCTTCCCGGTGCTCCTCAACATGAGCCGCAAGCCTGCCCAGGAAGATCTCGGGGAAGCAGAGGAAACGGCTGCCCGTATCCCGGATGATCTCCATGACGCCGGCTGCGGGCGCCAGGGGGTGGATCATGTTGCAGATACCGCCCAGACGGTTGACGGCGTAAAAGAGAATGGCCGTTTCCGGTATGTTGGGCAGGCAGATGGCAAAGACATCACCGGCCTTGAAGCCGAGTGCCAGAAGGCCGCGGGTGCAGTCATCAATCTGCCGATCCAGCTGCTCATAGCTCAAGCGGGCGCCCAGGAAAGAGAGCGCAGGTTCGTGGGGCCTCTCCAGGGCCATCTTGTGGACGATGGAATACATGGTCTCATGGGGGATTTCGAAACTTTCCTGAAAACTGTCATCGACAATGGTTTTGTCGGGGAATTGTTCTGACATAGTTAACCTCCTCGCCGCTCATGCGGTCGTTCTCCGTCCGGTTCAGATGCCAGGTCTCCGTCGGCTGACCCGTGTTCGCGGAAAACAGATGAAACCATTCTATCATTTGCGGGGAGCATCCCCTATACTTGATGCATAAATAACCGGATTGTGAGGGATTTATGGCCAGGAGCAAGACAGTTTATGTTTGCGGGGAATGCGGTCACGAAACCAGCGGCTGGCTCGGCAAGTGCCCTTCCTGCGGGGCCTGGAACTCTTTTTTCGCTATGAAGGAAGCTGCGGCGGCAGGCTCCGGCAAGGCATCGGGCGGCAGCTGGCTGAGGACGGATCAGGGTCCTGGCGGGCAGACTGAAGTCTTTGACCTGGCAGCTATTGAAACCGCAAAGGAATCCAGGCGGGCGACAGGTCTGACCGAACTGGACAGGGTCCTGGGCGGCGGCCTGGTAGCGGGATCACTTGTTCTTCTGGGCGGCGACCCCGGTATCGGCAAATCAACCCTGGCCCTTCAGCTTCTGGCCAGTGTTCCTGAAGGTCAGGCACTCTATGTCAGCGGGGAGGAATCACTTGCGCAGATCAGCCTCCGGCACAAGAGACTGGGACTGGGCCAGCAGAGTATCTCCCTTCTGACCGAAACCAGACTGTCCGCTATTGAGGAGGCCCTGACGGAGAGGAAGCCTTCTTTGGCAGTCATCGATTCAATTCAGACGGTTTATGCGGAAGAGGTGGGTTCGGCGCCCGGATCCGTGACCCAGGTCCGTGAGGCGGGGATGGCCTTCCTCCGAATGGCTAAAACCCTGGGTATAACCCTGGTCCTGACCGGTCATGTGACCAAGGAGGGAGCTCTTGCCGGACCGCGGGTCCTGGAGCACCTGGTCGACACAGTTCTCTACTTTGAAGGGGAGAAGGAAAGCCCCTTGCGCATTTTGCGGGCTGTCAAGAACCGCTTTGCCTCAACCGGCGAAATCGGGATCTTTGAGATGACTGAGAAAGGGCTTCTCTCCCTTGATCAGGCAACCGGCCTTTTTCTGGACGGCAAGCCCAAGAATGTTTCAGGATCCGTTGTCAGCGCAGTTGTGGAGGGGACAAGGCCGCTCCTTCTGGAGATTCAAGCCCTGACCTTACAGTCCAATTACGGCTCACCCATCCGGATGGCCCAGGGGATTGACCGGTCCCGCTTGATCATGCTCATGGCAGTTGCCGAAAAGAAGACCAAGATTGATTTCAGCGCTCTGGATGCCTACGTAAACGTCACCGGCGGCCTCAGGATCAAGGGGCCGTCCATTGATCTTGCTCTCCTGGTCGCTCTTCTTTCCAGTGTGCGCGACCAGCCGGTATCCATTGAAGCCCTGGTTCTGGGTGAAGTCGGCCTGACCGGTGAGATCCGCTCTGTTCCGCGCCTTGCGGATATGGTGGAGGAAGCCTTCCGGATCGGCTGGACCCGCTTTGTCGTCCCGGCCTCGGTCCGGGCCAAGCTGCGCCGTTTTGAGGAGAAGAATCCCGTCAAAGTCTACTATGTGGGCCAGCTGAATGAGGCCTACGATCTCCTCTTTTCGGAAGGAAGCGGAGGCCGGCCGTGAGCGGAAAGGAATTGCCCGTGGAAGTAATTGCCATTCTCCTGGCCGCGGGCCGGGGAAGCAGGATGGGCGGGGGAGAGAACAAGATCTTTCAGATGATCGGTTCAAAAACCATGCTGGAACTGGCTGCTGAACGTCTTTGGGGGCATCCGGACCTTACCCTGCTTCTGGTTCTTGTCGCAGATGAGGACAAGGAACGGGCAGAGGCTATCCTGGCCTCATCCATGCCAGAGGGTTCCTACCGGCTGGTCACAGGCGGGAAGAGCAGGCAGGAGTCATCCCTCTTTGGTTTGAGGGCGGCTGCGGCCGAGGCGGCCAAAGAGCCCGGTAAGCGGACTCTGGCCTTGATCCATGACGCTGCCCGCTGCCTGCTTCCGGCCGGCCTGACAGACGATTTGATCCAGATCATCCGTCAGGATCGATGCGGGGCCGCGCCCGCCATCCCGGTCACGGATACCGTCCGCCTACTGGACAAGCCGGGGGGCGCCCTGGAGGAGACCCTGCCCCGCAGCCGCCTGGTGGCTACCCAAACCCCCCAGGGAGCGGATCTGGATATTCTCCTTGAGGCCGCCGAGCTGGCCTGTAAAGAATCCGCGGATGTGACAGATGATCTGGAGCTCCTGGTACGGATCGGCTTTCCTGTCCGCCTGATCCCGGGCCATCCGGATAATATCAAGATCACCAGACCGGTTGACCGGAAGTTGGCCCTGAGCCTGATGGATCAGAAGAGCCTGAAGGAAGCCGGCGGGGTGTCGGCGGCGCTCTAAAAAGAACCTTTTATGTTAAACTGTCAGAAACAGAACGAACGATAAAGATTCAATCAATTGATTTTGCAGGAGGCATCTTATGGCTAAGGGACCGGCGCCGGCATCTACGCGCTTACTCACGACTGTGAACTCCCGTTACTATCCCGCGGAAGGTGTGGCAGATGCGTATTGTCTGAACGGAAGGTTTCCGGGGAAAAGAGAATCGCGTGCAGTCAACCATTCTCTGGACCGTGACGCGAGAGGCTTTCTGATCTCCGTATTTGCCTATCCGGCAGATCCGCGCAACCGCCCCTCTGCCTGGCAGGAGCCGCTTGAGCGCCTGTCCAATCAGATTTTGGCAGGTGAGGGTGATATCGATACGGATATCAACGATCTTGCCGAGGCCGCTCTGGATGTAACCGGCGGATTGAAACTGACTCAGGATACCGGCCGCGAACCTTACTTTGCCGGTATTATTTTAAGGGACGGCGAGATGGCGGCTGTCACGGTCGGTGACGGTCTGGCCCTCATCTACCGCCAGGAAGTGCTCTATCCTCTTACAGGCCATTCCAAGGCCATTGATCCGGTCGATCTCTACGGGGATCCGGTTGAAGGTATCGAGGATTTTATCGCCGGTGAGGCCGGGGCCATCCGTTACTCCAATATCGCCCAGATTGAAGAGGGTGACCTCCTCGTTCTCTGCAATGGCGAATTACTGGATGTCATCGGCCAGAAGGAAGTCATGCGGCTTCTGTCAGAGGCCGAAGACCACGTGGATGCGGCAGGCCTTCTGATGACGGCAGCGGCAACTCAAATGCCCGGGATGCCGGTTCAGGTCGCAGTCTCCAAGGTGGATGAGATCCAGTCCCTTGACCAGGCTCCCAAGTTCAGCCTTGGCCGTTTCGCCACACAGGCCATGGAACCTGTCATGGCCCAGCCCCCCGTCGCACCGCCGCCTGCTCCTGCGCCGCCGGTTCCCGCGCCGGCAGCGGATCCGGGACTGGCCCGTACGCAGCGCTATGAGCGACAGGACATGGTGGACCGGGTCAGGCAGGCACCGGCGCCCGAGCCGGAACCCGACCTGGACCTGGACACATGGTCCTTGCCGCCCCTGCCTGTCAGCGAAGCAACGGAGCCCTTTGAGGCCATCGTCCCCAGAACGGTCAGCCCCTCTCCTTACAGGACCTATGAAGATGATTATCCGGCCCATGAGCCGGCCTACGGATCGATTGATTCCGCGCTTGGCTGGGATACTCTGTCAGGCAGCTCCTACCAGGAACGGGGACCCGTTACCGGTTCAGGAGCGGGAGATCTTCCTGTCTTTGCCTATACGCCGGAAGCGCAGAAGAGAAAGCAGAGCAGCCGCTCTTCCCATGAGGGCTACGGCAGCCGCGGCCGGGACGGCTGGGATACCGGAGAAGAGCAGGACAGTGACCTCTATGGTTATGAGTCTTATGGTGACGACGGCTATGGCGGTTACGATGATGACTACGGCAGGAGGCGGACCAGGAAACCGGACGGCAGGCGCCGCCTGATTTTCTATGCCATCCTCATCGCCATCATCGTCATCTGCATCGTGGCCCTGGTCAAGCTCCTGACCGGCGGCAAAAAAGAGCCGGCGGCAACGGATCCCCCGACCTCAACCACCCCCCTGGTTGTTCCCACGCAGACGACGACCACTCCCACCACGACGCCGGATACAGATCCGACCACCCCGCCCACGCAGGCCGGACAGGTACATGTGGTCAGTGCTGGAGATACCTGGTGGGGCATCTGTCTGCTCTACTACGACCGGGCCAGTGAATCCCTCTGCGAGAAGCTGGCAGAATACAATTCCATGAGTGTCAATATGCTGAAAGTCGGGGATAAGGTAACCGTACCCCCCCTGGCGGAGCTCCAGGGCAATTGACCGCCAGGGCGGCTATCAAACAAGAAGGCCCGGATCAACCGGGCCTTTGCTCATTAAGAACCATGAGAGGACCCATTTGTGAAAGACCTGAGCCTGAATACCATCCGGAGCATGTTCCTCCAATATTTTGAAAAACAGGATCACCTGATCCTGCCCAGTTTCTCGCTGATTCCAGAGAACGATCCGTCCATCCTGCTGGTCAACGCGGGTATGACGCCGCTCAAAGCCTGGTTCACGGGGGCCGAAACGCCGCCTTCACCGCGGGTGGCCACCTGCCAGAAATGCATCCGGACTCCGGATATTGAGCGGGTGGGCAAGACTGACCGCCATGGCACCTTCTTTGAGATGCTGGGCAACTTTTCCTTCGGCGACTACTTCAAGAAGGAAGCCATCCAATGGGCCTGGGACTTCTCGGTCAATTACCTGGAACTGCCTTCAGAGCGTATCCATATCACGGTCCATGTGGAGGATGATGAAGCTTATGACCACTGGATAGCCACAGGGGTGCCGGCTGACCGCATTTCCCGCTTCGATGAGGAAAACTTCTGGGAGCATGGAACCGGACCCTGCGGGCCCTGCTCCGAACTCTTCTTTGACAGAGGAGAGGCCTATGGCTGCGGCAGTCCGGACTGCAAGGTGGGCTGTGAGTGCGACCGTTATATCGAATACTGGAATCTGGTCTTTACCCAGTTCAACAAGCTGGAGGACGGCAGCTACCAGCCCCTGGAGAAAAAGAATATCGATACGGGCGCGGGTCTGGAACGTATAGCGGCCATTGTCCAGCAAGTCAGGGGTATGTTCGAGGTGGACACCATCCGGGCTATCCTGGACCGGGTCTGTCAGGAAACATCCACGGTCTACGGCGCCTCCGAAAAGGACGATGTGGCGGTCCGCGTCATCACGGATCATGTCCGCTCGGCCATGATGATGATCGCTGACGGAATCATCCCCTCAAATGAGGGGCGGGGCTATGTCCTCCGCCGCCTGATCCGCCGCGCTTCCCGCCAGGGCAGGCTGCTGGGGCTGGACCGACCTTTCCTGTCGCCCATCATGCGGGTGGCTATCAGGCAGTCACGCCAGCACTACCCTGAGCTGGACAGGGAAGAGGCCATTATCGCGGCCCTTGAGGCAGAGGAGAAGCGCTTCGACCGGACTATCCGCCAGGGGATTGCCCTGCTCAATGAGGCCTGCCGGGCCGAAGGCGCCAGAAATTCAGATCTGCTGCCGGGGGACCTGGCCTTCCAGCTGCACGATACCTTTGGTTTCCCCATTGAATTGACTGTGGAGATGGCGGCTGAGATGGGGATCCGGGTTGACCTGGAGGCTTTCAACCGGGCCATGGAGCAGCAAAGAAGCCGGGCAAGGGAAGATTTCCTTGGCAAGACGGCGTCCGCCTGGGGATCGGTTGCCCTGCCGGACCAGATCCGCCACCTGGAACCTACACGGTTTGACGGTTACGAGCACTTGGAAACAGAGGTCCCTCTACTTCATATTCTGCAGCTGAAAGAGGACGGGACGGCTTTCAGGCTGATCGACCAGGCCCAGCAGGGCCAGGAGGTCTATCTGCTCTTCTCGGCAACTCCTTTTTATGCTTTGGGAGGCGGCCAGACGGCGGACACGGGTCTTGCGGCCCAGGAGGCTTCACGGGCGGAAATCCGCTCGGTCGACAGGACGGGTGACGGTTTGGTCCTTCACAAGGCCACGGTTCTTGAAGGAATTTTGCAGACCGGCCGACAGACCCTGTTGTCAGTGGCCTCCAGGGAAAGGAAGTCGACCGCCCGCAACCACACGGCCACCCATCTGCTTCACGCGGCCCTCCGAACCGTCCTGGGAGAACAGACCACCCAGAAAGGATCCTTCGTCTCTCCCGACCGCCTGCGCTTTGATTTCCAGCACGAGGGGCCGGTTGCACGGGAGGATCTGCTTCAAATTGAAGCCTTCGTCAATCAGGCGATCCTGGATGACCTGCCGGTCATCAAGGAAGAGATGAGCATGGAAGAGGCTGTAAGCGCCGGTGCTGTCGCCCTCTTTGGCGAAAAATACCATGACCGGGTCCGCGTTGTCTCCTGTGGCGGCGTATCCAAGGAATTATGCGGCGGAACTCACCTGGATTCGACCGGCCAGATCGCCTATTTCAGAATCCTTTCTGAAAGCGGGATTGCGTCCGGTGTCCGGCGGATTGAGGCCGTGACAGGACGTGCGGCCCTTGAGGAAGCGGACAGGGATGCCGCGGTTATCCATGCCCTGGGAGAAGAATTGCGGTCGACGCGGGAGAGCCTTTTGACTAAGCTCATGGACCTGGAGGACAGAAATAAGGCCCTGCGCGATGAGATCAAGCGTCTGGAGAGCCGGCAGCTGGCTGAATCAGTCGAGGATCTTGGGTCCAGGGAAGAAGCCGTCGGCCCCTTCCGGCTCATGCTTCACACCTTCCCCGGCGCTGACGCCCGCAGTTTGCGGGAGGCCGGCGACCGTTTCAAAGACCGGCTGGGCGGGGACGCTGTTATTGTCCTGGCAGCTGCCCACCAGGACAAGGTCCTCTGGCTGGCCATGGCAGGAGCGGATGCCCTCCGCAAAGGCATTCATGCCGGTGACCTGATTGCGGAGGCTGCCCGGATTACAGGCGGCCGGGGCGGCGGAAGGCCGGATATGGCTCAGGCCGGCGGCCGGGATCCGTCCATGGTGGGCCAGGCTATGGAACGTATCCGCCAGATGGTGACCCAGGCGGCCCAATGAGGAGAGAGCGGTTTATGGATGACTGTGTTTTTTGCAAAATAGCGGCAGGCCAGCTGCCCGCCAGGAAAGTCTTCGAGAACGATTATCTCCTGGCCTTTGAGGATTTGAACCCGGTGGCGCCGGTCCATGTCCTCCTGGTCCCCAAAACTCATTACGCCAATCTACTGGAAATGACGGGGAGTCCGCAGGGCCTGGAAGATTTGAAAGAGATCAACGCGGCTCTTCCCGCGGTCGCCCGGGCCCTGGGCCTGGAATCAGAAGGTTTCCGCCTGATCGCCAACTGCGGTGAAAATGCCGGCCAGACGGTCATGCACGTACATTTTCACCTGGTCGGCGGCCAGCCGCTGGGACCTCGTATTCTTTAATCCTTCTTCCCGTCGTTGCCGATAGCCCGCAGGAGGGTCCTGATCTTGGTGGTCGGATCCAGGAGGGAAGACAGGGAAGCGTTGTGGTTCAAGGCGTCAATGATCAGGGCCAGGAAACGGGAGACGCTGACATCCCTGTACCAGGGAGCGGCCAGAACTTCCGGTGAACGGTAGATCAGATTGGTGCAGAAGACGGCGTCGACGATTCCCTCTTCATAGGCCTTGTCAAAGAGTTCCAGTCCGTCAGTGAAAAGGCCGAAGGTGGCAACGCAGAAGATTTTGCGGGCCTTGCTGGCTTTGAGTGTTTTGGCGATTTCCAGCATGGATTCACCCGACGAGATCATGTCGTCCACAATAATCACGTCACGGCCGTCAACCGGCTGGCCCAGGAATTCGTGGGCGATGATGGGGTTGCGGCCATTTTTGATGACTGTATAATCCCGGCGTTTGTAGAAGGTCCCAAGGGGGATGCCCAGGACAGAGGCATAGTACATGGCCCGGTAGATGGCTCCTTCGTCGGGGCTGATCATCATCATTTCGTCATGAAGGAAGTGGATATCAGGGTAGGCGCGGATAATG
>JBBAEW010000056.1:0-13139 GCA_041655695.1 Saccharofermentanales bacterium
GCCTTACAGCTTCTTCCAAAGCCTGGGGAACCCGGTAAGTCCAGGTTCTGTCTATGGCACGCGGCGCATGGGTCAGGACAACCTGGCAATACAATGTCATCTTGCCGCCCCCTGCCTTCTGGCCATCCCTTTTCAAGAACCGGCTTCCATCTCTTCAATGACCTGGTCAAGTTCATCCATGAGAGCCTGGACCGCTTGATCTGCCTCAACCTTGCGGATGACCTGGCCCTTGCGGAAGAGGACAAAGGAATCCTTGCCTCCGGCGATTCCAAGATCTGCCTCACGGGCCTCGCCGGGTCCGTTGACCACACAGCCCATGACCGCGACCCGGATGGGGATCTCTAGGCCCGCCAGACGGCGCTCCACCTCCTGGGCAATGGCGATCAGAGGCACTTCCGTCCGCCCGCAGGTAGGGCAGGAAATCAGAATGGCCCCCCGCTGGCGCAGATCCAGGGCCCGGAGGATGGAATAGGCGGCATGGACCTCCTCCACCGGATCCGCCGTCAGGGAGACCCGGATGGTATCCCCGATGCCTTCAGACAGAAGGGCGCCCATGCCGACGGCTGAGCGGATGACCCCTTCCCTGGGGGTACCGGCCTCGGTGACGCCCAGGTGGAGGGGGTGGCTGGTGGCCTTAGCCAGGAGGCGGTAGGTATCGATCAAAAGAAGCGGGGAAGAGGCCTTGGCCGATAGGACCAGCTGGAGGAAGCCCAGATCCTCCAGCTGTCGGCAGGCATCAAGGGCTGAGGCAGCCAGGGCTTCGGCTGTCAGGCCGCCATGGAGATCCAGCCATTTACGGTCCAGGGAGCCGGCATTGACCCCCACCCGGATGGGGATTCCGGCTTTTGCCGCCTCTTCTGCCGTCTGCCGCAGGCCCTCGGGGTCTTTCATATTGTTGGGATTAATTCGGATCTTGTGGACGCCCGCCCGGATGGCCGCCAGGGCCAGGCGGTAGTCGAAGTGAATATCTGCGATCAGGGGCAGAGGCGACCGGGCCACCAGGCCCTCAAGGGCCCGGGCGGCCTCCTGGTCGGGGACGGCCAGCCGGACCAGCTCACAGCCAGCGGCTCCCAGCTGATAGATCTGGGCCAGTGTTGCCTTGACATCACGCGTATCCGTCGTGCACATGGACTGGACTGAAACAGGAGCGCCTCCCCCGATGCGGATGCCGCCCACCTGGACCTGATTGGTTTTTTCCGGCTTGTCATCTTTCATGCTTTACCACCCGAACAGACGGATTAAATCAAAAGCGATGACCGTGACCCCCAGGACGATAAAGAATACCAGGCCCACCATGCCGGTCACGGACTTGAACTTGGCTGAAAGCGGCTTGCGGCGGATGGCTTCAATGCCCAGAAGCAGAAGATGATTGCCGTCCAGGGGAGGGATGGGAAGCAGGTTGGTGAAGCCGATGGCAACGGACAGGAGGCCCAGAAGGTTTGCCAGGTTGGTCACGATATCTCCCAGGGAGCGGCCCTGCTTGACTGTGTCGGTCGCCATGGTCACGATGGCGATGGGGCCCGCGAAGCTGTCCCGGACGCCGATTTTGCCGGCCAGGAGCATGCCGATTCCCCGGACAGTGGTCCGGAAGACTGAGACAGGGTACTGGAGGCCCTGGTCAAGGACATCCCCCGCCTTGCGGGATAAGGTCAGAACCAGACCCAGGGGCAGATCCGCCTCAATCATGACCGGTTTGACAGAAAGGGTCATTTCCTTGCCGTCCCGGATAATCTTACAGGTCAGAGGCTGGTCACCCGCGGCCAGAATAGCTTCCGTCATGCGGTCTGACTCCTGGAAGGGAATCCCCTCTATGGACAGGACCTGGTCACCGGCCCTGAAGCCTTCCTCTCCCCGGTCGGCCAAAGGGTGGACCGACAGGATGATTGACCGGCCCTGATCCTCCTGATAGGTGATACCCAGCATGGGGCGGGCGGGGGCCTTGGCCGGCAGGAGCTCTGCCTGGTGGATGGAGCCGTCGGCTGACCTGTATCCGATCTGCCAGGCTTCCTTGCCGTCATGGTTCATTTCCGCTATGGACAGGTCCAGGGTGGTGCGGATCCGCGTCCCATTGAGGGAGACCAGGGTATCGCCGACCGACAGGGGGCTGTCGGCGATCAGGGTTCCCTGGGGGATTTGCCCGATCTTGGGGATTACAGCACCCCGGAAGGTGAAGAGCAGGCTGAAGACCACAAAGGCCGTGACGAAATTCAGCAGAGGGCCCATGGCAATGACAACAGCACGCTGCCAGCGCGGCCTGTTCTCGAAAAGATCCGGGTCATCGGGATCCAGGGTATCCTCATCGGTCTGCCCTTCAATCTCGGATTCCTGGCCGGCAAAGCTGACCGAGGCACCCAGGGGTATGGCCTTGATGTTGTAACGGATCCCCTTGCGCTCCCGCTCAAAGAGAACCGGTCCCATGAAGATGGAAAACTGATCGATTTTAAAACCGAAAAAACGGCCGGCCAGAAAATGGCCCAATTCGTGAATCACCATGATCAGGCCAAGGATCAAAACCCCGGCCAGAACGCCCAATATTGTCATAAGCACTCCTGTAAGGTCTAAACGGCATCCAGGGCCGCGACATAGTCCATAACACGCACGTGTGCGCTCATCATATCATCAAAGGATGACGCCTTCATGGCGGATAAATGGCTGAATTCATCCAGGGCCTGCCGGATCAGGCTGAAGATGGATAAAAAGGCAATCTCCCCTGCCATGAAGCGGGCAAGAGCCGCTTCATTGGCCGCGTTGAGGACCAGAGGCATCAGGCCGCCTTGGGCGTAAACCTCCCGGCCCCAATCGATGGAAGGAAAGATCTCCCGGCGGACCGGCTCGAAAGTCCAGGCTGATCTGCCTTCTGCCAGCAGATCAAAGGGCTTGTCCTGCGGCCTGTCCGACCGCCGGGGAAAAGTCAGGGCAAAGCGGATGGGAAGAGCCATATCGGGGTCCCCCAGCTGGGCCAGGAGGGCGCCGTCCGTGAATTCAACCAGCGAGTGGACCAGACTCTGCCGGTGAACCGCCACGTCCACCCGGTCGGCAGATAGATCGAAGAGGTGGCAGGCCTCGATGACTTCAAAAGCCTTGTTCATGAGGGTGGCCGAATCAATGGTGATCTTGCCGCCCATGGACCAGGTGGGGTGCGACAGGGCCTCTGCCAGGGTGACCTGCCGGAGTTCCTCAGAGCTATGGTCAACGAAGGGCCCGCCTGAACAGGTCAGGATCAGGCGGCGGATGCTATCTGGGGGCGCCGCCAGCCGGCACTGCCAGATTGCCGAGTGCTCACTGTCAACCGGCAGGATCCAGGCACCGGATTCTTCCGCTCTCTTTCTGACCTCCTGGCCGGCAACCACCAAGCTCTCCTTGTTGGCCAGAGCGATCTTCCTGCCAGCATCCGCGGCGGCCAGCACCGGTTCAAGGCCGGCAAAGCCGGTGATGGCAGCCACCACCGTGTCAGCCTCCGGCCACCGGGCGGCAAGGACGGCCCCCTGGCGGCCCACACCGATTTGGGGCAGCTGATCCAGGCCATACGCTTCCCTGAGCCGCTGGATCAGGTCTCTTTTAGCTGCCTCATCCAGGACACTGACATAAGCGGGCCGAAAGAGGGCCACCTGATCAGCCAGGCGGTCCATGCGCCGGCCGGCTGCCAGAGCCTTGACCTCAAAGCCCTCCTGGCGGGCGACGGTCAGCGTCTGGCTGCCGATGGAGCCTGTCGAACCCAGAACAGACAGGGCCCGGGTGGGCGGCAAGGGGGCGTCCAAAGAGGAGGGAACCCGGGTTTTGGAATAGGACCTGGTGTCCACAGTCTTAGAGGACGGCTCCGGCAAAGATGGCCAGGAGCAGAGCGGCCGGCAGGGCCGTGAAAATACTGTCAAAGCGGTCGGAGATCCCCCCGTGGCCCGGCAGGAGGGCGCCGAAGTCCTTGATGCCCGACCAGCGTTTGAGGGCAGAGCTCTGGAGATCTCCCAGGGTCGCGGTCAGGCTCATGAAGACCGCCGCCACCGGGGCGAAAGCCAGGCTGGTCCCCGAGGCATAGCCGCTGGCCTTGCCGATGACCAGGGGAAAATAGACCAGATAGAGAAGGATGGTGCCGACGATACCGCCCACCGTCCCTTCCCAGGTTTTTTTCGGGCTCAAAGCGGGGGAAAAGGGCATGCGGCCCAGATACTTGCCCGCGAAATAGGCGCAGGTATCGGAGACCCAGGAGGTCAGGAGGGCCAGGACCAGCCAATGCCAGCCCAGATAGCATCCGTAGAGAAGGGCGATGACCGATGCCAGGGGCACCGCCGAGGAGAGAACAAGAGCGGACATGGCAACAGCCGCTGTCAGGCTCTCGCTCCCCTTGCGCCACATGGGCACGAGGGAGAGCATGGGCAGGATAAAGAGGGCCAGGAGCGCAAAGTAACCGAAAATCCTGGCCGCGACCAGGGTTCTCATGGAGGCTTCCAGGGAGGCCGGCAGGCCGCCAAGTAAAGAGCCCCTGACGATGCCCAGAAGAGCGGACAAACCCAGGAGGACGGAGATCACCGCTACAGCCAGGACCTTGGTTTCCGGCAGACGGAGGCGAACCGCCTGGCCTTTTTCATAGGCGCTGAGAAAGGCAACCGCCGTGAAGAGGAAGACCGGAATAAGGGGCACCCAAAGGCCCGGAATGATCAGGATCATCATGGCGCCGACATAGATGGCCGCTGTCATGACCCGCACTTTTAATTCACTGTTTCTTGGCATCCATGCCTCCTGTCCCGGCTCCTTCAGATCTTGCCGAAGCGCCGCTGGCGTGATTGGTAGTCCTCTATGGCCCGGTCAAGCTCATGGGCCCCGAAATCCGGCCAAAGGCAGGCTTCCATGTAAAGTTCGGAGTAGGCCGACTGCCAGAGAAGGAAATTGGAGAGCCGGGACTCGCCCCCCGTCCGAATGATCAGATCCGGATCGGGCACATCCCCCAGATAGAGCCGGCTTGAAAAGGCTGCCTCATCCAGTTGATCCACCGACAGTTCCCCATCCAGGACAGCCCGGGCGAGCCCCTGGGCCGCAGCAACAATCTCCCGGCGGCCGCCGTAATTGAAGGCGATGATCAGCTGCAGGGAGGTCCGCTCCCTGGAGGTCTCCTCGGCGTAGTCCATGGTCTCGATCACATCGGCAGGCAGACCTTCCCGCTGGCCCATGAAGCGCAGGCGGATTCCTTCCTCCTCCATTTCATCGGCATAGGTCCGAAAGACCCGGCAGAAGAGCCGCATAAGGGCCGTGACCTCCTGGCGGGGCCGGTTCCAGTTCTCCGTTGAGAATGCGTAGACCGTCAGATAGCGAATCTCCCGCTCCCTGCAGAGGACACACAGATGCCGCAGGTTATCAGCGCCCTTGCGGTGGCCGGCCTGGCGGCTCTTGCCGCGCTCCCTGGCCCAGCGCCCATTGCCGTCCATAATAACGGCCAGATGAGTCAGTGTCTGTTCTTTGGTCTGCTCTTTATCCACGGGTTTGGTCAAGAGCGGCTCCGGCCCACGCCGGAGACCGTCAAATCTCCATAATTTCCTTGGTTTTGCGTTCGATCTCCGCGTCAATCTTCTTGATGTAGGTATCCGTCAGGACCTGCGCCTCCTCAGTCAGGCTGAAGGAGACATCCTCGGAAATTTCCTTGTCCCTGAGCAGGGCCTTGAAATGATCGTTGGCCTCACGGCGGATATTGCGGATGGAGACCTTGGCGTCCTCTCCCTTGCGGGCTACTTCCCGGGTCAGGTCGTGACGGCGCTCCTCAGTCATGGCCGGGAAAACCAGGCGCAGGCAGCGGCCGTCGTTGACGGGGTTGATCCCCAGGTCACTGGCATGGATAGCGCGCTCGATTTCCTTTAACATGTTGGCGTCCCAGGGCGTGATCATGAGCATCTTGGCCTCGGGTACCTGAATATTGGCTATCTGCTGCAGGGGGGTCGGAACCCCGTAGTAAGGCACGGTGATGGGGTCCAGGACGTGGGGGTTGGCCCGGCCGGCTCGCACCGTCCGCAGGTCTGCCTCCAGGACCCCGATGGATTTCTCCATCTTGTCCTCAAAGACGCCCAGGGTCTTTTCGTGAATAGTCATTTGATCCATTGTTTATCCCTCCGTCATGATGCTTTGAGATGCTTTGTCCCGGATGCGGGATGCCTTGGGCAGCCCCCGGTTCTTCTATCAGTATACAAGCGTGCCGATGGGCTGGTCACCTGCGGCCCGCAAAATGTTCCCGGGGTCCGTCCCGTTGAACACAATCAGCTTCAAGCCGTAATCCCGGCAAAGAGCCGCTGCCGTCGCGTCGATAATGGCCAGTTTCTTCTCCAGGATGTCGCTGAAGGTAAGCTCTTTGATCAGGCGGGCGTCCGGGTGGGCCTTGGGGTCCTTGTCGTAGATGCCGTCGACCAGAGTGGACTTGAGGATGACATGGGCCTTGATCTCGGCAGCCCGAAGGGCCGCCCCCGAATCGGTGGAGAAGAAGGGATTGCCGGTCCCTCCCGCGAAGATGACAACCCGCCCCCGCTCCAGGTGACGCCTGGCCGCTGCTGCGTTCATGGGCTCCCCTACTGTGGGCATGGGGACGGCCGACATGAGGCGGGCTGTAACGCCTGCCTCCAGAAGGGCGCTGTCCAGGGCGATACCGTTCATAACCGTGGCCAGCATGCCGATCTTGTCGGCGGACATACGGTCCATTCCTCCGCTCATCCGGCCCCGCCAGAAGTTGCCGCCGCCTACGACGACGCCCACTTCATGGCCGTCCCGGCAAAGCTGGCCGATAACCGAAGCGTAGACCGAGAGTGTCGGGGCATGAATCCCGTAGCCGGTCTCCCCTGCCAGGGATTCCCCGGATAACTTGAGCAAAAGCCGTTTATATTTCATCCCCTTGACCTCCCGTCCGGTCCAAAGACCGCTTTTGATCTTTCTTTCCGTATTATCTCATAAGACCGGCAATCTTAAGACGGCGTAAAAAAAGAGGGCGACCTGCGCCCTCTTTGATTTCCTGTCAGCCGCTTACTTTTTGAGCTGGGCCGCTACTTCTTCCGCGAAGTCTTCACTTCGCTTTTCCAGCCCCTCGCCCATTTCATAACGGACAAAGCGCCGCACCCGGATGTTTTCCCCGATCTTGGCGATCATCTCACGGATCAGCTGCTCACAGGTCATGCTGTCATCGCGGATAAAGGGCTGCTCCATCAGGCAGGCTTCCTGATAGTATTTCTCCATCCGGCCATCGACGATCTTCTCAATGATGGGTTCCGGTTTGCCGGATTTGACGGCCTGGACGCGCGCGATGTCGCGCTCACGGGCGATCACGTCCTCCGGGACATCTTCCCGGCTGACGAAGAAGGGGTTCATGGCCGCAACCTGCATAGCCAGATCACGGACCAGTTTCTTGAAGTTTTCATTCTTGGCAGCGAAGTCCGTCTCAATATTGACCTCAATCAGGACGCCGATCCGGCCGCCCTCATGAATATATGAATCGACAACGCCTTCGGCGGCAATCCGGCCCGCCTTCTTCTCAGCGGCAGCCAGATCATTTTCACGCAGCCATTTGACAGCCGCGTCATAATCACCCTTGGCAGCCTCAAGCGCCTTCTTGCAGTCCATCATACCGGCTCCCGTCATCTCGCGGAGCTCTTTTACCATTTGCGCGGTAATCTGCATTGTATTCCTCCATTCCCGGATCAATCCGGTTATATTATTTTTTAACTGTGCGGGGGTAGAGCCGGCTTCTCTTCCAGCTTTGCCCTCTTAGTCTTCCAGCGCTTCTTCTGCCGCAGATGCCTCAGCTGCCGGGACTTCCTCAGGCTCAAAAAGGTCGGCCTCCAGGGCCGGTTCAGCCTTGGGTTCATCCTGGGTGTCAGGGGCATCCGTATCGGGGAGGGAGACTTCGTAGCCTTCCTTGCCCTCGATGACCGCGTTGGCCATGACACTGGTGATCAGTTTGATGGCGCGGATGGCGTCATCGTTGCCCGGGATAACAAAATCGACCTCTTCGGGGTCACAGTTTGTATCGACGATGGCCACGATGGGAATCCGGAGCCTTCTGGCCTCCGCCACCGCAATGTGCTCTTTTTTCGTGTCGACGACAAAGAGACAGGAAGGCAGGTGCTTCATATCGGCAACGCCGCCCAGATTTCGCTCAAGCTTTTCAAGCTCCAGTTTCCTGGACGCGATCTCTTTCTTGGGCAGGCCGTACCAGGCACCGCTTGTGTCTTCCTCACGCAGCTCGTGCAGGCGCTCAATGCGCTTGCGGATGGTCTGGAAGTTGGTCAATGTACCGCCCAGCCAGCGGTTGTTGACGTAGAACATCCCGCAGCGGCCCGCCTCCTCACGGATGGCGTCCTGGGCCTGCTTCTTGGTTCCGACAAAGAGAACCGAGCCGCCCCTCTTGGCGATTTCATTGACGAACTGATAGGCCGTTTCGATCTTGCGCATGGTTTTTTGAAGATCGATGATGTAGATCCCGTTGCGCTCCGTAAAGATATAGGGAGCCATTTTGGGGTTCCAACGGCGGGTCTGGTGGCCGAAATGAACGCCACCCTCAAGTAGATGTTTCATGGAAACGACAGCCATAATTCCTCCTGTTTTTCCCTCCGGCGCGCTCCACTCCCCTGGTTCAGGGCAACAGGAAAGACGCGCCGTGCGTTTTCCTCGAAGATGATAACACAAGACGGCCCATCCCGCAAACACGCGAAAAAAGGGCCGGGAAGTAGCAGGGGGCGTGTTATAGTGTAGCGAGAGAACAACGCTTGTTTTGGAGGAGAACACATGATTTCCAACTCACTTCTCAAGTTCGCGGCCAAGGAAGGCTGGTACGTTTACAAAGAAGGTGATTTCACCTTCGGGGAATTCAAAGGTTACCCGGTGACTGCCAGGACAACCGATATCCTGACTTCCTTCTTCCTGCCCATCGCGGGGATCGCGCCCGAGCATTTGATTGACCTGACCACCTGGCTGGAAGAAACCCGCTTCCCCCTCAAGCTGGTCGATTATGAGATGACCGACAACTTCATCGCTGTCCGGGCCAGGGACACGGCTTTTTCGGGCCGCGCCTCCCAGATCCGGAGCTTCCTGACGCTCTTTACCGATAAGCTGGTCAGCCTGGAGGTCGCCCCTGACAAGTGCGTGATCTGCGGGCTTCCGGCTGATGAGACGGCCCTTTATGTGGGTCTTTTCTGTCACATCCATCCCGATTGTCTGGACCAGGAAGGGGTGGATTACACGGCTGCGGCAGCCGACTACGACGAAGAGGAAGAACTCCTGGTCTTTTCGGAGGAAAGTATGAATGACACGGTAGATCCACAGGTAATCGAATCCCTGGCGTCCCAGTTCGACGATCAGCGCCAGGCCTTTCTGGAAGACCTGGCGACCATCTGCGCTGTCCCCAGCGTAGATGGAGAGCCCGAGGAGGATGCCCCCTACGGCCGCGAGACCCGGCGGGCCCTGGATGCCTTCCTTGCCCTGGCCGACCGTATGGGCTTTCGTACGGTCAATGTCGACAATGTGGCCGGCTACGCCGAGATGGGTCAGGGCGACGAGATGGTGGCAGCGGTCTGTCACCTGGATATCGTACCCGCAGGCAGCGGTTGGGATTCGGACCCCTTCCAGCTGCGGATCGACGGCGACAAGGTGGTTGCCCGCGGCGTCATGGACGACAAAGGACCTGCCCTGTCGGCCCTTTATGCCATGAAATCCCTCATGGATGATCCCTCCTACAAGCCCGGCAAGAGAATCCGCCTGATCGTCGGCCTCAATGAAGAGAAGGGCAGTGCCTGCATGACCCACTACAGCCAGGTGGAAGAAATCCCGGTTGCCGGCTTCACAGCGGACGCCGTCTTCCCTGCCATTTACGCGGAGAAAGGCAATGCCGTCATCACTCTGACCATGTTCCCGGGTGAAGAAGGCCTCATTGCGCGTGCCTCAGCCGGCGAAGCCGTCAACATGGTTCCTGGGCTCTGCGAGGTTCATCTGAAGGATGGAAGCGTGGAACGCCACGAAGGAGTCATCGCCCATGCCAGCCTGCCCGAGCAGGGCAAAAACGCCATCTCGGCTGCCATGGAGGCCGTTGCCGCCCGCCTGGAGGAATCCGGCCGCAAGGATCCTTTTGTGACCTTCTATCAGGACCTGATCGGCTGGGAGCTGGACGGCAAAAAACTGGGCCTGGCCTTCGAGGACGAGACCGGGGTCACCACGGTCAACGCAGGCCTTCTGTCCATAGACGGCCAGGAGGCAAGCCTGACCATCAACATCCGCTATCCGGTCACCATGGATGTCGAGGCAGCCAGGGAGCGGCTGGCCAAGATTACGGAACCCTACGGCGTCACAACAGACTGGCCCGGAATCATGCCACCCCTGATCTACCCCAAGGATTCGCACCTGATCTCCACCCTCATGGGTGCCTACAGTGATCTGACCGGAAGCCAGGCCGAGCCCCTGGCCATCGGCGGCGGAACCTATGCCCGGGCCCTGCCCAATATTGTCGGTTTCGGCCCCACCTTCCCGGGCGACCCGGAAGTAGCCCACAGGGCCAACGAGTGGGCTTCGGTCCACGTCCTTCTGGCCGGAGCGGCCATCTACAGGGAAGCCCTTCGAAGACTGGCCCTCTGAGAAGCCATCACTTTCAGCCAAAAAAGGGGAGCCGCATGGCTCCCTTTTTTAACGAAAGGAAAAATCCAGCCGCCTATTCCGGCAGAACACCTTCGGGCAGCTGGGCCCGGTTGCGCAGGTAGGCGTTGAGCTCCCGCATCATATCCTCTGAGATCTCTCTCAGCATGGAGGAGAAAAGCTCCACCTGCTGGGGCGGGTATTTGTTCTCGATCCGCTTGGCCAGAATGGAGACATAACGCTCACTGGTCCCGTAAAGCCTGAGAAACTTGTCCGTGACCCGCAGGCGGACAAGCCGGCCGTCCCGGGTGGATCGGGTCTTCTCGACAAAGCCCTTCTTCTCCAGATTGACGACCTTGTAAGCCGCGTTGGGTTGGGAAACATTGATGAAGCGGGCCAGTTCCGTCAAGGTGGGAGCGCCCAGCCCGTAGATGGCCTCCGCGCAGAAGACCTCCAAAGCGGTCAGGGAATCATCCGGATCTTCTGCCATCTTCCGGAAGATGCGCAGATAATAATAGAGTTTGAGTTTCAGATAAATGGCATGAAGATCGTCGGCAAGCACGGCAACACCTTCTCCCGCAAAGATTATTCTGGATGGCCAAGTCCGAATTAATCTTAATCCTTGCGGGAAATTAAAGCAAACATAAGGCTGGCCTGGCAGACGACACGGCCGTCAACAGTGGCTTCTGCCTCCCCGAAACCGAAGTCTCCCCGGCGGCGGGTAATGCGGGCCGACAGATGCAGGGTGTCACCCGGCCGGACCTGTCCGCGAAAGCGGACCTTGTCCACCCCCGCGAAGACCGGCAGCCGGTCCTTGTTTTCCTCCAGCATGAGCAGGGCCACCCCCCCCACCTGGGCCAGGGCTTCAATCTGCAGGACACCCGGAAAAACCGCATAGCCTGGAAAGTGTCCCTGGAAAAAGATCTCGTTGCCGGAAAGCTGCTTGATACCTTGGGCGCGAACGCCCGGCTCCACTTCCAGGATGCGGTCCACCAGCAGGAAGGGATAGCGATGGGGCAGAATCTCCTGTATTTGATTGTAATCCAGTTGCATGGCAGAACTCCTATTCACTGACATAGCGTTTGAGGACCAGGCAGGCATTGTGGCCGCCAAAACCGAAGGAGTTGCTGAGAGCGTACTCGAACTCCAGGGACTGCCCCTGGCAGGGCTGGTAATCCAGGTCACAGGCGGGATCGGGCTTGAGCAGGCCGGCCGTCGGGGGCACCCACTGATCCCGGAGGGCCAGGGCCGAGGCGATAGCCTCCACAGCGCCGGCCGCCCCAAGCAGGTGGCCTGTCATGGACTTGGTCGAAGAGATCTTGACCGACCGGGCACGGCCACCGAAGACCCGTCGGATGGCCAGGCTCTCGCCCGCGTCGTTCAGGGGGGTCGAGGTTCCGTGGGCGTTGATGTAGCCGATCCTGTCGGCTCCGATACCGGCGTCCGCCATGGCTGCCTCCATGCAGCGCGCGGCCTGGACGGCCTCGGGATCGGGCGCTGTCATGTGAAAGGCGTCACAGGTTGCCCCGTAGCCCACTATCTCTCCCAGGATGACCGCGCCCCTGGCCAGGGCGCGTTCGTAGGCTTCAAGGACCAGAACGCCCGCGCCCTCGCCGATAACGAAACCGTCCCGGTCCAGGTCGAAGGGTATGGAGGCCCGGAGCGGATCCTGGGATTTGGACAGGGCCCGCATGTTGTAAAAGCCGCTGACTCCCATGGGCGTTATGGCCGCCTCGGCACCTCCTGCCACAACCAGGTCCAGGTAGCCGTCCCTGATCTTGTGGAAGGCTTCCCCTGTCCCGTTGGTTGAGGCAGCGCAGGCCGTCACCACACAGGTGCAAAGGCCCTTGATGCCCAGGTCCAGAGCCACCGCCCCTGCTGTCATGTTGGCGATGGTCAGGGGAATGAAGAAGGGAGAGACCCGCTTATAGCCGCCGGTCATTCCGCTGGCCTTTTCCCGTTCGAAGGTATTGATTCCCCCGATGCCGGTGGACATGATGACGCCGGCCCGTTCCGGATCGAAGCCGGACTCCGCCAGGCCGCTTTGGGCAAAAGCTTGTCTGGCCGCCACCACTCCGTAGTGGGTGACCTCATCCATGCGGCGGGCTGTCTTGCCGTCCAGATAGTCGGTCACCTGGAAGTCCTTGAGCTCTCCGGCCAGGGCGACCGGAATATCTTCCAGCCTGACCCGGGTCAGCTCACCGATTCCCACCTGCCCCTGGCGCATGGCCTGCCAGTTGCTGGCCACATCCAGGCCCAGGGGGGTCAAAAGGCCCATACCCGTGATTACAACGCGTCTTTTTCCGCTCATAAGCTGACCCTCCTTCAGCGGTTGATGCCGCCATCTACACTGATGACCTGACCTGTGATGTAAGCCGCCTGCCGGCTGGCCAGAAAGGCCGTAAGAGCGGCCACTTCCTCTGCCTGGCCAAAGCGGCCCAGAGGAATGGCCTCCAGGTAGGCCTTTTTTACTTCTTCAGAAAGACAGGCTGTCATATCGGTTTCGATAAAACCCGGGGCGATGGCATTGACGGTGACCTGCCGGGGACCCAGCT
>JBBAEW010000057.1:0-13118 GCA_041655695.1 Saccharofermentanales bacterium
CACTAGACGAAAGGACCATATAATTATAAAAAGAGTTACTTACTACGGATTTCAAAACTGGTAATTCATATATTACTTCCTACGATTTCAATCCTTACTTTCTACGGTTTTATTAAAAAATTGAGATGGTGCATATCATCCACTTTTTGCTTGTAGGTTTATTATTTAGTATATATTAAACACACATAATCTAACCACATCCACAATTCTTATCGAACATTTTACTTTTCATTAAAAATGAATTTAAATAGTTAACTTTACTTTCTATGATTTCATGTTTTAATATCTACGCTTTCACTGGTGTTACTCCGCTACGATTTCAAAAACTATTTAAACTCATCTTATTCAAAAACTCTACTTTTATAATTCATATTGTACACCCTACGGTTTCTATCACTTTACTCCTTACGTATTTCAACAATAGTTTACTTTACTACAGTTTCAATCTGTACTTCCCTACGGGTTCGACACTTTTCAGTGTATGTCTGTAATGGTTCAACTTTACTCTTTACGTTCTTCACAGTTGTTACTTCACTCCAATTTCAAAACCATTTTTACAGGATAGTTAACTTTACTATTGATATATCTGTCTAAAAGACACCACCTATCAAGTTCAAAACTAATTGTGGTTAACTTTACTTATCTACACCTTTCACAATTGTTACTTAGTTACGATTTCAAAACCACCCTGTTAGTAGAGTATTTATCAGTTCACTTTACTCTCCTCCGTTTTCACTCTTTTAATTTTATCAAAGAACGTTTTTAATATATTATACAAAATTACAAAAGTTCTTTTAATCTACCAAATTTTTTACAACTTTTTTTCAAAAAACTTTTGTTGTCTTAATTTTTAACCTTTTAAAAATTTTAATCCATATTTTGAATTAGAATACAAAGATAAGGAACATTTTTCAATCTGCCAAATTTTTCGTAATCTTTTTTCTAAAAATTTTAACTTTTGTTATTAGTGATATATTATAGTATCAAGAAATTAAAAAGTTTAAATTATTTTTGAATTTTATTAAAATATTTTTTAAAGTATTCATTTTCAAAAATATGCATTATCCAAAGAACGTTATATATGATATATGGTCCAAAAAAGTAAAAGTTTTAAATTTTTAAAAATAATTTTAAAAATTTATGGAGCCGATGGTGGGATTCAAACCCACGCGAGATATTACTATCTGCTTGATTACAAGTCAAGTACCGTCGATCACTGAGTCACATCGGCAAATTTTATAATTTTATAACTTTTGATTCATTATATAATGAAACTTTAACTCCACCTTGATTACTAACATAATCAAATCCCATAAATGGTTTATCTTTCTTTTCAAATTTACAATCATATAAATCTTTTTGATTACAAATATAATCTATTAATTTAGGATCATCTAAACCTTCTGCTTCAACAATTTCAGAATGTGTGAATTGAGGAACTGCAAATATACTAGATCCGTACTCAATACTGTGATATTCTATTCGTATTTAATTTTTAATAATACAAAGATAAAAATAATATTTGAATTAAAAAAAATTATTATATGTTATTGAGCCACCAAAAGGAATCAAACCTTTATCATATCATTACGAAAGATACATAATTATCATTATACTATGGTGGCAAATAATATAAAGGGGTGAATGATTTTATCCAACCTAATCACCCCATTGCTGTCCTCTATATAATAGAGTTAGGAATAAACTCATGAACCTACTATACCTACAAAAACGATTCTTTATCAAAGTGGGTAAGTCAACCCAGATATATACGATATATCAGCGACTAATATGAAGGACTACTTCATTTCTCATCATTCATAGCGGAACTATTCGGTTAGCTACTCCGAAACGTATTGTAAAATAAATTATATTATAATTTATTTTTAGCAGGCTATACGGGAGTTGAACCCGCTCCGTACGCCGTGACAGGGCGACATCTTAACCGTTTGACCTATAGCCTATAAATTCCAGTTTTTTAAAGAAACTGGAAAAACTTAGGACTGAAATTGATTTTTTCAGTGCTCCACCATTTAATTTTAAGGAAAAATTAACAAACCGAAAGAATGAGCTTAGCCACGATTCTGTTTTATCCTATCATTTATCTAAGCCACTACCCGTTCCTCTTTGACCTGCTCACCGTATCAGAACTGTTTGTGTTGCAACCTCAACAGTACAATCGAATATTATTCTCCTGTTTTAAGCAGTGTTGTCGTGAACTTCCTCTATTATTTCTAATAGCGATAGGTTCTCTTTTCTTTTGTACCCTTGGTGGGATTTGAACCCACAAACTATGGTTTTTGAAACCATTTGATATCCCAATTCTCTACAAGGGTGTTTATAAAATACAGATAAAGGGCAATACAAGTCGTTCCCGAAATCCATTAACAAAACAATGATCAATTATTTTATTAAAACGATAACTACCCTTGTTATAATTCTTATTAAAAGTGAATTCTGACTAATAACAGTGATACCAATGTAATTATCTTTTTCTCTGTATTTTTACGGGAATAGAGTTTATCCTTTCGGATTCCCTAATCAGAACGTTTTAATTAAAAAACTTTCCTTTCGGGATTCCTAATCAGAACGTTGCGGGATTGGATGGAATCGAACCAACATCTAATGGTTAACAGCCAATTGTTCTAAACCGTTGAACTACAATCCCTTAAATTTAGTAGCAGCGGCAGGACTCGAACCTGCGAGGCTTACGCGGAGGGATATGAGCCCTCTGAGATGACCAACTTCTCACACGCTGCAATATTATGTTTGAATTTTTCGAATTCTTTTTCTACAAATTCTTTATTAAATTTACCCATATCTTTTATAATATAAGGTGAATAACCACACTTTTTAATTTCATTAATTTTTATTCTATCTCTATTTTGTACTTGTTTAACAGAATGATCTTTTTTGATTTTATTATAATGCCATTTACCATTCCATAACACTGCTATTTTTTGATCATTTAAAATTACATCTGCATCCCAACCATTAAAAATTTGTTCATTAACTGTAACATTATTAAATAATTTTTTACATAATTCTGCAAAGTATATTTCATTTTTACTTCTTCTATTTTCTTTTTGAACACTACAAGATTTTAAACCTGCTCTAACACATCTATCAGTAGTTCTATTATAATATAATGTTACACAAGATTGAGAACAAAATATTCTTTTTTTACTTTTTAAATGTTCAAATTTATTATTACAGTTTTTACATATTGTAATTATTCTTTCATTGGAATTATCCTTAATATGATTATTACATTCTTTTGAACAAAAAACTCTTTTTGTATGTTTTGAATGTATTATTTCTTTATTACATTTTTTACACTTTGTTATTGTTTTTTCATATGTTTTGTTATAACAAGAAGAACAATATTTTCTTTTTTTATAGGATGGGTGTTCAAATTCTTCACCACACTTTTTACAAATTGTAATTAATTTTATTCCACTTAATGAATTTCGTATTTTATTTTTTGTTTCATCACTATGTTCTCTACTATTGGCACAACTTTTTGAACAATAATAATATTCTTTTCGGGGAAAAAGTTTTTCTCTTTCTTTAATTTCAAATTCTTTTTCACATTTTTTACATTTAACTTTAAATGGTGTAATTAATCCATATTTTTTATCAGCCCTAATTGTACCTTGGTGTATATTTTGACAAGATACATTACAATATTTATTTTTTACTTCTTTTCCACAATTTAAACATTTATTCATAATAAATTTTTTATTGTATATATAAATAAAAAATAACGAAAAATCTAATCGAACTAACGATTAGATTTTAAAAGTACTCGGGATGGGATTCGAACCCACGAGGATTGTTATTTATCCTACCACCTTGAAAGGGTGGCGACCTAAGCCGCTAGTCGACCCGAGCATTTGTTAATTAATGGTGATGGTTGGTGACAAACTCATTTTATCATGTCACTATGTACTGCTTCTTAGAGTTTTAAGATGCATCGGCAGAAAGTTATAATGTAATATCTACTACTTGGCTTCCCCAAAGGAATTATTAAACGGATTCGAACCCACCTTTCTAATGATATGCCTATCATTGATTTCGTAGTACATTCAACCAAAACCATTATTTTTTAAAATATCAACAGATAATTTATTATCTTTTATTAATTTTATTTCTTGTTTTTTTAAAACTATCAAATTAGATAATGATTTCCATTTTTGAATATCTCTATCTCTTTGATATCCCTTAACTTCTATGTAAATATTAAAATCAGTTAGATAAAAATCCGGAAAATATTTATGTATCTTACCATTCCATTCATAATTAAAACCGTTTATAATATTTGTCCATTTTATATTATTTATATCCAGCCATTTTGCTACTTCTAATTCCCATTTTCCATTTAATTTAGTTTCTTTATATTTAATTAATTTAGTTCTACCACATACATTATTGGCAGAATAACTTAATGGATTTTCTTCAACTGCTTTCGTCATTGATTCTGAATGTTTTTTTCTTCTTTCTTCTGACCATTTTTGTTTTTTACTAGCAATTGATAATTTTTTTCTAGTTTCTTCTGAAACTTCAATTTTTTTTCCTTCATTTTTAGCCTTTATAAATTGATTACTATTTATTTTAGAAAGTTCACCATTTTTTATTTTTCTATTATAATCACTAAAATTACTTTTCCTATTTGGATTACTATGATAACCCATATGTGAATTTAACCCTTGTTTTGTTTTAAATTCCTTTTTACATATTTTACATATTTCCATATATAATTTTATTTTTATATATTAAAATTACAAAGTCAAAAAATGGAGTTTTTAGTTCTAACCAAAAAGTGGACCCGGAGGGAATTGAACCCACATGTCACCGATTACGGTTTCAACTGGTTATGAGCCAGAGCCGATACGGGTCCTATTTATTTGTACCCCCACTTGGAATCGAACCAAGATCGGAAGTTTAGAAAACTTCTGTTCTATCCGTTGAACTATGGAGGCATTTAAATTGTACCAGAGGTGAGACTCGAACTCACACGTCCATCACTGAACAGCGGATTTTAAGTCCGCCGGGTCTTCCATTCCCCCACTCTGGCAATCAATTATTAAAAAAGAAAATGACTAAAAAGTGAATTACTGACGATCTTAATGGGTATTGATATTATCTCAAGGATTCAGATTTCACTTGGTACTATAATCCTTTTTTCCCAGTCATTTTCTTATTAACTTTTACTTTTTTGAAACCAATACGTCAAAGATCTATTTTAAATATTTGCGGTCCCTACGGGATTTGAACCCGTCTGATATTCCTCGGTGACAGCGAGGTAGCCACCCAAGCAGCCCCAGAGACCATTTTAATTAAAGAACGTTTATTTTTATTTAACAGTACAAAAGTATAACTTATTTTTTAAACTGCCAAATTTTATTTATTTTTATTTAAAACTTTTTATTTACAAAGAACCTTTTTATTTCGTTTGACAGTACAAAAGTATAACATATTTTTTAAACTGCCAAATTTTTATAAACAAAAAACCCGACTTTTTTTGTCGGGTTCTGTTTTTATGTTTTTTACATATCTACATATCAAACCCGACAGTTGATTTTTCTATCATCTGTATTCTCTAATAAATTTATTATATTTATGTAAGTTTGCATCTGTTTTATTATTTTTGTTTGTTTGTTTGTTTGTTTGTTTATATACTATTCTTTTTGAAAAAAGTTTAGTGTAAAAGTATATATTTATAAAAAAAACTCGTTTTTTTCCATTTTTGTTAAAAATCTGGTGATTCTATATTATTATATTTAACTTCACATATATCCATATTCCTTAATAATTTTTCAAAAATATTAAATGTTTCATCATTATATATAGTAAAATTAGGATCTTTAAAATCAAATTCCATAATATGTTCTGATAACTGTTTTAATCCAGTATCTGTAATATGAACATGATTTCCACCATTTTTTTCTACCCATTTTGACACATTAATAACTAAATCAGATAATTGTTCTAATGTATGTTCAGATATTATTTTATCCAATTCATCAATAGAATCTTTTATTCTTTTTTCTATTAATTTTGTAATATCTTCATTTTCATCTAAATCACTATAAATCATGTTTAAACGGGCACCAAATGGTGTCATTTTATTTAATATATTTATAATATCTTCTTCTCTTTTAGGTTTCAAAAGATGTTTTATGGATTCATTATAATAGTTATTTTGTTCCCTATAATTTTTTAGATGTTTCATTAAAATATTTGAATTTTATACTATATATAAAAATATCAAATCAAATATTTACTCATAATTTCCTCTACTAGATATACCTATATTGTTGGGTGTTTTCCATGCCATATCTATTGATTTTTCAGCAAAAATTTCTACTATAGCTTCTCCTGTTATAGTATCATACTTTACAACTTTACCAATAACAATACTATCCATTTTTACTTCTTTATTAATAACATCGTTTAACTTTCTTTCTAGTTGTACTGTTAATAACATACTATTATATCTGATTTTTTTAAATACTCTGATTTTTTTCTCCTTAGTATCACTGTATGTTTTATTTACTTTATTATTTATTTTAAACCCATATTTTATAAAAGATTTAATAGATGGTTGGTTAGATTCTCTTATGTGTGCAATAAGACACTTATAATTTATATCTTTTGCAAAATTATATGTAAAATCAAGTAAATATTTATTTAAATTTAAACCTCTATATTTTTCATCTATGACAGTATATACAATTTTTATTTTTTGTACTTCTTTTTCATTTTTAAGAAGAATTACACCCAATAATTTATCATCTTCTTTTAATGTAGCAATAGTAAGATCATTTCTATTTATGAAACAATCTTTATCAAGATAAGTATTAAAATAACTACTTATAAAATTATATAATTCTTCAGTTGGTGGTTCTAATTGAACCGTTAATTTATTATAATCTACTGTCATAGTGGTAAATTTATCAATTATTAGTAATTTTATTTATTTTCATAATTCTTTCTTTTATTATATTTCTCTTTTCTTTAAATTCCCAACAATTACAATATTTACAACCGACTGCATCCATATTTTCAAATGGATCAAAATGTCTATAGTAAGGATGTCCACACTCACATTCTCTATCATCACCATATTCCGGATTATATTTTAAATTTTCATAATAATCAACAATATATGGTTCATTTTTAATATCAAAATTTCCTTTTTCGTATTCTTCTACGATATTTTTTAATTTATTATATGTTTCTTTAGTTATCATTTGTTTATTTTTTCTAATAATTTATTAATTTTTATTGTTCTTCCGAATTGATTACTTAATTCTATTATTCTATTAATATTAAATATTTCGGTGTGTAATCCATTTAAAACTCGTTTAATTTTTTCATCAACTTCTTTATTAGTTATTAATATAATATTTTTATTTTTAAATAATTCAATCTTGTTCAATGATGGTAAATATTCTAAACATATTAATGTATCAATATTAAAATCAGAACCAGAATATGAAATGTATTGTATATTATTTATATTATGACCATTTTTATTATATAGTTTATTATAATCTTCAATTAATTTATCATATAATAATTTAATTGTAAATAATCCAAATTTTTTATTGTTGTTATCATTAATATATTTTAGTATAAATTTATTTTTTCCTATACCTGTTGGTAGGCTAATATGAAGATATTTATGATTATTAAATGTTTTAAAAATCATATCATCTAAATATTCAGTGAATAACTCCTTATTATATTGATCTAACATATTTTTTCTTTTATACTATTAATTTTTTCCTTTCTAACATATATTTTAAAATCAGTTAATTCAAGTCTATTAAATATATCAGACATAACTTCACTGTTATTTGGATTTGTACATGAATTTTTTATCATAAAATTATTTATAAAATTAAAATCATCATCATTTAAACTGCACATATAATCATTTAAATCTTTATATTTAGTATTATAATAATTATCTGATATAGTTGTACGATCATAGTTAGGAAAAGCACCTACATATTTTATATCAATGAACATTTTTTTAAATTTAAAATCCTTGTCATATTTATATGAACATTCCTCTAATTTTTGTTTTAATTTAACTCCAAAATTTGTAATATATAATTTATTATTATATAAAACATGTACAAAAAACCTTTTAACGAAATGAAAATTATATATATCCATAAAATTACCTTTACCTGATTTATAATAATCAAAATATATTTTTCTTAAAATACCATGTATATTATTATCTATTATTGAATTTGGATTTATATTAATGTATTTTTTGTTAATAATATCCCATATCATATTATATTCATAGAAATATGAGTTACTATCAAACGGCAATGGCATAACCGTTAATTCCATACCATCTTCTAATTTTAAAAATTCCATTTAAATATTATTATATAATTTAACATAATCAGATTCATTTGATATACCAGATACTTGACCATCACCTGTTTCAATAACAATCCAATTATCATCTTCTAATTGAGCAAAATCAACAGTGAAGAAATTGCTATATTGTTTTAATATATTTATAATAGTAACTATTAAATCATTAGGTGGTTTAATTTCGGTATCTAAATATGAGTTTTGTAAGACACATAATATTTTACCATTAAGAACAAACAATCTCCATTCGTTAGTTTTATTTTTTATTTTTTTAAGTTTTTCAAATTTTTTAAAAACTATACCACCAGTAAAAAGATTACCCCTTTCTTTAATAAAATCATTAACTTTATTTAATAAATCCGCATAACTTATATTTTTACTTATTTTTTCAATACCATTATCAGTTTTAATTGATTTAACATAATCCTTTATAAAAAAATCAAAATCAATATTATCTATGAAAGACTCATAAGATGATGTTTTATCATAATCATTTATAATCATAATTTTAGGAGTGTAATTCTTTATCGAATCATATACATATGGAAAACAATGTAAATTTCTATATTCCGAATAACTGCTTATTAATTTAGATTTATTATTAGTTTTTTCTGTTATAGAATCATATAGTATATTATATTGTTCTGGTTTTAACATCCACCCCCTATAAATAAAAATACCACTAGTATGATCCATTATAGTTGATAAAAATTTATTATCTTCTACTAATATATCATAATCGAACAAATACACATCAAAACCTAGTGTTTTACACACATTGTATTCTCCAACAAATGATGAATCAACTTCTTTATTTTTAGAAAATGGTTCACACGGAAATAGAAACTTATACATAATATTTATTTTTAGTTTACAAATTTAATATATAAAATCAAAATAAACAATAAAATTATGAATTTTTTAATAAAATATAATGAATTCTTTGATACAGAAGAGTTTAAAATATCACATGATATAGAAGTTTTAACAAATGAATTAAATCCAAGTAAAATTATAAAAAATTTTAATACACAGGAACCTTATATACCACTATTAAATATGTTATCATTTAAATTTCCTTTTTTATTAGAAGTATCACATAGTAATGAATATGCAAATTTAAAATCAATTAATGATACATATTATATTACATTTAAAAATGAAAATGCAATAATATCATTAGGTATAAAAATACATTATAATAAATTATATGATTTAAGTATTATCTATGTACCAAATGGTGTTAATCCAAATAAAAATAAAATTGTTACATATAATAAATTATTAGATATTTATAATGATACTACAGTTTATCAAATATTTAAAAATATATCATTTATGGATATTTGTAAAAATATAGATGATATTTTTATACCGGTAATGAAATATTTTAGATTTGATAACTTATTAAAAATAAGAATAAGTCAATATAATATAAGATCAAATTAAATGATATTTGTAAATTTATCTTTTTTTATTATATTAAAATTTAAACCTGTTAAATCACTATAATCTTGACCGCATTCTACCATGTCTGTATCATCCACATAATAATACCAATTTACAACAACATCTATACCGTTATTGTTAAATTGTTTTAATACATTAAATATGTCCTTTAGGTATATAGATGTTCTTGTATTATAATAATCCATATCTATATGAAATGATATATTTTTTGATTTACTATAACTTTTTATATCATCTATTATAGTACAGTAATAATCACTTACCAATTCGTCAGTTGATCTCCCAATTAATTTAAATTCTCCATTTTTATGATCTGACATATAATAAGGTAGGGAAGATGTCGGTTTTATTTCCATTTTTATTTCTATATTTATTTTTTTTATTATATATTAAAATAAATATACGTAAACTATATCATATTTACAATATGGTAAGAATAGAATAATTTAAATCAATTTATGTTTAAATTTTTAATTCACCAATATTTTTTGCACGCCAGGTAGGATTCGATCCCGCGAACTCTTTCGAGAATGGTTTTGGATACCATCACCTTTAACCACTTGGATACTGACGTATATTGTCTTGATGACAGTACTTGAAACTGTATTGTTCATATAGAACACACTGTATCAGACTGGTGGCTAAAACAATTCACCCACATCAAGATATATTTATTTTTGTCGGACTAGGTGGATTTGAACCACCGACCACTTGAATATCAGTCAAGTACTCTACCAACTGAGCTATAGTCCGTTATGGTGGGGATACTGGGACTCGAACCCAGATTATACTTCTCGTCTCCACTTTGTAAGAGTGGGATGTTGATCCAATTACACTATATCCCCATTATTTTAACATTGCGGAAAGTAGAGGACCCGACCCCCATCCAGTTATAAAACCGAAACCTAGTTTTCAAGACTAGTCGCCACTCCGATGTAGCTGCTTTACTTTCCATTTGTGGACCAAACTGTATCGAAACAGTACCTATTGTTCTTCAGACAATCGTGACTCACCAATTACACCATTGGTCCATATTTTTGCGGAGGAAGAGGGATTCGAACCCCCGGTACTTTACAGTACAACAGTTTTCAAGACTGCCTCGTTAAACCACTCTGACACTCCTCCATATTTTTGTCCTTGTGGCGGGACTTGAACCCACAACCTTGACGATATAAGCGTCCTGCGCTGACCAATTGCGCCACACAAGGATAATTTGAGAAGGTGGAGGGATTCAAACCCCCGAAAAGACGGGTTGCAACCGCCTGCCTTAGATCACTCGAGCCACACCTTCATTTTAAAAAATTGTGGAAGTGGCTGGACTCGAACCAGCATGCCTAAGCGGGAGTTTTACAGACTCTTGGGTATTCCAGCACCCAACACTTCCAATTTATTAAACCTTTTAAACTCTTCCTACCCTTAATGGTGGGTGGTTGACAGAAACTTAGGTTTAGTTTATTATAAAACCCTAACGTTGGATTCTAGTTAATACGGCGTATATCACATATTAAATTACAATAAACATAGTTTCAGTTAGTGGGGAAAGTAGGATTTGAACCTACGAAGTTACCGATGTAACACCAAAACCACTTAAATATAGTAGTTTACTATATTCGGAATTTGGTGGATTTAACCAATCGACCATATTCCCATATAAATTTTTGGAGGGAATGGTAGGAATCAAACCTACATAGCCAAAGGCGACACATTTACAGTGTGCTGATTTAGTCAATTTACCATCATTCCCGTTTTAAATTATTACATCTTTACCTTCTAATATTAATTTAGTTTTATAACCTAACTTTTTATATTCTTTAAATTTATCTTTCATGTTTTGAACATTTATTGTATAATTAGATTTAATTTCTACTAACATATTCAAATCAGGTAAATAAAAATCAGGTATAGATGTTCTTTCTTTTTGTTCAATACTATCATAATATCTTATCCTTATGTTTTCCACTTCATATCTAATTTTATAATCATCCAATTGTTTAGCATAATTAAATTCATATGAACTTCTTAAATAAACTTGTTTATTATCCCATGTTGCATGATAACCTTCTTTATATGGTCCATGTGGTTTAGGATTAGATTTACCATTTTTATATGATAACGATATTGATTCTCCTAATTCTCTTAAACTTATACCGTTTTTCTTAAAATAAAAATGAACAGTATTTAATTGAATGCCATATTTTTCTCTTATTTCTAACAAACTTAATTCATTATCAAAATATTCTTCTTTTAATAATTTTAATGATTTATTATTTGCAATTTTTAAATTAGTATCATTAATATTTAATTTTTTAAAAAGTTTTTGATAACTACAAAAGTTTTTACAATCTTTACAATACTTTGATCTACTTTCTATATGTTGATTACAACTTATACAATATTTTATTATTTTTATTTTATTTCCATTATCAAACTTAAACCCTTTAAGTTTTTTACTTATTTTTTCATTAGTTTCTTTTCTATTATTATTAGATGAAAAAATACTAGCACATTTTTTAGAACAAAATCTACCGCTACCAAAATTACCATTATGTACATTATTACATACTTCACAATTATATTTTTTGTTTTTTCGTTCCGTTTCTATAATTGTTTTTTTATCATGATATTCTTGGTGTCTTTTTAAATTATATTTTTTTATTTCTTTTCCACATTTATTACACTTGATAAACTCAATATTTTTTTACTTTATTTACAATAAATTTTGTTTTACATTCAATGGAACAAAATCTACCACTTTGAAATGAACCATCATGTTCTTTATTACAAATTTCACATTTCATATATTTTATTTATTTTTATATTATATATAAATTAAATAAAACCGAAATTGAATGTTTTTAATTAAAAATTTTAAAAAATTAGTGGGTGCAGTGGGACTCGAACCCACAACGGCATTACGCACCCTTCTCATTAAAAGTGAGAAGCTCCACCAATTGAGCTATGCACCCGAAATAAAACCAACATGCCAAAGAACTAAATTTTGCACGAGTAGAGGGATTCGAACCCCCAACCAATATTACTACCCGACTAAGGACTGGGTTGGAGCCAGCTGGTCACGCCTATGAGTACTCGTATATTTTAAAGAACCTATTTAAAAAGAAAAATCCCGAACTTTTTTCGAGTTCGGGATTTTTGTATTTTAGTTATATTTTTTGCTAACTTTTATCTACAAACATACCGAACCCATTCAATGATTTAATAAAATAAAACCACTTCACTGATAT
>JBBAEW010000058.1:0-12760 GCA_041655695.1 Saccharofermentanales bacterium
GATTCTGTCAGGTGTCTACCAGGCTACATCAGGCTGCTGCATCATCCGCAATGAGGAAGTTGCCTTCAAGGCCGTCAGGGAGAGCGAAGAATCCGGTATCTTTACCATCCACCAGGAGATCAACCTGGTTCCCTTCTTCAGCGCCTATCAAAATATTTTCATGGGCAGTGAGAAGCGGGGCTTCCTGGGCCTCCTGGATGAAAAGAGCATGATCCGCAAGGCCCAGGAGGTTCTGGCCAGGCTCAACATCGAACTGGACGTGACCCTTCCGGTCAGCCATTTCAATACCTCCATCCAACGGATTGTCCAGATCAGTTCGGCCCTCATCTATGAGCCGGACATCCTGATCTTTGACGAACCGACAACCGCCCTGGGCGAAGAGGAGCGCGAGCGCCTGCTGGATATCATTGTGGGCCTCAAGAAGTCGGGTATCGGCATCATCTACATCTCACACAATATTGAGGAGATTGTTGCCATCTCCGACCGGGCCACTGTTTTGAAGGACGGCTGCAAGGTCGGCACCCTGGACAAGGAAGAAATCGACGGGGCCCGGATCGTCAGCATGATGATCGGCGGCCAGGACTACGAGGTCTTCACGCGGGAATCCAATGAGGGTATCCATGAGGAAGCCCTGAAAGTTGAGAATCTCTCCTCCGATAAATTGAAGGATGTCTCTTTTTCGCTCAAGGGCGGGGAGATCCTGGGAATCGCCGGCGTCATCGGTGCCGGCAAGAGTGAGGTGGCCCGTGCCGTCTTCGGCATTGACAAGCTCAAGGCCGGCAAGGTCACGGTTCACGGCCAGCCCTTCGCTCCCAACAGCACCAAGGCCGTGGCCAAGGGTCTGGCTCTGGTTCCGGAAGAGAGGCGCATGCAGGGACTGGTTCAGAATTTCACTGTCCAGCAGAACATCACCCTGGCCTACATGAACCGCTATGCCGGCAAGCTCTTTTTACGGAAAAAGGCGGAGGAGGCGGTGGCTGACAAAAGGATCGATGAGCTGTCCATCAAGACCACCGGCCCGCGCCAGATCATCAAGTACCTGAGCGGGGGCAACCAGCAGAAGGTGGTTCTCTCCAAGTGGCTGAGCGGTGACTTCGACATCCTGATCCTGGATGAGCCGACCAAGGGTATCGATATCATGGCCAAGCGCGATATTTACAAACTTATCCACGATATTGCCCTCCAGGGCAAGGCGGTCCTTTTCATGTCCTCCTATCTGCCCGAGCTATTGAATTTCTGCGATCGGATTCTGGTCATGAATGACGGTGCCATCGTTGGAGAATACGCGTCTTCTGGTCCGGACGCCAAAGAAAAAATCACACATGCGATGTTGGGAGGCAAAGTGTAGTGAATACCCTGCAGTTGAACTGGAAAAACGCCATCAGAAAATACGGCACCGTGATCGTCGCGATCCTGGTCTTCGCCCTCTTTTCGATACTGGCCAATCGTTTCTTCACCGTGAATAACGTCATGCTGCTGCTCAAGCAGATGTCCATGCTGACGGTTATTTCACTGGGCTTTACCTTCGTCATGGCGGCGGGCGGCTTTGATATGTCGGTGGGTTTTGCCACCGGCTTGTGCGCCATCTTCTATGTCAAAGTCCTTCTGGCGACCAATAACTTCATCCTGCCCTTCCTGGCGGCGGTTGCGGTGGGCATCGTCATCGGCAGCATCAACGGCCTCCTGGTTTCGACCATCGGCCTGCCCGATTTCATAGGAACCTTTGCCGTCGGCTCGGTTGTCTACGGAATCAAGATGATGATGACGGAGGGCAACCCCATCTATGTCAAGGGAATTGAAGGCCCCGCCATTGATCTTTTCAAAGGCATCAATTCCGGCATGCTCTTCGGGGTCATTCCAGTCATGGTCATCATCATGGTGGTCATGATCGGGATCGCCTATATCCTCATGGAGAGGACCAAACTGGGCCGGCGCATCTACGCCATCGGAGGCAACAAGGAAGCGGCTCTCTTCTCAGGGATCAATGTCAAATTCTATAAATTCACTGCCTATGTTATCTCAGGTCTGGCGGTGGCTTTCACGGCAGTCATGGTTTCCTCCCGGCTGAATTCGGCCCAGCCCACCTCGGGGGAGGGCTATCTGATGCAGGCTATTTCAGCCGTCTATCTGAGCACCACCATGTTTGGGGAGGGCCAGCCCACCATTCTGGGCACCGTGGTCGGAGCCTTCATCATCAGCATGCTGAGCAACGGACTGACCATGCTGGGCATGACCTACTACTTCCAGGATATAACCATCGGACTGGTGGTCATCCTGGCGGTGCTCATGTCCGTGGTCATGACCAAAAAAGGAAAATAATCATTCGATTTCATGAAATGACAGGAAAGATGAGGTAGACAAATGTCAAAAATGATGAAAGCCGTTATCTGGGATGGGAAACCCTGGTTTGAGGGCTTGAGCTATGGTGATTTCCCCATCCCTGAGCGCAGGGAAGACTGGGTTCTGGTCTACAACAATGTCTGCGGTGTCTGCGGATCGGACCTGCATTTTTTCTCAGGAGATCTGGAAGGCAAGTTCCCCAAGGAGAATCTGCCGGCCATCTTCGGTCACGAGAACGCTTCAACGGTTGTTGAGGCTGATCCTTCCTCGGGCTTCAAGCCCGGTGACCGGGTGGCGGTTGAGGCCATTCACTCCTGCCTGAATTTTGGCGGCACCTGCGCCCGCTGCCTGAGCGGCCAGTTCCACATGTGCGATGAAGGTATGACCCATGTGGGCCTGCCTTACGTGCGCATGCTGCCCGGCGGCTACGGGGAATACTCGGTCGTCCACAAATCCAAACTGGTCCCCCTGCCGGACAACGTTTCCATGGAATCGGCAGCCCTCCTGGATATTCTGGTTGTCAACGTGCACGCCGTCCGCCTGGGCAACCCCCAGTTGGGTGAAACCTGTGCGGTCCTGGGCTGCGGTGTCGTAGGCCTCAACCTGCTCCAGGTTCTTCGGGCCAAGGGGATTCCCAATCTGATCGCTATTTGCAAGTACCCTTTCCAGGCTGAACTGGCCATGAAATGCGGGGCTTCCCATACGGTCATCTATAACAAAGATACGCTGGTTTCCGATGTTCTGGCCCTGACTGACGGCCAAGGCGTGGATCAGGTCTATGAGTGCGTCGGGGGCAATTCCGACGCCATCGACGAAGCCATCGGCTTCACAGCAAGACAGGGCAAGATCATCATGATGGGCGTCTTTACGGGCAAGCACAGTATTGACCTCAACGCCATGTTCATGCGCGAGATCGATCTGATCTCATCCAACAGCTACGGCATGTCCGGCTACAGGGATGAATTTGCCATTTCGGTGGATATGCTCAAACACAATCAAATCGACCACGAAATGCTGATCACCCACCGTTTCAAGCCGGAAGATTATGTTGAGGCCATTGAGGCCGCAAGAGGCAAGGACGAGAGCAAGGCCGTCAAGGTGCTCTTTGTCAGGGATTAGGTAAAGAGATGGCTGAATCTGCAGACAGGCCATCTTTTGAATAAAAAGGGAGGTTAAAGGAATGAAGCGAATATTGATTTTATTCGTAGTTGCCATTATGGCCATCAGCCTGGTCGCATGCGACTCGGGCGGCGGTAAGGGCGACAAGAAGTTTACTGTTGGTATTACGACGTTCAGTACGGCAACCGTGTTCTCACGGAACGCCCGGGAAGTCTTGAAAACCAAGATTACCGAAAAAGGCGGCACCTACATTGACAACGTCGCAACCGACACCTTGAGCCGCGCGGATGCGATCGACAACTTTGTCGCGCAGGGCGTGGATGCCATTATCCTGCTTTCGGGGGACGTCAGTGAGTGCGAAGAGAGCCTCAACGCCGCCAAAGCAAAGGGGATCCTCATTGGGAGCTGTGACGGCGGCTACGTTGACGCTGTTGATATCTATGCCTCATCGGACAACTATCTGATCGGTCAGCAGGTCGTACAGGCCCTGGTCGACAAGATGGGCGGCCAAGGCAAGATCCTCCAGATTTACAATGACCTGGGATCGATGGACAGAAAGCGCAAGGGCGGCGCCGCGGATATCGTGGCTCAGAACCCCGAGACGCAGATCGCCTTCGGCTTTGTCTATGCATGGCCGGATTACTTTGATGACACAAAATCAAAGATGGAAGCCCAAATCCTGTCAGACGGCGACCAGATCAAGGGCGTTTTCGCGACCTTTGACGGTGTCGGACTGGCGGCTCTCCAGGCAGTCCGGGAAGCCAACATGGAAGACCGGATCCCCATCGTCGGCGTTGACGGCGATGCGGAAGCCCTGAACGAGATCGCGGATCCCAACAGCGCCTACCTGGCGACCGTCATTCAGAGCTGGGATGACTGCGGCGCGGTTGTTGTCAACGAGATTTTCAACAAACTGAATGGCGGGGAAATCTCTGCCGCTCAGATCACCGTTCCGGGTATCCTGGTGACAAAGGAAAACGTTCAGGAGATCAAAGCCAAATATCCTGAGCTCTTCGTACAGACCTCGCAATAAACTGCGATGATCAGCAAAGCCTGCCCCCGGCCTGGTCCGGGGGCGGGCCCTGCCCAACCAGGGCCAGCCCCAGGACAGAGCCTGATACCTTGAGGAGGGAACATGGATCTTTCAAGCCTTAAACAATACCGGGACACAGTCCATGATGAATTGTTCGGTTCCGTTATGCCTTTCTGGACCAAATACGGACCTGACGCCCAGTATGGGGGATTCAAGACCTGCCTGGACCGAACCGGTCAAGCTTACTCAAAAGAAAAAAGTGTCTGGATGCAGGGTCGCGCCGGATGGATGTTCGGCCATCTCTACAACCGTTACGGTACCAACGATGAATGGCTGTCGATCGCAGGAGACTGCATCGATTTTTCAAATAAGTATTGTATCGATCCCGCTGATGAGCGCATGTACTTTGTCGTAGGGGACGACGGAACACCCTTCCGCAAGCGGCGCTATACCTTCAGTGAGATCTTCTATGTTATGGCCAACGCGGAGTATTTTGCCGCCACAGGCTCCGAAAAACACCGCGAGGATGCCCGCCGCTGTTTCCGCATGATCAAGGGCATCCACGATGACCCCTCATCGGATCCCTATAAGATCACACCCAAATTCCTTCCCACAGCCCCCGCCATGCGCGGTCTTTCCGGGACCATGATGCTCATGCTGACTGCCAGGACCCTGCGGGTCTGCGACCCGGAAAACGCCGATGAATACCGGGCAGCCGAAAGACAGCTCCTGGACGAGGCGCTGACCTTCCACTTCAACAAGGACCTGGGGGTCCTGCTGGAAGGGGTCGGCCCCAAGGGCGAGTATGTGTCGGATTATTCCTCCGGCCGGGTTGTCATTCCAGGCCACTGCCTGGAAGCCGCCTGGTACTATCTGCGCGAAGCTGAAGAACTGGGGGATGATTCCATTGTAGAGAAGATCGAGACCTTCTACGATGGAGCCTACCGTATGGGCTGGGACCAGGAATACGGCGGTCTTCTCTATTTCGTGGACTCCGAGGGCCACCCGCCCCAGGCCTACGAATACGACATGAAACTCTGGTGGATCCACGCGGAAGCCATCTCTTCGGCTATCCGTCTCTACCGCTATACCGGCAAGGACCGCTACTGGCAGGATTTCAAGCGGATCTTTGACTACTCCTTCGAACACTTCAAGGACAAGGAATACGACGAGTGGTATGGCTATCTGCGCCGGGACGGTCAACCGACCATGCCGGCCTGCAAGGGTAATGTCTTCAAGGGCCCCTTCCATGTACCGCGTATGCTTTGTGAGACCCTTGACGAGCTCGACAAAATCATCGACGCCAATCAATGATGAGCAAGGCCGCCTATGAGTCAGGCAAGTAAACCAAGAGCACGTGAGCTGGGCATTCCTTTCCTGGGGATGCCCGGCCCTTTCAACGCCATTACGGATGTGGCGGGTGTTGAGGTCGGCTTCAGGACCCTGATCCAGGGGACGGCTTCGGCGGACACGGCCTATGACAGTGACTTTGCCCGCACGGGTGTCACGGCTGTCCTGCCCAGAGGCAGGCGCAGGAGCGCTGTCTTCGCGGGCCGCCATGACCTCAACGGCAACGGTGAATTGACGGGGACCCACTGGATCGACGGCTCCGGCTTCCTGCACGGCCCCATCCTCCTTACCAATACCCACAGCGTCGGCGTGGTCCGGGACGGGGCTGCCCAATGGATGATTTCCAACCATTTCTTTTATCCGCCCCATGATGAAGTCGAGCTGAAGAATTATGGTTTCTTCTACCCGGTCGTAGGCGAAACCTTTGATGGTATCCTCAACAACACCAACGGCTTCAAGGTGACGGGGAAGGACGCGCTTCTGGCTCTGGAAAACGCGGCCGGCGGCCCCGTCAGGGAAGGCAATGTGGGCGGAGGCACCGGCATGATCTGCCATGGCTTCAAGGGAGGTACGGGAACTTCCTCCCGAATCCTGGGCCAGGAGGAGGGTGGCTACCGTGTAGGCGTCCTGGTCCAGGCTAATCACGGCCGCCGTGAACATCTCCTGATCGCCGGTATTCCCATGGGCCGGGAGATTGAAGGGGCCCAGATGGAGGTCAGGCAGCGCTCACCTCTTGAGGGGACGGGCTCCATCATCGCCATCGTCGCCACGGATGCCCCGGTCCTGCCCTGGCAGTTGTCCAATCTTTGCAAGCGTGTCTCCATGGGGATCGGCAAGCTGGGGGGCGGCCATTCGAGCGGTTCCGGCGATATCTTCCTGGCCTTCTCGACAGCCAACGAAGAAGCTTTTTCCTACAATCTCAGCACGGTCACCCTCCTGTCAGACGAGAAGCTCAACCCTCTCTACCGGGCCGTTGAGGAAGCTATTGAAGAAGCCATTGTCAACGCACTGGTGGCCGCAGAGGACATGGTGGGCCGCAACCTCAATTACGCCGCCGCCTTGCCCCACGGCCAGGTCCGGAGCATTTTGAGAAAATACAAGACCTATCTCTCCGGCCGCTATGGAGACGCCTTCGTCTGCCCGGCCGGGGAGGAGTAGTGTAAATCAAATATTACCTTGACGGAAGGGAAACTATGAGTCAATTATCCGTGGAAGCCTGCATTCGGGGCAGGCGGAGCATCCGGTCTTTCACCGGACAAGCAGTCAGCCGGGAGCTGATCAGGGAACTTCTGGAGGATGCCGCCATGGCACCGTCCGGCAGCAACGCCCAGCCCTGGGCCTTCATCGCGGTCGACGATCCGGCCTTGATTGAAAAAATCAAGATGTTCTCCCCGGGCTTGAACGGCCTTCCTGCCTGTCTGGTCTTTTTCTGCATTGACCAGGAGGCGGTCGACGGCTTGAAGGCCGGAGGCCAAAGGGAAACCGGTGTTGAACCGGATCTAGCCATGGCCGCCCAGAATTTCATGCTGGCAGCCTATGCCAAAGGCCTGGGCACCTGCCCAGTTAAGTCCTTCCAGGCTCCTATCGTCCGAAAGATCCTGCAAATTCCGCCTCAGCTGACCCCCGATATTCTGGTGACGGTCGGCTACCCGGCGCAGATGCCCGAGGCGCCCCGCCGCAAGCCCCTGGACCAGCTTCTGACCTGGAATGTAGGGAGTGAAGATCATGAAGGATGACTTGGGAAGTGTGCTGGCTTTTCTTGCTTCCAGCGCCATCGGCTGCCTTAGGGAACCTGCGATCTACGGCCCCCTGCGTATGCTGGAGGCCATGGAGCGGATCATTGCCTACGCCAGGGATAAGGATCTGGTCGACAGGCCAGGCCTTCTGGATCTGGCAGACCGGATCGAAAAGAACAAGCTGCTCTGCATGACCGACGAGGCCGCCTTCGCCAGCTTCGTGGAGGAAGTGGGCCTGGAGCTGGTCGATTATCTTTAGAATACCGCCGTCAGGCACCAGACATGGAGGAGGGCATAGCCGTGAAAAGCGTCAAAATACTGGATATCCTGCCAACCATCGCAGAGGATCGGGGTACGCCCGGCCATGAAGACCGGACCCGTCTGGCCCAAAGTCTTCTGGAGGAGACCGGAGGTCTTTTGCAATTTGATTTCAAATCCCTGGATTCGGGAAGCCAGGCCCTGGATTCCCGTTATGAAATCGCCCTGACCGCCCCCTATATCCTGCGGACAGCCAAGGAGGCGGAAGCGGAAGGCTACCAGGCCGTCATCCTGGACTGTTTCCTGGACCCTGCCCTGGACGCCCTCCGGGAGCATCTGTCCATACCCGTCTTTGGCCCCTGCCTGTCCTCCTGCAGCCTGGCCATCCGCCTGGGCGGCGACTACAGTATCATCGGCCTTTCCGACCAGCTCAACGCCCTTATCCTGGACAATCTCCGCAAATACCGGATGGACGGGCCCCTGCGCTCCATCCGGTCTATCAATATTCCCTTGGAAGAACTGCATCTGGACCGGGCTTCTTCAGTCCAAGGTCTGGTAGAGGCCTGTCAGACCGCTGTCCAGGAGGACCATGCCCGGGCCCTGGTCTTTGGCTGCACCTGCTTTTCACCCCTTGCCGACCTGGTTCGCCAGGAACTTCAAAGCCGTGGCATCCAGGTCCCCATCATTGAGTCTCTGAGAGCCACTCTCCTGGATGCCTTCTCCTGTGTCATGCAGGAGCTTTCACAAAGTCAAAGCACCTACCGGCCGGTCAGGGAAAAACCCCGCCGACTGGATTGGAATGAGAATGGACAGATTTCAGGAGGAATTTCTAAAAAAGCTGAAGCTTGTGTATAATACTCGATAAGTAAAAACAATATGAGGTAGTCACTTGAAACCTATAATGAATTATGTACCCGTCGTTCTGGGCCTTGTGATTGTGGCAGTCGCTATCGTCATGACAGGCGGTTTCATGACGCCTTACGAAGCGGACGACCAGGACCCCTGGGCACAGACTTCCCCCACAAGCCTCATGGACCTGGTGACAGACCCTACAGATTCCCTCTATCAGAACCTGGCTGCCGTCCAGTCCTCCCGTACCATCAAATCCATCGCGACGACGCCATCGACTACTACGACGACAACCGCTCAGCTGCCCATCTGGGAACTTGGTCCCCTGGGGCCGATTTCCTCCATCCGCATCTTTCTGGACCGACAGCGTATGGTTCTTTATTGCAAAGATCCTGAGACGGGCAGGGAATATCCCGCAAGGACTTTTATCTGTTCAACAGGCAAGTCCAGCACGCCTACGCCGACCATGAGCAAAGGAGTGCCCCTGGGCAATAAATACCTCCTCAGCCGTTTTTCCAGTCCCAAATACGTAGGCACCTGCCTGGTCCGCTACGTCACCCATATTTCCAGTTCCTACTATATCCACGCTGTTCCCTACCTGGATCCTTATCCCAGGGGGCCCGTGGAACTCCGCAAGGACTCCTGCGATCTGGCGGCTTACCGGGCCCTGGGCCGGCCGGCCTCTTCGGGCTGCATCCGCCTCTGCCTGCGGGATGCCAAATTCATTTACAACAATGTGCAAAGCGGCACCACCTGTTATATCCTGGCCAGCAGCAGCGGTTATGCCATCCCCAACGCTGTGGGGGTAGGCTACCCCTCAGGCTCCCGGGGCTGGGACCCCACCGATCCAGAGCGGCCCGGTTACATCGGGATCCCCGCAACGACAGTTACAGGTCCGGTCTCCTATGTGACAACGACAACACCGGAAACGTCTGCGGAGGACACTTCCGTGACCAGCCCGACGGAGCCGTCTTCCACGGTTCCCACAGATCCGACTAGCCCATCGACCGGAGACCCGACGGCTGAGACAACTACGCCTACAAGCACGCCAGCAACAACAACCACAACAACAACCACCAGCACCACAAGCTCGACGGCGGCTTCGACAAGCAGTCCGACCGATCCTCCGCCGGGTCCCTGATAAGGGCTGAAAGCATGGAATGCAGAGGGCCTTCGTCATAGGAGGCCCTTCCTGCTGTGCTATAATTTCTAAGATCACTGGCTGTCGGAAAGACAGCAGCAGAGGAGTAAATATAGATGCCAATGGCTGTTTCGGGCTTGGCCCGGTTTTTTCAGATGACGCCTGTTCAGGCGGCTCTGCCTATTTTGAATTTTGCACGTCTGGACTTTGTCGATCTTCTGATCATGCTCTTTGTCATGACCCTGTCCCTGTCTTTGCACGAGTTCTCCCACGCCTGGATGGCCAACCGCCTGGGAGATGATACGGCGGCCCTGGCCGGACGTCTGACCTTGAACCCTCTCAAGCATCTGGACCCTATCGGGTCGCTGGCCTTTCTTTTCGTGGGTATCGGATGGGCCAAGCCGGTCCCGGTCAATCCCGGCCGTTTCACCAAGGCCAAAAGCATCAAGCGGGGTATGTTCCTGACCAGTATTGCCGGCCCTCTGTCCAATATTTTTCTGGGCACCCTGGCCTGGATTCTCTTCTGCCTGGTTTACACGGTCATTCTGGCGACGGGGGGCGGCGGCAACCAGTCCCTGACCCTGACTCTCTTTACCCTCTTCTATACCCTCTTTTCACTCAATATGCTCCTGGCCATTTTCAACCTCCTGCCCGTACCGCCCCTGGACGGCTACAAGGTCTTTGGCGTTGCCCTGCCGGATCGGTGGTATTATTCTGTCATGCAATATGAACGCTATATTGGCATGGCCTTTCTCTTCGTCGTCATTTTTTTCGGCTCCTACCTGTCCAGGTTTCTCAGCCTGATTTTGACGCCTTTCAATTACGCCATCCAATACCCGATTACCTGGCTTTTTCAGCAGCTGCAGGCAGCTTTGGGGCTGGTGCCCATGCCCATGTTGATCGGATGATGAAAGGAGCTGGGAATGGGACAAAATGATAAGGAAAAGAAAACAGTCGTTTCGGGGGCCAGGCCTACCGGGGATATCCATCTGGGCAATTATGCCGGGGCCCTGTCCAACTGGGTGGCCTTGCAGGACCAGTACCGGTGTTTTTATTTCATCGCTGATTACCATGCCCTGACAACCCATTATCAGGACACCTCGGATCTGCGGGACAAGACTTTGGGGCTTGCCGCCGATTACATTGCCTGCGGGATTGATCCTGAGAAGACCACCTTCTTTTTGCAATCGTCGGTGCCGGAGCACGCGGAGCTGTCCCTGCTCCTGTCCATGCTGACCCCGGTCTCCTGGCTGGAGCGCAACCCTTCCTATAAAGATCTGACCCAGGAGCTGTCCAATCTGGAGATCCGGACCCTGGGCTTCCTGGGCTACCCCTGCCTGATGGCGGCGGATGTCCTGATCTACCAGGCGGATTTTGTGCCGGTCGGGGAGGACCAGCTGCCCCATCTGGAGCTGTCGCGCGAGATCGCCCGCCGCTTCAACCATCTTTACGGCAAATTCTTTTCCGAGCCGGGGGCCCTTCTGACCAAGAGCCGGGTTCTTCCGGGAACCGACGGCCGCAAGATGTCCAAGAGCTACAATAACGTCATTGCCTTTTCCGACCCGCCTGAAACGGTCCGCAAGAAGGTTATGTCCATGGTGACGGATCCGGCGAGAATTCATAAGACAGACCCGGGTCACCCGGAGATCTGCTCTGTCTTTGCCATGCACAAGGAATTCAACCCTGAGGAACAGGAAGAGATCGGCAGACTCTGCCGGGCAGGCCAGATCGGCTGCGTGGATTGCAAGAAGCGCTGCGCTGAGAAGATCGCGGCCTTCCATACACCCATCCATGAGAAACGGACCCGCCTGCTGGAAGACAGGCCGGGCCTGATCGGTCTTCTGGAAGAGGGGTCGGCCAAGGCCGCCCCGGTTGCCCGCCAGGTGCTGGCTGATACCCGCGAGGCCATGAAGATCGGCTTTACGGCCAGACCATGAGAGAGGGATCCCTTTGACCCATGGCCGATAAAGTGGACATAATGGATGTCGATGTCTTTGAGTATGAGGGGCCGCTGGATTTGCTCAACCGCCTGATTGAGCGCAACCGCATCCCCATCAACCGTGTATCCATCGCCTCCATTGCCGACCAGTATCTGGCTCTGATCCGGGGCAAGCCCATCTTCGATATGGAACTTGCCAGCTCCTTCCTCCTGATGGCCGCGACGCTGATCCAGCTCAAATCGACCCTCCTGCTGCCTGAACGCAAACAGACAGACCAGGAGGAGGTGACCGACCCGGGCGATCTGCTGGTCCTGCGGCTCATGCAGTACCGCCGCTGCCGCCTGCTTGCCTCATCGCTCAAGGACCGCCATCAGACCTGGGGCGGACTCTTTGGCAAGGCCCCGTCACCGCCTGAGCGCATGGGCATCAGCCGGGAACGTCAGGAGATCCACCTGGAGCGGGAACGTTTCGACCAGGCGGTCGGAGAAGTGGTCTGGCGCAATACCCGGCGCTTTGATGACAGCGCCGAGCATGTGGAGCAGATCCTGGAGCGGGAGCGGATCTCCCTGGCTGAGCGCATGCTCCTGATCACCCGCCATATCGCCGGTCGGTCACGGGTCTTTTTCTATGAATTATTTCCGCCCGAACTGCCTGTCCTGGAGCGGGTAACCGGCTTTTTGGCCATGTTGGAGCTGGTCTTCCAGAACAAGGCCAAGGTGACCCAGAAGACCTTGTTCGCGCCCATCATGATTGAACGGAAGGGAAGGTGAAGCGGATGAGCTCAACAGAAGACCTGGCCAAACTGGAAGCCCTGCTTTTTGTAGCGGGCGATCCGGTCTCTGTCGGCCAGCTGGCTGAACTGCTGGAGCTGGAGGAAGGGGAGGTCCGTGCCCTCCTGGAGCAGCTCAAGCGCCGCTACCAGCGCGACCCCATGTCGGGCCTCATCCTCCGCGAGGTGGAGGATGCCGCGGCCCTGGCCACGTCACCTGAACTG
>JBBAEW010000059.1:0-12755 GCA_041655695.1 Saccharofermentanales bacterium
ATGGCCATGGCCCCCGGCAATATGTTCCGCCGCCTGGGCTATACGACCTATGCCTGGCATAACCACACCTGGAATTACTATTCGCGGGACCTGTCACACCCCAACCTGGGTTATGACTACAGGGGACTGGGACACGGCCTGGAAGTCAAGCGCACCTGGCCTGAGTCCGACCTGGAGATGATTGAAAAGACCGCCTTTGAGTTTGTCAACCAGGAACCCTTCCATGTCTACTACCTGACGGTCAGCGGCCATGCCAACTGGACCCGGGCAGGCAACCGCATGTCAGATCGCCACTGGGATCACTTCTCACATTTGAATCTGCCCAACGAGGCCATCGCCTATCTGGCAGCCAACTATGAACTGGAACTGGCCATGGAGAGCCTGCTCCAGCAGCTGCGCGACGCGGGTGTGGCGGACCGGACCCTGATCGTCATCAATCCCGACCACTACCCTTACGCCCTGGAGGATCACGCCAGCTATGAGGCCCTGGCGGGCAAGAGCCTGGACAAGGTCTTCGATATCTACGAGAGCGGGGCCATCTTCTACTATGACGGCATCGAGCCGGAGGTAGTCGACCGCTACTGCACCAGCCTGGATCTGCTGCCGACCATTTACAACTACATGGGCGTGCCCTATGACTCCAGATTCCTGTCAGGCCGGGATGTCTTCTCGGATTCCGAAGCCCTGGCCATCTTCCTGGGCCGGAGCTGGATTACGGAGAAGGGGCGCTACGACGCCAAGACCGGCACCTTCACCCTCCATGAGGGTCAGTGGCTGGAGGATGAGGCCCAGTACATCGAGCGCATCAACCGGGAAGTCAAGCTGCGCTACGATACATCCAGGGTCATCATTGACTCGGACTACTACAGGGACCTGCTCAGCGTGGAGGAATGGGCCGCTATCAACCAGCCCTATATTGATTACATGGCGGCCAATCCCTGGCCGTAAACCGGGGATCTTCTAGTCCTGGCCGGGATCTTGTCCCAGAATGGCAGCCTTGATTTCTGAGAGGGCCTCTTTGCCCGCGGGCGCCGGGCGGTTTCTGGGCAGCCGGCCATCATAACCGCAGGCCGCGTACCAGGGGCAGTAGGCACAGGGGTTGCCGCCGACTCCCTTGCGGACAGCCGGCCGGGCCGGGAACTTGCCCTCCAGGATGGCTTCCAGGGTTTGACCGGCCTTTTTTTCGGCAAAGAGAGCAACCTGGTCCGCCTTGCCGTCTTCCCAGACTTCCAGCTGTTTTTCAAGTGAACGGACACCGTCCCGGGTCAGGGCCTGATCGGGCAGGCGGAAGGCCGTGAAATCATGTTCATTGGTGGTCTTCCAGCCGGCAAAGAGGAGGCTGGAAACCTTGCGGCCGGGAAAGGCCGCCTCGTAGGCCCGCTTGTAGAGGGGAAGCTGGAGGTCGGTGCCGTCGTAAAGGCCGGTCCAGGAAAAAGTCCGGGCCGACCGCTTGTAGTCAATCAGGCGCAGGATTCCCTGGGGGTTGATGTCCAGCCGGTCAATGACTCCCCGGCAGATGAAGCTTTGGCCGGCGGCCTGGAGCCGGTAGGGGGCAAGGTCCTGGTGGGGGAAGTACCATTCAACCAGGTGCGGCCTGTAGGCCTCCTCCTGACTGAACTCCGCGATGGCGGCCAGCGTGTCGGCGGCCCGGGCCATGATCCGCTGACCGACACCGCCCCGCAGGCCGGGCCTGCTGTACCAGGCCAGACGCCGGTCCTGGGTGGCTTGCCCGTAGAGGGCCTGCATGTAGTCCGGGTTCAGCCTCCTCTCCCAGGCCAGCAGGGTCTCCTGGATCTGACCTGGATTCTCTTCCTGGAAAGTCAGCATCAGATCCTTGACGGCCAGCTCCATGAGCCGGTGGATCAGGGTTCCCTGGAAATTGGGCCGGTCATCGGCGGTCATCCGTTCCGAGGCGCCAGCCAGGTATTGGGTGAAGAAGCGGAAGGGGCAGGAATTGTAGACCTGCAGCATGGAGGTGTGGATGCTCTGGCGGTCCGCCAGCAGAGATCCGACCAGGCTTTGGGGAAGCTCCAGGCCCTCCGCCTTGGTGTGGGCGGGAAGATCGTGTAGGCCAACCTCTTTTTCCATCTTATTGACAGCGGCCTGCCATTCACGGGGAGCCAGAGCCAGTAGCCGCATCATGCGAAGGGCGGCCCCGGGCGCGTACCAGCGGGGGTCAACCCGGGCATCCGCCTTGGTCAGCAGGACCTCAGTGCCGTCTTTCTCGGCCAGCAGGGCGTCGTAAAGGGCGGAAGTGTCACCTCCCAGGGTCGGCGCAGACAAATAGAGCAGCTCCTGGGGCCGGGTCAGCAGGGAATGGACCAGCCAGGCCTGGGAAGCCGCCTGATCCTCCTTCCTGTTGGGAAAGGGCTTGCCTGTCCGCCTGGACAGGTAGATGCGCTCCTCGTCCAAGAGGAAGCCCTCATTCCTGATGACCGGTGGGAAGCCGGCTTCCGTGGCCCCCAGGATGAAGAGAACCTTACAGGGCCAGGCCGACATACGGGCCGGGCTTGAGGCGCGCACCACGTCGATTCCGGAGGGGATGGAGGGGAGAGACAAGCCTTCCATGCCGGCCAGGATCATGCGGTTGAATTGAGCCTGTGACAGGCGGACAGAGCCCAGGAGGCGTCCGCTTTCATCCAGAAAGTCTACCAGGGCGTTCCAGGAAGCGACCAGCAGCTGGGCGTCCTGACGGCGGAGCAGGTCCATGAGCTGCTGCCCCCGTGCCTGGACCAATTTTTGCGGAGCCTCTTCCCCCTGGAAGAGAAAATCCAAAAGGAGGCCGCACTTGGCCTGGCCGGAAGCCGCCTTCCGAATGAGCCCCGTGAGGGCCAGGAGTTTTTCCAGGTCTTCGAAAAAGACAAGCAGGGCCTCATCACGATGGGCATGAACCGGGCCCAGGCTTTCCAGGGCTTCCCTTTGGGTCTCCTGCGATCGGACCAGCCGGCGGAGGTCATCTGCCGTGCGCCAGCCCAGGGCCAGGGCGGCATTCTCGAAGTAATCAACCGTCTGGCTGGCCAGGCCGGAAAGGCCGCTCCGATGGTAGCGGAGCAAGTCATCCAGGCTGAAATCATAATCGCAGAGGCCCAGGAAGGCCTTGACGAAACGGATCAGGGAGCTGTTGGAAAAAGGTTTTCCGGATTCAATATAGGCATCGATGCCGAATTCAGCCAGGGCGGCCTCCAGATAGACCGGGGTGATCTCGTTTTCACAGAGGGCGATCCCTATATCCTTTCGCCGCAGGCCGCCTGTCAGCAGAAGGCGGCGGATTTCACCGGCTGTGAAGCGCGCCTCTTCCTGGCGGTCGGCGGATCGGATAAAGCGGTATTGGATCTCCGGGCCCGTCTCCCATGCAGCCGGATGAGGGCGGCTTGCCTGGGGGAAGAGACGGCCCAGGGAGGCCAGGGTATCCCGGCCCTGCTGGAAGGCCGGCTCTGTCCCCCCTGGCCGGGCAGCGACAGCCAGAGTCAATGAGGCCGCCTGGGAGGCCAGGGCCGAAAGGACCTGTTTTTCCTGGGCGGTGAAATCACGATTGTTGCCGAAGCCGACCAGCCAGATATGGGAGCGCTTTAGGAAATGAAGTCTGGCCGGCAGGGGGAGGCTTTCCAGGAGGGCAGCCAGGCGGGCCAGATCCTGATCAGGGTCCTCCAGACCCAGCTCACGGATCCCTTTGTCTACGGCGTCTTTGAGCAGGGCGAAATCATGGAGTTTATCCAGGGTGGACTGTCTTGCGGCCAGCGGATCTTGGGCCTTTTCATCTCTCAGGTCAAAGGAGGATATCTGGTAGCGGTTGAAGTCTCCCAGGACCTGGACCAGCTCTGCGGCGTAATAGGGCTTGCCGGCAAGTTTATGGAATTTTCGGAAGGGCTGCTGACTGTCCAGGAGAGCCTTTTGGGCAAGAAGAGTTTTGCCGGCCAGGGAGATGGTCTCTCTTGCCGCAAGGCCCGCTTCACCCAGGAGACGGGCGGCAAAGCGCCTGAAGGAGAGGACCTCCGCCATCAGGAGGCCCCCTGTCTGCCGGTCCGTCATGAAGCGCCGCTCCAGGTCTGCCTTCAGGTACTCAGGGACCAATACAAAGGCGCGGTCATCGGGCCAGGAGGCCTGGCGGCGGTCCAGGTCATCAAAGACCTGGCGGATCAGCTGGTCGGGATCGGGATGGACAAGAAATTGAAGGCGGCAGTCAGTCAAGGCAGGAAACCTCAGTCAGGAGTAAAAGACACGCACTTCCCCGGTCAGGCGGGTCTTTTTTTGCCGGTCAAAATATTCCAGCAGGGCCATGGCGAATTTCCGGCTGGTTTCCAGGTGATCTCGGAAAGCGGCCAGGCTGATTTGCCCTTCTTCTTCGATGGTTTTTTCAACCGTCTCCCAGGCCGCCCGGACCTGGTCCTTGTGCATAAGGATCTGGGGCGTCAGCCGGATCAGTGTGCCCTGATTGATGAGCAGGGAGATCAGGGGATCCACCTTGATTTTTTTGTCGGACAGGGAGAGTTCGTCCAGGCCGGGCGGTGAGTAGGCAGCCTCCGCAAAGAGTGCCTCCAGTTCCCGGGCAGCCTTCTCCTGATCCGCGGACAGGCTGACGGAAAAACCAGCAAGAGAGACCAGGCCCTTCTGTGAATCCAGGATGCCCTGTTTGACCAGGCGGTCAATGACCAGGTCGGACAGCTGAATGTCCGTCCGGGGCATCAGGCGTGTCCTCAGCTCTTCACGCCGCATGCCTTCTTCCAGGGGGCGGTCGGTGTGGAAGCGCTGGAGCAGGCGCGAGGCCTTGCGGCCCAATGAATCCAGAGCCTCCCGACTGACGGCCGTTCGGTCGGTCAAGGAGATGATCCGGCCCTCCTGGATCAGCTGGTCGGTCAGGGCAGCCCGCTGATTCTCATGAATACCAGCCTTGTAGGCGGCCCGATCCAGCAGGGCCAGGTCCTGGCCCCCATGGTCGACTGCCAGGGCCAGGCGGGCTGCGGGGTCGGATCCTGCCATGATTTGGAAGTCCAGAGCATTCTTTTCATTCATGCGCCGCCGCCTGGCCGGCAGGGGATCGACGATGACCCCGCCCCCGATGGTTTCAAGGGGCGAATAGAAACGGATGACGAAGCGGTCACCGTAACGGGTGAAGATTTCTTCCTCGGTCCGCAGCTGGGCGGGGCCGGTCTGTCCCGCCTCAAGGATATCCCGGTCCAGGAGGACCACCCGGGCCAGTACTTCGCGGGCACCATGGAAGAGGTGGACACGCATGTGATGGGAGATGGGGAAGGCTGTATCCGCCAGGGCCGTCAGGGACACATCCAGCAGCCGGGTCCCCAGCAGGCTCCCGGGCGCTGCCAGGCTGTCCCCCCGGGCCAGATCGTCCTTGTGGACCCCGGATAGGTTGAGGGCTACCCGCTGGCCGGCAAAGGCCTTTTCGACGGATTCCTCGTGGACCTGGATGCCGCGGATGCGGACCGCTTTCCCGCCCGGGAAAACCTCTGCCTTATCCCCTGTAGTCAGACTGCCCTCAATCAGGGTTCCGGTCACAATGGTGCCGAAGCCTCCCAGGGAAAAAACCCGGTCAATGGGCAGGCGGAAGGGCAGGGGCAGGGGATCCTGCCGGGCGGATTGGATGGCCTCGAAGAGGGCGGCGCGCAAGTCATCGATCCCCTGGCCGCTTACGGAGGAGGTCCGGATCAGGGGCGCGTCTTCCAGGAAGCTGCCCCGGACCTGTTCGCGGATGTCCTCTTCAACCAGTTCCAGCAGCTCGGGGTCAGCCAGGTCACATTTGGTGACGGCAATCAGGCCCCGGGGAATGCCCAGGAGAGACAAGATGCCCAAGTGCTCCCGGGTTTGGGGCATGACCCCCTCATCGGCGGCCACAACCAGGAGAGCCAGGTCGATGCCGCCGGCACCCGCCAGCATGTTGCTGATGAAGCGCTCGTGTCCGGGGACATCGATAATGCCCGACCGGCTCCCATCGGGCAGGTCCAGCCAGGTAAAACCCAGCTCAATGGTAATGCCCCTCTCCTTCTCCTCCGCCAGGCGGTCCGTATCGCGGCCGGTCAGGGCAAGGATCAGGGAGGACTTGCCATGGTCTACATGACCCGCGGTGCCGATGATAACGTGCTTCATGTTTCCGGGGCCTCTTCCTTGAGGATATGGGTCAGGGCTTCCAGTAAGATTTCTTCTTCCAGATCCCCCAGGGTCCGCAGGTCAAAGAGCAGGGTGTCGTGGGCAGTCCGGCAGAGAATGGGCGTGGGCCAGGAGCGCAGGGCCCTTTCCGCGGCAAGGGGTGAAAGTGTACCGGGGCGGATGGCCAGGGTCCAGGAGGGGACGGCTGCCTCGGGGGCGGCCCCGCCGCCCATGATCATATGGGAGGCCTGGACTTCTGCCTGGATGCCATGGCCGGTCAGGCGGAAAACGGCCCGCTCGGTCCGCTCCCGAAGGCGGTCCAGATCATGGAGGGCGAAGGCCAGAAGGGGGATCTGGTCTTGGGCCAGCCGGGAATCCAGATAGAGAGCCAGGGTTGCCTGGAGTGCGGCCAGAGTCATCTTGCCGCAGCGGAAGGCCCGCATGAGAGGATGCGACCGCAGCCGGTCGATTGACTCTTTGCTGCCGACAATGATTCCGGCCTGAGGTCCGCCCAGGAGTTTGTCGGCGGAGAAACAGATCAGGTCGGCGCCTGAGGCGACAGCGCCCGCTATGCTCGGCTCGTCCGGCAGGAGCTCTGACAGTTCATGGGAAAGGCAGCCGCTTCCAAGGTCGTAGATCAGGGGGATGCCGTGTTCATGGGCCAGACGGGCCAGATCCTCTTCGCCGACATCCTGAGTGAAACCGCTCAGCCTGAAGTTGCTGCGGTGAACCTTGAGGAGGGCTCCCGTTGATTCATTGATAGCCGACCGGTAATCGGACAGATAGGTTTTGTTGGTTGTCCCCACTTCCCGGAGGCGGGCGCCGCTTTCCTCCATAATCTCGGGGATGCGAAAGCCGCCGCCGATCTCCACCAGCTCGCTTCTGGAGACAAGGACCTCACGCCCCCGGCAGAGGGCGGCCAGGGCCAGCAGGACCGCGGCTGCATTGTTGTTGACAACTGTGGCGGCGGACACGTCCAGGAGGCGGCAAAGGAGGGCCTCTACAGACGCTGTGCGCTGTCCCCGCCGGTTCTCCTCCAGATCGAATTCCAGTGAGGCGTAGCCCTGACTGCAGGCCCTGACCGCCTCCAGCGCTCTTTCCGCCAGGGGAGCCCTGCCCAGGTTGGTGTGGAGGATGGCCCCGGTCGCGTTGATGACCGGCCGGATGCCCGGTCTGGCCTCCCTTTCCAATTTGAGCAGGACAGCTGCAAGGAGAACCTCTTTTGATATCTGCCCCTGCTGGTCCGACTCCCGGATAAAACGGAAGTCAGGGTGCAAGGAGGCCTCATCACCGCGGCCTGTCAGGAGCTGGCGGGCCGCCTCCAGGACAGAGCGAACCGCTTCCTTGACGGTGCTATAGCCCTGCTCTGCCTGAACCTTTTCCAGGGAGGGGTCAAGGAGCATATCATCAACTTTGGGCAGTTGGCGCGGTTGGGTGATCAGCATGGCACATACCTCTTCCATGAAGCTTGCTAAGACCATATTACCAGAGGCCGTTGCTTAAGAAGGTCAAATCGGGCGCCAGCCTGCGTGGTAAAATGAGTTCAGCCGGGCCTCTCGACCAGGACTGGCTTGGGGAGTAACGACAATGCGCAACTTATTGAAAAAAGTCATCCGTTCCTGGGTTTCCTTCCTTAAGGGAAGTGCCGAAAGCTCCATGACACGTGCCATGGTCTGGTCCATCCGTTCCGGCAGCAGGAAGGAATTCAAGCACCGCCGCTGCGCCATGAGCCCCGAGCAGGTCCAGGCGGTCAAGGCTTACTGGAAAACCTATACCAGCAAGAACCGCCCCTTCTTTCAGGGCCTCTATACCTGCATGCACGGCCGCTTCGATGTCCGCTATCTGCCCGACGATCTCTATCTGACGCGGATCCTCCCCCACCTCAACGACCGGGATTACGCCATTCTGACCCATAAAGGCCTGCAGCCTCTTCTCTTCGACTGCCGTCAGCCCCGAACTCTCTTCATGGTCATGGGAGGTCACTACTACGACGCCTCCTACCGTGTCATCACCCGGGATCAAGCCCTGGCCAGGTTCCTGGAAGAGGGCCGCGGCGTTTTCAAGCCGTCCACCCGTACCCACAGCGGGCGCGGCATCCAATTCTTCCAGACCGGGAGCGCCGGGGAGCTTTCGGATTTCCTGGACCTGCACTTTGCCGACCTGCCGGACTACGTGGTCCAGGAGGTGGTAGAACAGCATCCGGCCCTGGCCGCCATTCACCAATCGTCTGTCAATTGTGTGAGGATCATGACCCTGCTGGTGGACGGGCGGGCCGTCTCCGTTTCATCCGTCCTCAAGATGGGCGCCGGGGGAAGCCAGGTGGACAACCTGGGCTTCGGCGGGATCGTTTGCGGTATCAAGGAGGACGGAAGTCTTCGGGATGTAGCCTTTGCCGCCAACGGGGACCCTTATTCCAAACATCCTCAGGGATTTGACTTTGCCGGCTTTCTGGTCCCTTCCTTCGAAAAGGTAAAGGAAATGGCCCAAAGAATGGCGGAAAGGATCCCCCATACCCGCCTGATCGCCTGGGATATAGCGGTCGGCCGGGACGGGGAACCCATCCTGATCGAATACAACGACATCGGGGAGCTGGGCTTCATGCAGTATGCCAGCGGCCCCCTCCTGGGAGACCTGACCGACCGTATCCTGCAGGAAGTCTTTCTTTGATCAGATAACCCGGATAGCCAGGCCCTCCCAAGCCAGGACGCGTCCGATGACAAAGGCTTGATGACCGGAGGCTTTCATCTGCTCCAGATAGGCGGAAACCTGGTCTTCTCTCATGGCCAGCAGGAGGCCGCCGGATGTCTGGGGGTCGAACATGAGGTCGGCCAGGGCCAGGGGGACGGAATCCGCGAAAGTCACCTGGTCACCGACATGATCGCGGTTGCGGTAGGTGCCGCCGGGCAAAATGCCCATCCTTGCCATTTCCAGGGCCTGGGGCAGCAGAGGGATCCGGCTGCTGTCCACTTCCAGGGTGATCTCCTGCTTCCTGCCCGCCATTTCCCTGGCGTGGCCCAGGAGCCCGAAGCCCGTGATATCGGTCGAAGCTGACACTTCAAAGGTCAGGGAGTTCTCAAAGGCGTACTTGTTGAGCTCAGCCATGGTTTCGATCATGAGCTTTTCTGAGTCTGCTTCCAGAAGCTGCTGTTTGGCCGCGGTTGACAGGGCACCTGTTCCCAGGGGCTTGGTCAGAACCAGGACATGGCCGCTTTGAGGGGTATCATTGCGCCTGATCCGGTCAGGATGGCAGATGCCCATGACGGACAGGCCAAACTTGGGTTCATCGTCTTCGATACTGTGGCCGCCCGCGACTGAAACCCCTGCCTCCAGACATTTGTCGGCACCGCCTTCCAGGATTCTGCGCACAAGGGCCAGATCCAGGCAGGAGGGAAAGCAAAGCAGATTGAGGGCCGTCTTTGGAACCGCTCCCATGGCGTAGACATCACTTAAGGCGTTGGCCGCGGCAATCCTCCCGTAATCGTAAGGATCGTCGACCACAGGCGGAAAGAAGTCGACCGTCTGGACAATAGCCGTCTGGTCGGACACCAGATAGACGCAGGCGTCATCATCCGAATCGAAGCCGATGAGCAGGCGTTCGTCAGCCACTTTCGGCAGGCCTGCAAGGAGTTCTGAAAGGACCGCCGGTCCTATCTTGGCCCCTCAGCCGCCGGCGCTTGTCAGATCAGTCAGACGAATTTTTGGGTCAGACATGAAGCTTGCCTCCTTGCTCTTTGCTTTAAATAATCAGCCCGCCGTAGTAATCCGTATCTCCCCGGGCGTGCTGGTATTCACTCAATGTATAGGGCGTCAGGATGCCGGTATCTGTGACAACCCCCGACACCAGATGGGGCGGGGTGATATCAAAGGAGGGATAGTAGCCCTTGACCTCCTGGCGGGTATTGCGGACTCCCCTGGCTTCCAGTACCAGCTGGGGGTCACGCTGTTCGATGGTGACCTCACGGATGGGAACCGTGTCGGGTATGCCCGTGACAAAATAGGGAATACCGTAGTATTTGGCCGCGATGGCGATCTGCAGGGTCCCGATCTTGTTGACTACATAGCCGTCCGTGGTGATGGCGTCGGCCGCCGAGGTGAAGAGGTCGACATGGTGGCTGGAGAAGACGGCGGCCGGCATATTGTCGGTGATGACTGTCACATCCGCTCCCATTTCCGCCGCGACACTGGCCGTCAGCCGGGCACCCTGAAAGTAGGGCCGGGTCTCGGGGCAGAAGAGCTTGAGTGAAAGGCCCTTGTCCCGGGCTGCCCGGATCATGGTTCCGACGATGGTTTCACCGAAACACTGGGTCATGACCGTGGCTTGTCCGGGCAAAAGGGAGACCAGATTCTCACCTACCCTGGACATACGTTCATAGCGGTGCTCCAGTGAATCAAAAGCCACCTGGAAGAGGGCCTGGGAAAGATCCGTCTCTCCCAAGTCCAGTGACCGGCGGGCCGCGATCAGGGCACCTGCGGTCACCCGGCGCATCCTGGACTCTGTGGTGGGCCGGGCGGTTGAAAGCTTGAGGGCGGCTTCCTCCAGATAATCCAGCTGCGCCTGGAGGTCCCTTCCGCGGCAGTGGAAGGCGGCCAGCGCCATCCCCATGCCGGCGGCCGTGTAGGGGCCGGCGCTCTGGGTCACCATATCGGCGATGGCCCGGGCCACCTGGTCGACCGTCCTGCATTCGACGAACTCGATCTGGGTGGGGTAGACCCGCCTGTCCAGAATCCGGACCAGGCCGTCCTGGTACCAGGCAATATTCTCATAGCTGAGCAGAAAACCCAGGCCGTGATCGTGACGCTGCTTTTGATTGTTTGACTGATTCATCCTGATTCCTCCCAGGTTCAGATGCGGGTTCCAGGCGGAGCCGGAACCCGGAGCCGGACCGCCTGCCTGCTGTTGCGCAGGGTCCATTCGGTCCTGGAGCCCCCGTACTCCCCGTCCAGTGTAAACGAAAGGGCCTCCTGGCAGTGAAAGGCAATTTCGCTGGCCCGCCTTCTGACGATGGCGTCCCCTGTCTTCCGCCGGAGCAGGAGGGCCAGCAGCCTGGCCGTCTGGCCGACATTATGGGGGGGCTTGACCAGGAGGATCTCGAAGAGGCCGTCATTGAAGAGGACATCATCCAGCTTGACCAGGCCGCCCACAGAAAAGGAGTTGAGAACACCGCCAAAAATATAGGAGCCGGAATAGTCGGTCCCGTCCAGGCTGACAGTGACGTCGAAGGGCCGTATCCGGCCGACAGACTGGAGGCCGGTCAGCAGGTAGGCCAAATGGCCCAGGGTTTTCTTCAGGCGGCGGCGGGTTGCGTAGGATGTCTCGGTGAAGGCGCCGAAACTGGCCACATAGGTGAAGGAGTCAGGCAGCCTTGCGGGATCGGAAGGGACCACCCCGGGGGGCAGATCCGTTCTCATCTGAGAAGGGCTGCCTTCCACCCGGCCGATGTCGATGGGAAAGGGCGTGCCCTCCAGGATAACCTGGGCGGCCTTGCGGGGCTGGGCCGGCAGGCGGAAGGTGCGGGCAATGTCACAGGTCGATCCGACGGGCAGGAAGCCCACATCGGGGCGGGAATCCAGCTGCATGAGGCCGCCGATGACCTCGGACAGGGTTCCGTCTCCTCCGCAGGCAACCAGGCAGTCATAGTCCGCTCCCTGGCTGAAGGCGATCCGGCGGGCATGACCCGGTTCGCTTGTCAGAATCCGGCTGACCCGGGCGCCCCCTTCTTCCAGCAGGGCCACCAGCTTGCCGGCCAGTTTTTCCGCTCCTGACCGGCCGGCTTTGGGGTTGATAATAACCAGAATTTTCTCGCCTGAATTATTCATAGCCGTATCATAGCACGGACGGCCAGGGGGGCAGACTCCTTGCCTGAGACTGATTATTTGCGCAGATGATGGCTGAGCACAGCCAGGGCGCAGGCCATATTTTCATTCTGGACGATGATGTCGTCGGGAACATGGAGGAGGACCGGGGCGAAATTCCAGATGGCCCGGATACCCGATTCGACCAGGAGGTCACAGACGTCCTGGGCACTGGGCCCGTCCACTGTGATGATGCCAAGGCGGACCCCCTTTTGGCTGACGATGGACTTGAGCTCCGACATGGGGTAGACAGGCATGAGGTTGAGTTTGGCTTCCCGGGTAAAGCGGGTGTCGAAACCGGCGATGATTTTCAAGCCGTATTTGGCGAATCCCGAATAATTGGCCAGAGCCGTGCCCAGGTGGCCGACGCCGACAATGACGGCTTCGTCCACATGGCCGTAGCCCAGGACATCCTCGATATCGCGGATCAGGGCCTCGGTCGCGAAACCCTTGCGCGGCTGGCCCGCCAGCTGGCTGATGGAAGCCAGGTCTTTTCTGACCTGCACTTCATTGAGGCGGAATCTGGCAGCGATGGCCGTTGATGAGACATTCTCCGTCTCAACGCCCCGCAGGTAGTCCAGGTAATAGGGTAAACGCTGCAGGGTCTGCAGAGAGGGTGAAATCGAAGCCATAGGAACCTCCCTTATCGATAACATATTATTGATATAAGTCCCTTGTGTCAATGGCTGTAACCGATAAATGACAAGGTAAGCAGGACAGAAGAGATGGAATCCAAGAAATCTTGAAATAAAATCGTGGCAGGGGTATTGCTGTGCTTTGAAAGACCCCGAAAAACGAAGAAA
>JBBAEW010000060.1:0-12655 GCA_041655695.1 Saccharofermentanales bacterium
TCACCCCGCCGGATCCGTCAGCGCGTCCCCCTGGTTCTTTCCGTGGTTGGTCTGCGCCGCAAATTCGACTGCTATCCCAACGAACTGTCAGGCGGCGAACAGCAAAGAGTCTGTATCGCAAGAGCCTTGATCAATAAGCCCCGCCTGATTATCGCCGATGAACCGACCGGAGATTTGGACCCGGTCAACGGCGAGGCCATCATGGCCCTGCTGGAGCGCATCAATAAGGAGAACGGGACAACCGTCATCACCTGTACCCATGACCGGGATATCGTCGACCGGATGTCCAGGCGGGTTCTGGAGGTTTGCGACGGGATTCTGGTCCGCGATGACGCCAGGGGCCTCTATCTCCTGGAGAGCGAACGAAGGAACGGCACTTCTGCGGATGCTGCCTGCAAGGCAGAGCAGGAACAAAGAGCTGAAGAAATTCGCAAAGAGCTGGAGGAGGGCGGCGAGGCCCTGCGTAAACTCCGCGAGGAGGATGACCATCCAATGGGTTCCCGGGTCGCCAGGGAAGGCGCCAACCGCATGCGCGAATCCGTTCGCAGAGATGACTTTTACGACCGTATGGACCGGAGCGCCTCCATGCGCAGAAGCCGGCCTTCCGCTGCCGAGCGAACACAGGAACTCCGAAGGCAGTACCAGGAAGTGGCCCCCCCTGTGGAATCCGTGGAGATTGAGGAGGCCGCCCCCCCCAAACCGCCTGTCCGGCCTGCGCCCATCCCGGGAAAGACTGAGGAGCGGATGGGACGTACCGGCCGGATTCCCCTTATCCGCCTCAAGGATGATAAAAACGAGGGGGATAAGAGATTATGAAGAGAAATGAATGGCGTTATTCATTCAAGGCGGGTTTACACGGACTAAAACGGCACCCTCTTCTTTCCATTGCCGCTACAACGACCCTGGCTCTCATGCTCTTTCTCATGAGCACCTTCGCCGCTATCTCCATGAATGCCAACCACCTGTCCAAGATCGCCTCCCAGCAGCCTCCCATTGAGATCACCATGCAGATCAGCGCCACCAATGAGGAGATCATCGCTCTGGCGGACTTCATCCAGAACTATGAGCATATCCAGGAGGCCGAGGTCCATACGCCCGAAGATAACTTCGAGCAGTTCAAGCAGGATATGGGCAAGGACGAACTCTGGAAGGATTTCAATTTCCGCCTCTATATACCTTATACATTCAGCGTACGCCTGGCCGAGCCTGCCCACGGGCCTGAGTTCCGCGACCAGGTGCGCTCTTTTTCCGGCGTCAAGGAAGTTCTGATGGAGTCCCAGCTCATGTCCATGCTGGACAGTGTCAAGGGGTGGACCAGGCGCGTCGGGGTGATCGTCTTCATTATTCTGGCTGTCGCCGCCTCGGTGGTCATGGCCAATACGGTCCGGATCGCTGCCCTGTCAAGAGCCCGGGAGATTCATATCATGAAATATGTGGGCTCCACCAAGGCCTTTATCCGAACTCCTTTCATTATTGAAGGTGTGGTGATCGGTCTTCTGGGTGCCCTGGTCGCAAGTGCCGCGGGGATTTTGATATACGGCCAGGTGGTCGCCTACCTGAACCCCGCCTCCGCCGCCTTTGATCCCAACCAGTTCATGCTTCTGCCCGCAGGCTCAGTTGCCTGCAACATCCTGGGGATCAACCTGCTGACGGGGATCGGCCTGACCATGCTGGTCAGCGCTGTTTCAATCCGAAAGTACGCAAAAGTCTGACCGGTTGCTTTTATGTTAAGGTTTTATGACGAACTTACTTTTTTGGCTGACGGGTCCGGAAATTGTGATAAACTGTTAAAAACCGTCCGGTAAGTGCGGGATTATCTGAAGGAGTGCACATGCTATACCATCGACTTCCCAGGCTGCAAATGCTTCGCCTTGCAGCGGCCTTGCTCGCCGTTCTGACGCTTTTGTCTGTTTTCAGCTTGACCGCGGCCCCCGTTGAGGCTGCAAGCAATCAAGATAAACTGACCGATATCCAAAAACAACTGGAAGCTGTCCGTTCGGACCGCAAACAACTGACTGGCCAGAAGGATACGCTGACAGGGAGCCTGGCTCTCCTGGAGCAGCGGACCAAGGAACAGCGGGCCATCTACGACGCTGCCCTGGAACAGAAGGAAATGGCGCTCATGGTTCTGGAGATGAACCAACAGGCTGCCGTCGCAGCCCAGCAGAGCTACCAGGAGAAAGTGGACGAATACGAGGAGCGGGTTGCCCAGATGTATGCCTGGAACCGCCAGTCCATCATCGGCATGCTTCTTACGGCCGACAGCCTGCAGGGATTTTTCACAACCCTTCGTTTCATGAAAATGGTGACCGAAGCCGACGAAGAGGCCCTGGAGGAACTGGAAGCCTCTTCCATTCTGGCCACCCAGCTGGCCGATGACGCCGAGATCCAGCTGGAAGAGATGCTGGCCCTCCTCAAGGAGGCGGATGACGCCATGCAGGAGATCCGCAACCAGGCCAATATGACCAAGGCCGAACTCAACAAGGTCTCCTACTCACTTGAGATTACCAGGCAGAAGGAAGCCCAGCTGGGAGCCGCGGCCAGCAATCCGCCCGCGACTACGCCTTCCGGAGCGCTTTATGTCGGGACAGCCGGTTTCATCTGGCCCATGCCCGGTCACTTTAATATCACCTCACATTTCGGATACCGGGCCAAGTACGGCCGCTATCACTACGGAACCGACATTGCTGCCGCGACAGGCACCAGTGTAGTAGCCATGGCCAACGGAACCGTGACCTTTGCCAGCAGCGGCTGGAATGACGGTTACGGGACGGTCATCTACATTGATCACGGCAACGGTTATCAGACACGCTATGCCCACCTTAGCCGGCTCAATGTCCGTATGGGCCAGGCGGTCAAGTCCGGGCAGGTGGTTGGTTATTCAGGCAATACCGGCAATTCGTCCGGCCCTCACCTGCATTTTGAGATCCGGCTCAACGGCACGCCCAATAATCCCATGAATTATTACCGCAAAAAATAAGTTTCTGCCAGGCAACAAACAGGGATAGACCAACTGCCGCCCCGGGGCGGCAGTTTTTTGTGAAAACGGCACGACCCCGGCTTTTTCCTTGTAGTATCATGAAACCCGGAATCAAGCCGGACAAACGGCAGACCGCCGGAGGACCCTATGGACAAGCAACAGAACCAAAAAGCGCAAGAATACCTCCACCGCCAGACACTGGAGGAGGGGGATTATCAGGCAGAGAAGAAGGCCAGGCCCGTAAAAACCAAGGGCAAATCATCCTTCTGGCCTGTCCTTTTTGCCGTGCTCCTGACGGCCTCCCTGACCTTTGTCCTGACGGCTGCAGCAGGCTACCTCTTTTACGGCGAGGCCATCCGTTCCGCCCTTGAGGGGCCGGCAGAGCCGGCGCCCACCCAGCCGACCTCCCCTTCCCTGCAGGGAGACCGCACGCTGACCTTTACGGATCATGAAGGCGTGGAAGAGGCCCTGGAAAAATTCATGACCGCCTACAATCTCCTGCAGGATAACTACTATGAAGCCTTTGACGACGCGGCCATGATCGAGAAGATGACCATGGGCCTGGTCGATCAGATGGGCAGCCCCTACACCTTCTATTTAACGCCCGCCTACCACCAGAGCGTCGAGGACTCCATGAAGGGGGAATATGTCGGTATCGGGGCCATCGTCATGCGTGACCGTGACGGCAGCTACCTGGTCAATGACCTGATCCCTGACAGCCCGGCCGAGCAGACCGGCCTCTATGTGGGCGATATCTTCCGCCAGGTGGACGGCCGCCCCGTCTCCGAATTCGAGGATGTGGGTCAGCTGGCAGCTTTCGTCAGGGGAGAAGAGGGAACTCAGGTGACCCTGGTTGTCTACCGGCCGGTGGAAGACCGGGAGATCACCCTCACCATCACACGCCGGGGCATTAAGAATGTGTCCGTCCGCTTCCGCATGCTGGAGCCGGGTATCGGTTACATCCATATGACTGAGTTTTCCGAACACGCCGCAGAGAATTTTGAAAATGCCCTCATGGATCTCATGCGGCATGGCGCACGGCACCTGGTCATCGACCTGCGAAACAACGGGGGCGGTTACGCCCATGAGTGTGTCAACATGCTGGATGTCCTCCTGCCTCCCGTAACGGTGGCCACCGTCCAGGGCCGTTCGGACGGCCAGGACTATCAGGAAGAATGGAAGACGAAAACAGCTGCCCTGGTACCGGATGACATGACCTACGTCATTCTCCTCAATAAGTACTCAGCCTCAGCCAGTGAGCTTTTCTCGGGCGTCCTGCGCGATTTTGGCAAGGCCTTGATTGTGGGGGAGACCTCCTACGGCAAGGGCGTGGGCACCATGATGTGGCAGCTTCAAGACAAATCAGCCATACAGATCACCGGCTTCGAGTACTTCCTTCCCAAGGGGGAGTCGGTCGAAGGGGTCGGACTGGCGCCTGATTATGCGATCGAACTGCCGGCCGAAGTTGAGGTCAAGGCACCTAACCAGCGTACTCTGGAAGAGGATACACAGCTTCAAAAAGCCCTTGAGCTTCTGAGGCCCCGGGCAGCGGGCAGCGGCCAATAAGAGACGTTTGCATTATAGGAAACCATACTGTATACTTCTCCTTGCGCCTTTTTCTGCGCCTTGCGGCGCTCGAAATAAAGCGACGAAGGTGAAGATTGCTTCCCAGCCTACTGCGGGCAGGAAGGGAACTTCACCGGAGCAGTCCGGCCTTGATGCCGGGCGCGAAATCCACTGGCAGTAGGGCCCCAGCGTTTGTGCCGACCAGCCGTGCGACTGGGCTTTCAATTGGCAGAGAAAGACACACCCGAGTCAATAGTGATTTCGAAAGCAGATATTAGGAGGAACAGAAGGAATGGCCGTAAACCAAAAAATCAGAATCAGGCTCAAGGCATTTGACGCACGCGTCCTGGACGACAGCGCCAGACGTATCGTGAGCACGGCTGAACGCACAGGAGCCAGCATCTCGGGACCTATCCCGCTGCCGACGGAAAAGGAGATCATCACCATTCTCCGTTCGCCCCATAAGCACAAGGACGCTCGTGAACAGTTCGAGATCCGGACCCACAAGCGGCTGATTGATATCCTGGCACCTACCTCGAAGACGGTTGAAGCTCTCATGCGGCTGGAAATGCCGGCGGGCGTCAACATCGAGATTAAACTGTAACCCGAAAAACAGGGTCAATGTTTGCGAAAGTAAACCAATAACTCAGGAGGTTATGACATGGCAAAGTTCATGCTCGGCCGCAAGGCCGGGATGACACAGATATTCGACGAGAACGGGCTTGCGATTCCCGTTACTGTCATTGCCTGCGGTCCGCTCACCGTTATTCAGAATAAGACGGTGGAGAAAGAGGGCTACGCGGCTGTTCGTGTCGGCTATGAAGAAACAAAAAAAGGAAACCGCCCCCACAAGGGTCAGTTCGAGAAAGTTGGCGTCAGCCCCATGCGGGTCATCCGCGAATTTCCCGGCGACCAGGACTTCGAGCCCGGCCAGGTGATCTCAGTTGATGAGATGTTCCAGGTAGGCGACGCAGTCGACGTGTCCGGGACATCCAAGGGCAAAGGCTACCAGGGCGGTATCCGGCGTCACGGCATGCGGCGCGGACCGTCATCCCACGGTTCCAAGTATCACCGCAAGGCGGGCCCCATGAGCTCCGCCTCGACACCGGCCAAGGTCTTCAAGGGCAACAAGCTCCCCGGCCAGCTGGGATACAAGCGCGTGACTGTCCAGAATCTTTCGGTCGTCCAGGTGGACGGCGAACGTCACTTCCTGGTCGTAAAAGGCGCGGTTCCCGGGCCCAAGGGCGGTCTGCTTGAGATTAAGACGACCGTGAAGACCAGGGGCTAGGAGGGTCATATGCAACTTGATGTTTATAACATGAACGGTGACGTGGTCGGTAAAATGGATCTTTCCGATGCCGTTTTCGCCATCGAGCCCAATGAAGACGCTGTTTACCGTGTCATGCTGGCCCAGCAGGCCAACAAGAGACTGGGAACCCACAAGGCCAAGAACAGAACCGAAGTGCGCGGCGGCGGCAGGAAGCCCTTCCGTCAGAAGGGAACCGGACGTGCCCGCCAGGGCTCGGTTCGCGCCCCCAACCATGTCGGCGGCGGTGTCATCTTCGGCCCCACCCCCCGGTGCTACCGGGTCAGGCTTCCCAAGAAGCTTCGCCGGCTGGCTCTCCTGTCCATGCTTTCTTCCAAAGCGGGCAGCGAGAAGCTTCTGGTCCTGGATCAGCTGGTCATCGAAGACGGCAAAACCCGCGCCATGGCCCAGGTGCTCAAGAACCTCAAGGTCGACACCAGCTCCCTGGTTGTGACAATGGGCAAAAGTGAAGATGTCGTGCGGTCAGCCCGCAATCTTCCGGGTGTCAAAACGGCTCCCGTCAACGCCCTGTCGGTGCTGGATCTGCTCAAATACGACCGCCTGATCGCCACGCGCGAAGCACTGGAAACACTGGAGGAGGTCTACGCGTCATGAAAGATCCGCATGATATCATCCTGAGACCGATCATTACGGAACAGAGTATGGGGGACACCACCCTCGGAAAATACACCTTTGCGGTGGCCAAAGACGCCACGAAAACGGAGATCGGCAAAGCTTGCGAAGCTCTCTTCGACGTCAAGGTCCTTAAAGTCAACACCATGCACTTTTCGGGCAAGAAACGCCGGATGGGCAAGACAAGCGGCCGCACATCCTCCTGGAAAAAGGCCGTCGTAACCATCGACCTGGATCCGTCCGCAGCGGAGTACGCGCTCCCTGGCGGCAAAAAGGGTACCAGCTCGAAGAAGTACAAGACCGAGATCGCGGAATTTGGATTTGGCCAGTAAAGCCGGTCGCGTGAAAGAAGGAGACATTTATGGCTATTAAAAGCTATCGCCCGACTTCTCCCGCCAGAAGGCAGATGACCGGGACCGACCAATCCGTGCTGACGGACAAGGCTCCCGAAAAAAGCCTTCTTGCCACCAAGAAGAAAAACAGCGGCAGGAATAATTACGGACGTATTACCGTCCGCCATCGGGGCGGCGGCAATCGCCAGAAGTACAGAATCATCGATTGGAAGCGCAATAAGACGGATATTCCGGCCAAGGTTGTGGCCCTGGAATACGATCCCAACCGGACGGCCTTTATTGCCCTGATCATGTACGCGGACGGTGAGAAGAGCTACATCATTGCGCCGGACGGCTTGAAGCCTGGTGATTCGGTCATCTCCGGCGACCAGGTGGACATTGTTATCGGCAATTGCCTGCCCCTCTCGTCCATCCCGGTCGGCACCCAGGTTCACAACATCGAGATGAACCCGGGCCACGGCGGCCAGCTGGTCCGCTCGGCCGGAACATCGGCCCAGCTCCTGGCTAAGGAAGGCCGCTACGCCACCCTGCGCATGCCCTCGGGCGAAGTCCGCATGGTGCTGCAGAACTGCCGTGCCGTCATCGGTGTTGTCAGCAACATCGAGCACGACATTGTCAATATCGGTAAAGCCGGACGCAAACGTCACCTGGGCCGCCGGCCGCACGTCCGCGGATCGGCCATGAACCCTGTCGACCACCCCCATGGCGGCGGCGAGGGCAAGGCACCGATCGGACGTCCCAGCCCGGTAACCCCCTGGGGCAAACCGACCCTGGGTTACCGCACACGCAAACGCGGCAAGTCCACGGACCGGCTGATCATCAGACGCCGGAAGAAGAGATAGGGATGGAGGAGACAGCATGAGTCGTTCCGCAAAAAAAGGTTATTACGTTGATGAGAAGCTTTTGAAGCGCGTCAATGAGCAGAATGAGAAAAACGAGCACCGCGTCTTGAAAACCTGGTCGCGCGCCTCCACCATCTTCCCTGAAATGGTGGGGCATACCATTGCCGTTCACGACGGAAGAAAACACGTTCCCGTCTACATTACGGAGGAGATGGTCGGCCATAAGCTCGGCGAGTTCGCTCCGACCAGAACCTTCAGGGGCCATGCCGGCTCTGAGAAGCGCGCACGGATGCGCTAAAGAGACGGCGAGGAGGAACTATTGTGGCTAAGAAAACATTAAGCAGACAGGAGCTCCTGGACCGGCGTGAAGAACTGATCGCCGATTACAAAAAAGAGACTCCCAGAAATGCAAAAAAACGCGTCCTGACAAAGCGGGAGCGGAAAGTGATCGGCATCGGCCGGGACGAAGGGCGGGCCAGAGTCAGCCATCTTCGTATGAACGCTTTCAAGGTCAACGCTTTGATCCGCCTCCTGGTTAACAAACCGCTGGAAGAGGCCTACGCGATCTTGCAGTATACCCCCCACGGAGCGGCACAGCCTTTGACCAAGCTGCTCAAGTCGGCGGAGGCCAATGCGGTCAACAACAATGGCATGAACGCGGACAACCTTTACGTTGCCGAGCTCAACGCCATGCAGGGGCCGACCCTCAAGCGGATCAGAGCCCGTGCGCGCGGCCAGGCCACCTGGATCAGAAAGCGCACATGCCACGTCGATGTCGTCTTAAGGGAAAGGCAGGAGGTCTAGTTTATGGGTCAGAAGGTCAATCCGCACGGTTTGCGTGTGGGCGTCATCAAAGACTGGGATTCGCGCTGGTATGCCGATAAAAAAGACTTCGCGCGCTATTTGGTTGAGGACAAGAAAATCCGCGACTACGTCAAAGCAGAAACGGAGCGCGCAGGTGTGTCCCGTATCGAGATTGAACGCCTGGGCGATGACAATACAACCATTACCATTACAACAGGCAAGCCCGGCATTATCATTGGCCGCGGCGGTGCCGAAATTGAGAACTTGAAGAAGAAGCTGGCCAGGAAATTTGGACGCACTTTCTACATCAATGTCAAGGAAGTCCGCAACGTCGATATCGAGGCACAGCTGGTAGCTGAGAGCATCGCCAAGCAGCTGGAGGAGCGTGTCTCCTTCCGTCGGGCCATGAAGCAGGCCATCAACCGGGCCATGAAGAACGGCGCCAAGGGCGTCAAGACCATGGTGTCCGGCCGCCTGGGCGGAGCCGAGATCGCGCGCTTTGAACAGTACCGCGAAGGCTCCATCCCCCTTCATACGCTTCACGCCGATATCGATTACGGTTTCGCGGAAGCCAGGACATCTTACGGCCAGTTGGGCGTTAAAGTTTGGGTTTACAAGGGCGAGGTCCTGACCGTCAGGACACCTGCCAAGGAAGAAAAGGAGGCGACTTTCGATGTTGATGCCTAGACGCGTTAAACGCAGAAAGCAACACCGCGGGCGCATGAAGGGAAAAGCACTTCGCGGCAATAAGGTGACCTACGGCCAGTATGGTCTGCAGGCTCTCGAGCCCTGCTGGATTACCGCCAACCAGATTGAAGCCTCCCGTATCGCCATCAACCGCTATTTCAGGCGCGGCGGAACGGTCTGGATCAAGATCTTCCCCGACAAGCCGGTATCCAAGAAGCCCGCTGAAACCCGTATGGGTAAAGGTAAGGGCTCGCCCGAATACTGGGTTGCCGTTGTCAAGCCCGGCCGTGTCCTCTTTGAGGTTGCCGGCGTGACGGAGAAACAAGCCCGCGAGGCACTGCGCCTTGCGTCGCACAAGCTGCCCTGCAAGGTCCGCTTCGTCGAGAGTGAACGCGAGTTCACCGAAGAAGAGATCGCCAAATTCGCCGAAGTTCAGGTTCTGGATATTCCGGATGAACTCCTGACGGATGAGGAACTGGCGGCGCAGGCGGCCGAGATGGAAGCTGAGGGCGGTTCAGAAGATCAAGCCCAGGCTGAAGGCGACGCAGAGAATCCGGAGGTCTGATGATGAAGGCGAAAGATTTACTTGAAAAGAACCAGACCGAGCTTGAAAACGAATTGCAGGAACTGAAAAAAGAGCTCTTCAATCTCCGTTTTCAGCACGCGACCAACCAGCTTGCCAACCCTATGGAATTGAAGAGGGTCAAGCGTGATATCGCCCGCGTCAAGACGGTTATACGCCAGCAAGAGCTTGGCCGGCTCGTCTCGCGATAAGGGGAGAAAGTCATGAACGAAGAACGCAACAAAAGAAAACAGCGCGTCGGTACGGTTGTCAGCGACAAGATGGATAAGACCATTGTTATTGCTGTAACAGAACATATCCGCCACCCGCTTTACAAGAAATACATCAAGCGTACCGTCAAGATGAAAGTGCACGACGAAAACAATGAGTGCGGCATCGGCGACCGCGTCCGCGTGATGGAGACAAGACCTTTGAGCCGTGAAAAGCGCTGGCGCCTCGTTGAAGTCATCGAGAAGGCCAGGTAACCCGGCGGGTTTAGGAGGACAAAGTCAATGATTCAAGTACAGTCAAGGCTCAAATCCGCCGATAATACCGGCGCCAAACGGCTGATGTGCATCAAGGTTCTGGGCGGTACCGGCCGCCGCTACGCCAATGTCGGGGACGTCATCGTCTGCTCGGTCAAGGAAGCGGCTCCAGGCGGCACCGTTAAAAAAGGCGACGTGGTCAAAGCGGTCGTCGTCCGGACCAAATCCGGTATCCAGAGAAAAGACGGCTCCATCATCCGTTTCGATGAGAATGCAGCCGTGATTCTGAAAGATGACGGCAACCCGCAAGGGACGCGTATCTTTGGACCCATCGCCCGCGAATTGCGTGAGAAGAACTACATGAAGATTCTCTCGCTCGCGCCCGAGGTCCTGTAATGGCTAAGGAGGAGAGGATGTCCCGTAATAAGTTACACGTCAAAGTAGACGATCAGGTGTACGTCCTGACCGGCAAAGACGCGGGCAAGACCGGCAAAATCATCGCCGCCTACCCTGCCAAGGGCCGCGTCATCGTCGAGGGCGTCAATATCGCAACCCGGCACGTCAAGCCGCGTTCACAGCATCAGCAGGGCGGGATCATCCGCCAGGAGATGACCATCGACGCGTCCAACGTCATGCTGGTTTGTCAGAAGTGCAAACGGCCGTCCAAGGTCGGAAGGAAATACCTGGAGAACGGGGATAAGGTCCGCTTTTGCAAGTCATGCGGCGCGACCGTTTCCGTTGTCAGCAAGGGTAAGAAGGAGTAAGGCATGAATCGACTTAAAGATAAATACCGTGATGAAGTGCGTGATGCCCTGATGAAGGAATTCAACTATTCGTCGGTCATGCAGGTCCCCAAGCTTGAGAAGATCGTTCTGAATATCGGCATCGGCAATATTCGCGAGAACCCCAAAGCCGTTGAGTCGGCAGTCCGCGACCTGACGACCATCGCCGGCCAGAAGCCCATCGTGGTCAACGCCAAGAAATCAGTGGCTAACTTCAAGCTCAGGGAAGGCATGCCAAACGGCGTCAAGGTAACCATCCGCGGCGACCGCATGTATTACTTCCTCGACAAGCTGATCAGCATCGCACTGCCGCGTGTCCGTGACTTCCGCGGATTGAATGCCAACTCCTTTGACGGACACGGCAACTATTCGCTGGGCGCCCGCGAGCAGCTGATCTTTCCTGAGATCGACTACGACAGCATCGATAAGATCAACGGCCTTGATATCGCCATCGTCACCACAGCTAAAACGGACGAAGAGGCGAAGGCGCTGCTGACCGGACTGGGCATGCCCTTCCGGGTCTAGCGAGGAGAACAAGATGGCGAAAAAATCAATGATCATCAAAGCACAGCGCGATCCGAAGTTTTCGACGCGCCAGAAAAACCGTTGCCAACTGTGCGGGCGGCCTCACGCATACATCCGCAAATTCGGCGTCTGCCGTCTTTGCTTCCGGGAGCTCGCTTACAAGGGCCAGATTCCCGGCGTCCGCAAGGCCAGCTGGTAAGGAGGAAGAATCATGCAGGTTACGGATCCGATCGCGGATATGCTGACACGCATCCGCAACGCCGGAAGAGCCGGCAAAATGACATGTGAGATCCCCGCTTCGAATATGAAGCGAGCCATCGCGGATATTCTCGCAGCCGAAGGTTACATCGATAAGGTGGCCTTCCGCGAAGACAATCAGCAGGGGATGCTGACCGTGACACTGAAGTATTATGGCTCCAAGCCTGTTATTACAGGCATCAAGCGCATATCCAAGCCTGGTCTGCGCGTTTACGCGGATGTCGAACATCTGCCGCGCGTCCAGAACGGCCTGGGCATCGCCATCATCTCGACCTCCAAGGGCGTGATGACCGACAAGTTCGCAAGGCGGACCAAGATCGGCGGCGAAGTGCTGGCTTATGTCTGGTAAGCGGAGCTTAACTCTGAAAAGGATCCAGGAAGATCCACAATCTTAAGAGCAGGAGGACCTTATGTCGAGAATAGGCAAAAAGCCAATTAAGATACCTGCGGGCATCGAGATCCAAATCGATGACCAGACCGTCCGGGTGAGCCGGGGGGACCAGGTATTGTCGGAGAAGCTCCATCCCGGAATCCGTGTCTCAATTGAAGACGGGCAGATTCTGGTCGAGCGTGACAATGATCAACGGGAAACCCGTGCCCTGCACGGTTTGCTCCGTTCACTCATCAACAACATGGTTGTGGGCTTGAGTGAAGGATTTACCAAAAACCTTGAAATCACCGGCGTCGGTTACCGGGCCCAGAAGAACGGCAATCAGCTGATCATGGACCTGGGTTATTCACACCAGGTGATTTTTGAAGAACCGGAAGGCATCACCTTTGAGCTCGCCTCCCCGACGCGTATCGCCGTCAAGGGAGCTGACAAGCAGTTGGTGGGTGAGATGGCAGCCAAGATTCGTGCTTCGCGTCTGCCA
>JBBAEW010000061.1:0-12111 GCA_041655695.1 Saccharofermentanales bacterium
GCCGGCGCCCACGGTGAACTGACAGGACTCCTTCTCATCAAGGCCTATCACGAGGACCGGGGGGACAGCAAGCGCGATGTCATGATCATCCCCGACGCGGCCCACGGAACCAACCCGGCGACCGCGGCCATGGTCGGCTATAAGGTCCGGGTCGTCAAATCCGATGCCCGGGGCATGGTTGACCTCAAAGAACTGGAAAAAGCCCTGGGCGATGATGTTGCCGGCCTCATGCTGACCAACCCCAATACCCTGGGTATCTACGAGAAGAACATCGAGAAGATCACCAGCATGGTCCACCAGGCAGGCGGCCTCTGCTACTACGACGGCGCCAATATCAACGCCATCCTCATGCATGCCCGCCCCGGGGACATGGGCTTTGACTGCGTTCACCTGAACGTTCACAAGAGCTTCTCAACCCCCCATGGCGGCGGCGGTCCGGGCGCAGGTCCCGTCGGCTGCAAGGCCCGCCTGGAGCCCTACCTGCCCAAGCCGGTCATCCGCAAGGAGGCCGACGGCTACAGGCTGGACTACGACCGGCCCAAGTCCATGGGCAAGGTCCGCTCCTTTGTCGGGTCCTTCGGGGTCCTGGTCAGGACTTACGCCTATATCCTCCGAAACGGGGCTGAGGGCCTCCATGAGGTGGCCGAGGGGGCGGTTGCCAACTCAACCTACCTGCGCGAACGCCTGAAGGATGTCTATAAGATCCCCTACGATACACCGACCATGCACGAGTTTGTCATGACGGATGAGTGGCAGGGGAAGGAGTCAGGCGTCACGACGCTGGATATTGCCAAACGCCTGATCGACTACGGTTTCCATCCGCCTACCATCTACTTCCCGCAGATCGTTTCCAATGCCATGATGGTGGAACCGACCGAAACGGAGACCTGGCGGGACCTGGACCAGCTGGCCGACGCCTTCCTGAAAATTGCCCAGGAAGCCGTGGCAGAGCCGGACCTGCTCAAGATGGCGCCGCATGACACGCCTATCTCCAGGCCGGATGAAACGCGGGCGGCCCGCGAACCGATTCTGGCCGGCTAAAGGACAGGCCATCTCCTCGCAAGCCAAGGGCCGGGCCAGTCCCGGCCCTTGTTGGCTCCTGCCAGCCAGGCAAATAAAAAACCCGGGGTTTGCTGTGCAATCGTCCATCGAAAGCCCGGCGGCTCCTGTGTTAAAATAGCTTGCGGCAGAGGGTTTACCCGGCTTTTATCCGGCAAAAATACCCGGCTGCTCTGCTTCGAAAAGAGCGGACAAAAGGTCCGTTTTCAGGAAAGGAATAAATAGTATGGCCACAAAAGTTGCACTGAACGGATTCGGCCGAATCGGACGCCTGGTTTTCCGGGCCATGGTGGAGCGGGGACTCCTGGGAAAAGAGATCGACCTGGCCGCCATTGTTGAAGTCCACACCAACGCGGATTATCTGGTCTATCAGCTGCGGTACGACTCCGCCCACCTGCGGTGGGAACATGACCTTAAAACCGAGAAATCAGATCCCTCCCTGGAGGAGAATGACATCATCGTCGTGGACGGCAAGCACAGGATTCAATGCCTGCAGGCTGCCTCCAAACCCGCGGACCTGGATTGGAAGCCGCTGGGGGTCGACTATGTGGTCGACGCCACAGGCATCTTCAATGACTACGACAAGGCAATCGGCCATGTCGAGGCCGGCGCCCGCAAGGTTCTCCTGACCGCGCCCGGCAAGGGCCCCGTCCAGACCATTGTCATGGGCGTCAACGAAGGCGTTTACAAGCCCGGGGAAGACAAGGTTGTCTCCAACGCTTCTTGCACCACCAACTGCCTGGCTCCGCTGGTCCATGTCCTTCTCAAGGAAGGCCTGGAGATCGAGAAAGGCCTCATGACCACCATCCATGCCTACACGGCTACCCAGAAGGTGGTCGACAGCCCCTCGCTGAAGAACTGGCGCCTGGGCCGGGCCGCGGCGACCAACGTCATCCCCTCCACCACGGGCGCAGCCAAGGCTGTCGGCATCGTTTTGCCCCAGGTGGCCGGTATCATGACGGGCATGTCCTTCCGGGTTCCCGTCCTGACAGGCTCGGTAGTCGACCTGACCGTCCTCCTCAAGAATGACAGTTCCATCGAAGCCATTGACGCCATGATGAAGAAAGCTTCTGAAACCTACCTGAAGGGTATGCTCAAGTATTCCACCGATGAAATCGTCTCAACGGACGTCATCCATGACAGCTATTCTTCCATCTATGATTCCAAGGCCACCCTGCAGAACAACCTCAAGGGAGAGAAGCGCTTCTTCAAGCTGATCTCCTGGTATGACAACGAGTGGGGTTACTCCGAGCGGACCGTCGACCTCCTCCTCCACATGATCAGGGAAGACGCCAAAGCCGGTTTCTGATCAAGCGGAACCGTTTCTGTCAAATAGAAGGTGCCCCCGGATGACCGGGGGCACCTTTTTGTCTGTCTGTCAGGCTGGTAGCCTACTGGCGGAAGAGGGTCAGGATAGCCAGGGCGGTCCCCATGATGCCTTCGCCTCCCAGGAGGCCGGCAGCTCCCATCTGTATGGCCTGCTGGCTGTCCTTTTTCAGGTGGGTCCTGGACAGGTACTCAATCAGGCCGCCCAGGGCAATGGGCAGGCCCAGGCCCAGCTGGTAGTTGGCCAGCATCATGCCGATGCCGATGATCATGGCCGGGAGATTGAGGAAAACGGTCAGGCCGCAGCCGACCAGGGCGGCGACAAGGAAAACCAGGGGGCTTCCCAGGCCCTGGATCATGCGGGCGACACTGTGGGCCTGGGCGGCAGGAAGGCCGGTACCCTGGCCCACACCGCCCGCCGAGTAGATGATGGCCAAAAAGGCCAGGGAGGCGGTCATGGCGCCGAAAATCCCGCCGATCAGCTCAATGAAGAACTGGGCGGTGGGATTGGTCTTGAGGATGGATCCGGACTTGTAGTCATTCATCATGTCGCCCGCGTAGCCGCAGGCTACGGCCACGATGGCCGCGATGAAGAAGGCGTGTTCATTGCTGACAGTGACCAGGGCCCGGATAAGCAGGAGGACGATGATACCGAAGATCTCCATGGGGTTGATGCCGGTCTGGCCTGTCAGCAGGGAAGACAGCAGGGCGGCAAAGAGAACGCCCGCCATGAGGAGAAGGGCCGGTAGGACCTTGAGGCCTGTCAGAACCGTAATCACAAAGGCTGCCGCCACCAGGAGGAGGGCCACAAGGCCGACGCCTTTGGGGGCGGTCAAGCGGATGGTCCGGGACCTTTCACTGGTCCTGGCCTTCCTTCTTCCGCGCTTTTTATAAGAGCCAAAAAGGAAATTGATCAGGGTGCCCGCTCCCGAACCCACCATGAGGGCAATGGCAACCGTCAGAATCCAGTCATCCAGTTTGTCGGTCAGGCCCGGGATGATGCGAAGCAGGGTTGTCTCGGTGACCAGGAAGCGGATGCCCGTTGTGATGGCCTCTCCCAGGAGCCAGAAAAGAGTGGAAGAAAAGCCGATCAGGCCGCCGATTCCGATGGCCATGGGCGACAGGGAGAACCTGAAGGGGATGGCCAGGATGGTGAAGGAGACCAGAGCGGGGAAGAGGCCGAACTGGTCACGCATGAGGGTCAGGGCCGCCGCTGCGGCCAGAGTGATCAAAAGGAGCAGAGCCTGGGCGCCGCCGGCCTTGCCGGCCTGCAGGGTAGTGGCCGCGGCCTTGCCGATGGGGTAGGGCAGTTCCTGCTGCTCGATATTGCGCTTGCGAAGAAACCAGCAAAGAGCGGTGCCCAGAAGGACACCGGCCAGGGCGATCAGGAGGACCAGGGGGAAGTGGCGGCCGATGAAGCCCCGGGCAGTCTCTTGCCCTTCTCCCACCGTCCAGGCGCCCGAAATAAAGAGACCCGGCAGGGTGAAGACCAGGCCGCCTGCCACCATGGCGCCGGCCGACATGCCGGTGGCTGCCACGTTGATCTCGTTGATATCGCTCTTGCCCAAAAGGCGCATGAGGGCGAAGGAGAGGACGGCGACAAAAATGGTGGGCCAGGGGAGGGCGCCGACGCGCAGGGCCACATAGGTTGAAGAAGCGGTGATCAGGATAGAGCCCGGAATGGCAAGCAGGATAGCTCGCCAGGTCAGGTGGGTTATTTTTTTGTTCATATTTGATTACCTCTCAAGACGGGTTTTTGTACCATCTCCAGGCTCACAGTTTAAAGCAATCCTGTATAATAAACAAAAGGCGTTTTTCGTCAGCCCAGGCTGCGAAAGAACGAAAGGAGTCCCCTTATGAAGATTGAAATCCTTGGTCTGGACATGCGTATCAATGATACGTTAAAGGCGGCGATCGAACAGAAACTTTCAAAGTTCGAGCGCTTTTTTGATGAGAGTGCCAGAGGTGAAGTCAAGCTCCAACCGGAAGGTGTTTCGGTCAGGGCGGAGGTTACATTCAAGATTCAGTCTCTCTTTTTCCGGTCGGAATCGGTAGCGCCCGAGGCCATGACCGCTGTTGAACAAGCCATCGACAATCTGGAGGGCCAGATCCGTAAGAACAAGGCCCGCATGAAGAAGCGACTCAAGGATTACTCCTACATGGAGGCCTATTTCGAACAGGCTGAAAGGGCCGGGGAAGAACGGCATGAAGAAGATGACTTCCGCATTATCCGCAGGAAGGTCTTCGAGATCGACCGGATGACGCCCGATGAGGCGGTCTTGCAGATGGAATTGCTGGGCCATTCCTTCCTCCTCTTCCTTTCCGATGAATCAAACCGGGTCTGCCTTGTCTACAAGCGGCATGACGGTGATTACGGCCTGCTTGAACCGGAGTATTGATTTGCTGGCAGATAAGAATGACAGGAGAAAAGAGACGACCGGACAGGTAAAGGACCAGTCAAAGGATCCCTTGCTGGGTAATCTGAATCCCGAACAGGAGCGGGCCGTCCTGACAACGGAGGGCCCGCTTTTAATCCTGGCCGGGGCAGGTTCCGGCAAAACGAGGGTGGTGACCCGGCGCATCGCCTGGCTGATCCGCCGTCAGGGGGTCCATCCGGGCAGGATTCTGGCCATCACCTTCACCAACAAGGCGGCCAACGAGATGAAGTCCCGGGTGGAGGAATTGATCGGGCCGGAGAGCCGGTCTGCCTGGATCGGGACCTTCCACTCCATGATGCTCCGCATCCTCAGGCGCCACGCCGAGCTTCTGGGCTACCGGCCGGCCTTTGCCATCTTTGATACGGCCGACCAGAGGCGGGTCATGAGTGAAGTCCTCAAGTCCCTGGATATCACGGAGCGCATGCTGGCGCCGGCGGACGCCCTCAAGCGGATCAGCCACTTCAAGAACAACGGCCTGGAGGCCCAGGAGGTCGACCAGGCGGTATCCTACGGTGTCTTCGGCAAAAAATGGTCGGAGATCTTCAGGGCCTACCAGAAGTCGCTCATGGACAAGAATGCCATGGATTTCGACGACATCCTGACCGAAACCCTGCGGCTTTTCCGCCAGCATCCGGCCGTCCTGGATCATTACCGGGAGCGCTTTCTCTACATCCTGGTGGACGAGTACCAGGATACCAACGCCGTTCAGTATGAGCTGGTCCGCCTTCTCTCGTCCGGCCACCGCAACCTCTGCGTGGTGGGCGATGATGACCAGTCCATCTACTCCTTCCGGGGGGCGACCATCCGCAATATCCTGGATTTTGAAAGTGACTTTCCCGCCTGTACGGTTATCCGCCTGGAACAGAACTACCGTTCGACCAAAATGATTCTGGACGCGGCCAACCATCTGATCGAGGCCAACCGGGACCGCAAGCCCAAGACCCTCTGGACGGCGCTGGGTGAGGGCGTTCCCATCCAGCTCTACCGGGCGGCCGACCATACGGAAGAGGCCCAGTATGTGGCCCGGGCTGTCCAGCGGCGTTTCCACCAGGCCGGAGGGGAGAAAGAGGCGGATATTGCCATTCTCTACCGCATGAACGCCCTGTCCCGCAACATCGAATTCGCCCTCCGGGAACTGGGCATTGACTACCGGATCTATGGGGGAACCCGTTTCTATGACCGGTCCGAGATCAAGGATGTGACTGCCTACCTGACCCTGATCCAGTCAAGTGATGCCGATCTGGCCTTTCGCCGTGTCATCAATCAGCCCCGGCGGGGCATCGGTGACGTGACCCTGGAGCGCCTTTCGGCCTTTGCCGGTCAGAAGGGCCTGTCTCTTTTTGACGCGGCCAGGCAGGCGGTGGATGAGCCTGGATTCGAGCGGGTATCCGGCCGGCTCCTGCTCTTTGTCAAGCTGATTGACCAGCTGCGGGACAGGCTCCATGAAGATCAGATGACCTTCGCCGAATTCGTCCGCGCGGTCGAAGAGGATACAGGCCTGATCGCCCTCTACGAGGAGCAGAAGGCCAGGGGGGACTTTGAAGCCCAGTCCCGGCTGGAGAACCTGATCGAGCTCATCTCCGACGCCATGGAGTTCCAGGTCCGCCTGGAGAGGGAATCCATCGACGATATGTGGGAGTTCTCCTCGGAGGATGTGACCTCCCATCTGGCTGACCGCACCACGGGGGGCCTGCTGCGTCTCTTCATGGAGCGGGCGGCCCTCTACAGCGACCAGGACAAGGAAACCGAAAGGCCCAAGGTCTCCCTCATGACCATCCACAACGCCAAGGGCCTGGAGTTCGACACGGTCATCCTGGTGGGCGCCGAGGAAAACATCTTTCCCAGCATCCGGGCCCAGGAGGAGGCGGACGGCCTGGAGGAGGAGCGGCGCCTGGCTTATGTGGCCATTACCAGGGCAAAGAAGGAGCTGATCATCACCTCCGCGGTTTCCCGCCTGCTCTTCGGCCATACACAGTACAATGCCCACTCATCCTTTATCGAGGGCCTTCCTGAGGAACTGGTCGAGAAGACCGGTTACTTCGACCACAGCTTTTTTGCCCGCCGCCAGGACGAATCTTCAGCCGCCGGGGCGGATACCTGGATGCAATGGGGCAGATCAGCCCTCTTTGGCAGCGGCCGCAGCAAGGAAAGCCAGGAGGAACCCGCCTACAAGGCTGTGACCAGCGTCAAGCCCAGGCCGGCGGCCAAAAAGACAGGCTCCGGTCTGGACGCCGCCAGCCTCAAGACAGGTGACCGGGTCCGCCACGTCTCCTTTGGATCCGGAACTATCCAGGGGATCACGCCCACGGGCGACGATGCCATTCTGACCATCGATTTCAAGGGCGTTACCAAGCGGTTCATGGCCAGTCAATCAGCCCTGTCACGCGACGAGTGACTTGAGGCGGCCAGGGCCGCCCGGAAAGGGGAGGATCCCAGATGAAGAAGGATAAGGAGAGGGAAGTCACAGGCGTGCGGGAGAAGAAGGAGCGCATGGAACAGGAGCTGCTTTCGCCCTTTGCCTCACATGCCCGGGAGAGCCGGGGCAGGCTGAGGGATGAGGCGCCCTGCCAGGCCCGCACTGCCTATGAAAGGGATATGGGGCGCATTCTCTACTCGCTTCCCTTCCGCCGGCTGCGCCATAAGACCCAGGTCTTTTTCGACCCCCAGAACGATCACGTATGCACCCGCATGGAGCACGTACTTTATGTCAGCTATCTGGCAGAGACTATCGGCCGGGCCCTGGGCCTCAATACCGACCTGATCCGGGCTATCGCCCTGGGCCACGACCTGGGCCACGCCCCCTTCGGCCACGCGGGCGAAAAGACACTCAACCGCCTCCTGCAGGCACAGGATCCTTCCCTGTCCTTCAGCCACGAACAGCACGGACTGCGGGTGGTCGATCTCCTGTCCGAGCACCGGGGCAGGCAGGGCCTTAACCTGACCTTCGAGGTCCGGGACGGCATCGCCTCACATTGCGGCGAACGCTACGATGAGTATGTCCTCATTCCCCTGCGGGACAAAAGGGAGGAAGACCTGATCCCGGGCTCCCTGTGCCACGACGCCCCCGCTACCCTGGAGGGCTGCCTGGTCCGGGTGACTGACCGGATTGCCTATGTGGGCCGGGACATTGAGGATGCCACCCGAAGCGGCCTCTTCTTTTTCGATGAGCTGCCTGACCGGCTCCTGGAGATCCTGGGTTCCAACAACAGCGAGATCGTGGACCGCCTGGTCAGCGATGTCATCGAAAACAGCCTGGGCCGGGACGCCATAGTCATGAGTGAGGAGAAGGGCAGTGCCCTCAAGGATCTGATCGACCTCAATTACCAGCGCATTTACACGGCCCCCCTGGTGGTTCGCTACCAGGCCCAGGTGGCCAATACCCTGGAGGGCCTCTTTGAGTACTTCCTCAGCCTGGCCGCCGGAGGGTCAAAGGATACAAGCCCGCCCGCCCAGGCCTTCCTGGAATACAAGGAACGCCATCCCCAGCCCGACGCCGGGCCGGCCCGCCTGGTGGCCGACTATATCGCGGGCATGACGGATCCCTTCGCGGGCCGCGTCTTCCGAACCATCTACGGGGTCTGACCATGGATACCAACTTTTTTGCCATGATCCACCGCATGCGCTTCATCCACCGATGGGGTCTCATGCGCAATACTGAACTGGAGAATATCCAGGAGCATTCCCACGATGTGGCGGTTATCGCCCACCTCCTGGCCCTGGTCCGCCGGGAGTATTTCCCTGAGGGACGCCTTTGCCCCTCTCCCGATCAGGTGGCGGTTTTCGCCCTCTTACACGACCTGCCGGAGATCCTGACCGGGGACATGCCAAAGCCGGTCAAATACCATAACTCCTCCATGGAGGAGACCTACAAGGCGGTGGAAGACAGGGCTTCGCAGACGCTTCTTGGCATGCTGCCCCCCCATCTGGCCTGTCATTACCGGGCTATCCTGCTGCCGGACGGCCAGGATCCCATGGTCCGGGAGATCAAGACCCTGGTCAAGGCCGCCGACTGTTTTTCTGCTTACATCAAGTGCATGGATGAGCAAAAGGCCGGCAACCGGGAGTTTGACCGGGCCATGCTGGAGATCAGGGAGAGGATTGAAGCCTTTGATCTGCCTGAGGTCAGCTGGTTTGTCCAGCACGCGCTCCCGGCCTACGGCCGTTCCCTGGATGAGATCGGTTTTGACTTCCGACTTGGTGATGAAGATTGCGGGGACAAGGCAGTTCTGTGACAATTGCCCTGCAAGCAGGCCGCCAGGCCCTGTCACCGTTGACATGTACGCACTTTCACATTGTATGATAACCTTAAGCATCCAAGCATTACCATGAGGGGTAGTGTCTGCTTTTTGAGGAATGGAAGTGAGCCGCGTCCAAAGCGAAAAACAGATCAGTCTGTGCCAGCCTGAAACCAGAAGGCCGGCCCATGGTTTGACAGCGCTTCTCATCGCCCTGGCTTTGCTGTTTTCCTTTTCTTTCCCGCCTGCCGCCGTGACCCTGGCCAATACGCCTCCCGACGGGGCACCCATCAACAAAATCGGCTACACCAACTCATCCAACGGCAGCGCCCTCCGGTCCCTTCCACGGATTACATCGTCCACCCTGATCACCTATCTTTCGCAGGGGACGCGGGTAGAGGTCTTCACCCGGGTTACGGGCGACAGTTCATCCGGCTCCAACCAGTGGTATTACGTACGCGATGTTCTCCGCAACCGCTACGGTTATGTCCACGCCAGCCTGATTTCATTGACCAACACGCCCATCAACCAGGAGCCGCCCGAACCCAACCCCGACTTCGAAGCCTATCTGACCCAGCAGGGTTTCCCGGAAAGCTACAAGCCGGCCCTGCGGATTCTGCACGCCAATTACCCCAATTGGGTCTTCACCGCCTTCCACATTGTTGACCAGGATTCCCCTGTCAATAACCGCCAGCCCCTCCTCTTCCAGAAAGCTCTCCATGAGGAGAACGTCCGCCGGTCCAATATGGTGACCAAGACCTCACTTCTGAGTCACCGGTCCTATGAGAAGGCCGACTACGATTACAAGACCGACACCTGGGTCGTCCGGGATGCCGGCGGTTGGATGACTGCCAGCCGGGACATCCTGGCCTATTCGCTGGATGCCCGCAATTTCCTGACCGAACAGCAGGTTTTCCAGTTTGAGCAGCTGACCTATCTGCCCGGCGTTCACCAGGTTGAAGCGGTACAGGCGGCTATCGCCGGATCTTTCATGGACGGCAAATCGGTCACCTTCACGGACCTTGAAGGGGTCCAGCAGACCATGACCTACCCTGAGATTTTCATGGATGCCGCCGAGCGGACCGGAGTCAACCCCTTCTTCCTGGCCCAGCGCTGCCTGACAGAGGTAGGGCGGAACGGTTCCGACTCCGTGTCGGGGACGGTCAGCGGCTATGTGGGCTACTACAATTTCTATAATATCGGCGCCACCGCCGGCGCCAGCCCCATCACAAACGGCCTCCGCTATGCCCGTTACGGCAGCAGCGGCAGCGGCCCTTCCGCCACCGAACAGGAGCGCTATCTCCTGCCCTGGAACAGCCAGTGGCGGGCTATCGTGGGGGGAGCCAACTGGATCGGAAGGGGCTATATCCTGGAAGGCCAGGACACCTCCTATTCGCAGAAGTTCAACCTGGACGGCGACACGGCCGGAACCTACTGGCACCAGTACATGGGCAATGTCTACGCCCCGGCCAATGAGGCCTCCCGGGTCTACAACATGTATCTGACCCAGGGCCTGCTGGATTCGGCCTTCGTCTTCCGGATCCCCGTCCTGGCCGAGATGCCGGCCTCCCCGGCCCCCTATCCTTCCGACAACCTCAGCCGCAACAACTGGCTTAAGTCCATCACCCTCTCCAGCGGGACCCTGAGCCCGGCCTTCAACCCCGAGGTCTACAGCTATACGGCCACGGTCGAAGGCCAAGTCTCCCAGATCACCCTGGGAGCCAGCAGCTATCATGCCAAGTGCACCATCCGCAACACAGGTCAGAAGAGCCTGGCGGAAGGGGACAATACCTTTGTCATCGAGGCTCTCTCAGAGAAGGGGGAGGTCAGGGCCTACACAGTGGTCATCACCCGACAGGCAACAGGGCCCACCCAGCCGACCCAGCCAACCCAGCCTACCGAACCGGAACCCACGGAACCTGAACCCACCGAGCCGGAGCCGACAGATCCGCCTCCCCTTACGATTAATCCTGCCAACAGCTACAAGCTCATGGGCGATTACATCCACAATGCCTGGCCGGCAAGCGGCCGCAACAAGACTTCCGCCATCCTGGCAGCCCTGAATCTGCCAGCGGGCTACACGGCAAGCGCCACCGACAGCTCCGGTAAGCCGGCAGCAGCCGACACCCTCCTGGGGACTGGTGCCATGATCCACATCTATGAAGGATCCTCCACAACCCCCTTGCGGACCCTGCAGCTTCTCATCTACGGAGACGCCAACGGGGACGGCAAGTTCAATTCGGTTGACCTGTCCTATGTCATCGACACCATGGTCCGCAACATAAGTTGGTCGCCTGTTCAAAACAGCGCCATCGATGTCAACCGGGACGGCAAGGTCAATTCCGTTGACCTGTCCTATATCATTGATGCCATGGTCCGGGGCCAGACCATTAAACAGGACTGAGGAATAGCGGACGACTGACAGATTCATCCGACAGGGAAAGGAAAACCGGGGTTTCCCGGGTTTTTATTGAGAAGAAGCCATGAGCAGAATGACAAGAAGAAGCAAAATGAAGAAACCGGCCCTCTGGCTGCTGACCGCAGTCCTCCTGGTCCTCCTCCTGCCCGGACCCAATTTCCATGCGGCCAGCCGCACGGCCACCATCTCCGGGACCAGGACGGCCTACCTTGGCCAGACCTTCGATGTCACCCTGGGTTTCAGCCCCAGGATCCTGACAAAAACAAGTGATTTTACCCTGACCTATGACAACAACCTGATCCAGCTTGTCACCAATGGAGCATCCAATATTTCCGGCATGACCGGTACCGTTAACGCCGGGACTCAATCACCTTTGACCGCTGTCCTGGTTTATATGGGTGAGGGCCAGGCGGCTGATAAAATGATACGCCTGCGCTTCAGGGTCAAGGCCAAGGGCACAGTCACCCTCAAGATTACTGCGGCCAGTGACGGAACCTACAACCCCGAAAATCAGATCAGTGTGGGCGCCTCCCTGACGGTCAACCTGACCGATCCGCCCCCCACGACCACCACGACGGCCGCGCCTACGACCACCACCACGCCGTCGGAGACCAAACCCCGCCACCCATCCGAG
>JBBAEW010000062.1:0-12062 GCA_041655695.1 Saccharofermentanales bacterium
GCCGGGTGTGGCGACGGCGCTTCCATCGACCGTAATGACCTTGCTGATCAGGGGCATGCCGGTCTTGAGATAGCGGGCCAGGAAGTGAACAGTCGAGACATTTTGAACGATGACGCCGACATCGGATGGCAGGCCGCCTTCAGGGACGATGCGGCCGTTGAGGAGACGGATGAGAACTTTTTCAGCCCCGGTGGGGTAGGCGGTCTTGAGGACGCGGACCTTCATGCCTCCAGAAGGAAAGTCAGGGTCATCCTTGGCCGCTTCAATGGCAGCATCCAGGGCCTTGGCAGATTCTCTCTTGTTGTCCTCGATGCCGACGATGACCTGGTCGAAGCCGCACCATTTGCAGATTGCCAGGGCACCCTCGATAATCTCTCCGGCCCCGTCATTGCAGACGATGCAATCCGCCGTGATATAAGGCTCGCACTCAGCGGCGTTGATGATCAGGGTATCAACCGGCTTGTCAGCCGGGGGATTGAGCTTGACATGGGTAGGGAAGGCGGCGCCGCCAAGGCCGACCAGGCCGGAGTCGCGGACTGCCTGGAGAAAACTCTCCTTGTCCGTTATAACCGGCGGTTTGACCAGGGGGCTGACGGTATCCAGGCCATCGGGGACGATGGTGACGTACTCGGCATGGCTTCCGTCGCTCAGGATCTCGACGCTGATTGAGGTAACCTCCCCGGATACGCTGGCGTGAACCGGAACGCTCCAGTCACCCAGGGGCCGGCCCAGAGGCTGGCCGATATCCACGTGATCGCCTTTGGCCACGATGGCTTCACAGCCGGGGCCGATTTGCATATCAAGCGGGATGGTTACTTTTGAAAAACCGGAAAGCGGCCTGATGGCCATTCCGGCTGTGTTCTTGTTGTCTTTCGGATGAATGGACCGAGACAATCCAAGCAAGTTCATTCTCATCTTTCTCTTCCCAACTCCTCTTGCCGTGCGCCTTTCATAGGGGCGCACCATTGTGTTGACCGAAAATCCTTTAATAGTGTAGGACAATTGACCCCCCATTTCAATGATGATAATCCCGCTTCCATGCTTTGCGGCCCGCAGGGCTTCCCTCCGGGCACGGTCCGACGGGGCCTGCTTATGCTAGAATCAGTTGAAATTATCCCAGTGAAGAGAGATCCATGACCGGACAAAAACAACAAGACCTGCTCAAGGGCCGCATCCTGCCCACCCTGATCAAACTGGCCATGCCCATCATGGCCACCTCTTTCGTAGGCCTGGCCTACAACCTGACCGATATGTTCTGGGTGGCCTCCCTGGGTGAAAGGGCCGTAGCCTCGGTCGGATCGGCCGGCATCCTTTTCTGGTTGGTTGAGAGCTTCTTTGCCCTGCCCCGGATCGGGGGCCAGGTCCTGGTCGGCCAGTCCCTTGGAGCCGGCCAGCTTGAAGAGGCCCGATCCTGGGCCCGGTCGGCCCTTCGGCTGGGCTACCTGATGGCCCTGGCCCTGACATTTGTCTTTGTCTTCTTCCGGGGGCCTCTGGCTTCAATCTTTCACTTCAACGACCTGGAAACCATCGCGCGGACTGAGACCTATCTGTGGCTGGTGGGGCTGGGCATGACAGCCCGGGTGGGGGGAAGGCTCTACAGCGCTGTTCTGACAGCCTCGGGCAACAGCTATACGCCCTTTGTCATCTTTGTCACCGGCCTGGTGGTCAACATGGCTCTGGACCCCCTCTTTATTCTTTACTTCCATATGGATGTAGTGGGCGCCGCCCTGGCTACCCTGATCGCCGAGACTCTGGCCTTTATTCTGATGCTGGCCGCCATCCGGCGAAACGACACCTTTTCCGGCCTGCGGCTTTTCAGCTCACCCCTGGAAGTCTCCCGCCTCAAGCCCATGGTCAAACTGGGTGCCCCTGTTGCCATGCAGTCGGGCGTGCATGCCACGGTTACCATCCTGATCTCGCGCATGATTGTCGGTTTCGGCGATCTGGCGGTAGCCGCCCAGCGTCTGGGCGCGCAGATTGAGAGTATTTCCTGGATGACAGCGGACGGCTTTGCCGCCGCGGTCAATGCCTTCATGGCTCAGAACTTCGGGGCCTGTGCCTACCGCCGTGTCCAGCAGGGCTATTGGTCGGGTTTCTGGCTGGTGTCGGCGGTCTGCGTCCTGACCACCCTGATCCTTCTTTTCCTGGCCGGCCCCCTGGTGGCCATCTTCTTCAAAGATCCGGAGGCTCTCTCTCACGGCGCCGATTATCTGCGGGTCCTGTCGGCCTCCCAGCTCCTGATGGGCCTCCAGCTCCTGACCTCTTCGGCCTTCTCGGCCCTGGGCCAGTCGCTGGTTCCCTCCCTGGTTGTGACCGGCCTCATGGTGCTTAGGATCCCGCTGGGAACCCTCCTGGCCAAAACAGCCCTGGGCGTCACCGGTATCTGGTGGTCCTTCTCCATTACGACCAATCTGGCCGGCCTGACCCTGGTCATCGCCCTGCCGCTTTTCATGCGCCGGCTGGCCTCCCGCCAGGCGGAGCCTCTCGTCTCCATGCCGGCAGATGGCTAGGCAGGCTTGCGGCCTGTCCGCGCCTTATGCTATGATTGTCCGGCGTGTGACGCACCAAAGGGGGAACAGCAATGAACGCTGCGCAGATTATTTTCATCATCCTGGACATTCTGGCCTGTGTCGGCCTGATTGTGACGGTCATGATGCAGGAGAGCAAGTCCAAAGGCCTGGGCGTTCTTTCCGGTGACTCCGGCTCGGTTGATACCTTCTACGGCAAAACCAAGGGCCGCACCAAAGAAGGTGTCCTCAAGACCCTGACGACCATTTTCGCCATCGCTTTTGCTGTTTTCACACTGGTACTTTATCTTTTGACAGGGCGCGGGGCTTAAATTCAGCCGGACCTCCTGGAATTCGATAACAAGGAGAGCCTTCCGGCTCTTTTTTTTCCCATTTTTTGACCTTGAGGGAGTGAGAAGATGAGAATCGCGGTTACCGCTCTGGGCTGCAAAACCAATCAATATGAGATGGACGCTCTGGCCGAGGACTTCCGCCGCCGGGGATTCACACAGGTGGACCCGGAAGAGGAGGCCGATCTTTATGTGCTCAACACCTGTCTGGTGACCGGCGAGGCCGAGCGCAAATCCAGGCAGATCCTCCGCCGTTTCAGGCGGCAGAACCCCAGGGCCCTGATTGTGGCCTGCGGCTGTTATTCGCAGCGCCAGGACCTGGACGGCCTGGCTGACCTTGTGACCGGCACCAGTCTGCGCGGACGCCTGCCGGACATGATTCTGGAAGCCTTGGCAGGAGGGGCGCACAGCCCCATTATCAGGACCCAGATCTCCCTTGACGGGGCGGTTTATGAGGAACTGGGTGCCCCGGCCCTGACCCGGGAGACCCGGGCCTTCCTGAAAATCCAGGACGGCTGCGACAACCGCTGTGCTTACTGCGCCATCTGCCTGGCCCGGGGACCGGCCCGCAGCCGCTCACTGGAAGCCATTCTGGCTGAGGCGGAGGAGCTGACGGCGCGCGGTTACCGCGAACTGGTCCTGACCGGGACCAATCTAAACGCCTACGGCATGGAAGGGGCAGACCTGCCCGATCTGATTGATGTCCTGGAGGCCCTGGACCAGGTCCGGGGTCTTGACCGCCTGCGCCTGGGATCCCTGGAGTCAGGCACCATGACCGGGGCATTTGTCGACCGGGCCTCACGTTTGGAGCATTTATGCCCCTCCTTTCACCTGTCCCTGCAAAGCGGTTCCGATCGCATTCTCCAGTCCATGCGGCGGCGGGACAACAAAGAGGCCTACCGTCAGGCAATAGCCCGGATACGGTCCGCCTGGGACTGGGCCGGCATCACCACAGATCTGATCGTGGGCTTCCCGGGGGAAACCCAGGAGGATTTTGAAGAGACCCTTGCCTTCTGCCGGGAGATAGGCTTTTTGCGTATCCATGTCTTTCGCTTTTCACCCCGACCCGGGACGGCCGCAGCATCCTTTGCCGACCGGGTGCCGGAGGCGGTTGCTGCCTGGCGTTCAGCCCGCCTCAGGGAAGAGGCCGGCCGCCTGGCCGCCGCTGCCATCCAGGAGCGCCTGGGGCAGGAGCGGGAGATTCTGGTCGAGGAGATCCTGGAGGACGGCAGCTTTACAGGCTATACCCCTGAATACGTTCATGTGATCGGAAAAGCGGAACCGGAAGAAGCCCGGCCTCCTGCCCGGGGCCAGATCCGCCGGGTCCTCCTCTGCGGCCATGAGGGCGAGTCGGCCCGGGTCACTCTTGTCCAGACCGGGTCATGAGAGCGGTCTACGTGGTAAACTGAAAACCGGAGGTGCCTATGGAAGAACAGGATACAAATCGTTTTGAGATTGGCAGTGATAAACGCCTGGCTGCGCACCAGATCATGGCGGAAGTCATGCGGGCCCTGGAAGAAAAGGGCTATGACCCCATCAATCAGCTGGTCGGCTACTTTCTTTCCGGTGACCCGACCTATATCACCAATCACCTGGGTGCCCGGGGCGTGATCCGGCGCCTGGAACGCGATGAGCTGCTTGAAGTCGTCGTCAGAGACTACGTTGACCGCCTCTGATCCCAAGGCCGGCCGCGTCCTGGGCATTGACTTCGGCCTGCGCCGGGTGGGTCTGGCCATCAGTGACCCCCTGCGCATTTATGCCCGCCGCCTCATGACGCTGGAACGCCAGCGTGATGACGGCCCCGGACCGCTTGAGGCTGTCGCGGATCTTTGCGCGCAAGAGGGGGTGGACACCATTGTGGTCGGCCTCCCTCACCGGACCGACGGCCGCCATTCGGAGATAGCGGTTCTGGCCTCGGACTTTGCCCGGGCCCTGGAGCAGGCGACCGGCTGCAGGGTGGAGCTTTTTGACGAACGTTACACTTCTCTTCTGGCCTCCCGCCTGATCATGGAGACCGCCCGCAAGAAAAAGCGGACAGATAAGAGCCTGGTTGACCGGGTGGCCGCCGAAATTCTTCTCCAGGACTTTTTGGACAATGAACGGGGCGGTTTGACCGCAGGTCCTTACGGATCATGATATAATGCCTTCGATCACAGGGCTTGTCCGAGAGGGCAGCCCTGTGATCCAAATAAGAAAAAGCCTTTGTTTGGAGGAATCAACCAATGAATAATTTTCAGGTGATGTACATGCATGAAGATGATCACGAATGCTCCTGCTGCGGAGAAGAAGTCGATGAATTGTTCGACGAGGACGCCTATGTCGTTCTGACCGACACGGAGACAGGAGAGGATTACTCTTTCATCATGGCGGATACCTTTTCCCATAACGGAGAAGAATACTGCGTGCTTGTGGACCCCAACGAGGGTGACGAGGACGAAATGAGCCTGTTTTTCATGAAGTTTGTTGTCGGTGATGACGGCGAAGAAGTCCTGGTCGGTCTGGAAGACGATGAGGATGACGCCGTTTACGAAGCCTACCAGGCTCTGCTGGAAGCGAGCGACGATGACGGAGACAGCGAAGAAGCGTAAACCGGCGCCGCGCAAGCGCCCGGATCGGGGAAATGACCGGCAGCGCGCGGGTGACGGCGTTCTGGCCATCCTGGTGGATGACCGGAACGGCCGTGAATACTATGTGTCGCTCCTTGACGCCTTTTCGATCGGGGGGCAAACCTATACGGTCATGTACAACTACGAGCCCGATGACGGTTCCAGAGCCAGCCCTGAAGTCGTCATCATGCGCTCGTGGAAAGACGAAAACGGCGAGCATGTCTTCTCATCGGTGACCAACAAGAAGGAACTCGACCGGGCCTTTGATTACTTTTTTGAACGGTACACGGAATCGGTCATCCGCCCGTAACCGGCCGGCCGGTTGCTTTGCCGGTGAACCGACAGGGGCAGCTGACGATGATGGAAAAGACGGAACAATTCATTCACAGGACTGAAAGCCCGCAGGGAGAGACGCCGCCTGCCCCTGCAAGCCGGGTCAGGGCCCGGACCTTCCTGGTTCCCCTTATCCTTATGGTCCTGCACCACCTGGTTCTCAACGTGGTTGCCATAGGCTGGCTGGTCTATTATCTGCTGGTCAACCTGGTCTCGAGCTCCGAATTCCTCATGGATCCGTATAACAGCACACTTCCAATGGAACTGCTGACCGAAAGCGGGGCACTGACTTATGCTTCCCTGATCGGCATGCTGATCCTGATTCCTCTGTATTTGCTTTATATTCTCCTGCGCAAAAGGAAAAAGGACCTCCTGCTCAAAAAAGAGGCCGCCACCTTGTCTCAGTGGCTTTATTCGCTTGTGGTCATTCTGGGCGCCATGGGTCTGACTCAGCTATGGATGACGCTTTTATCCTCCTTTGACCCTCTCTCTTTGCCGGGCCGGCTCCTGCAGGATTATTTGGATAAGGTTGCCTTGGTGGGGCCGGATGGCGTGGCCCCGGTCCTGGATATACTGGCAACCGTCATCCTGGTCCCCATCGGCGAGGAACTCCTCTTTCGCGGCATCATCCAGGGAGAGTTTGGCAAGGCTTTCCGGCCTTCCGTCACCATTTTACTGACCACCGTGCTCTTCGCCGTCTTCCACCTGGACCTGATCCAGGGATCCTACGTCCTGATCGCGGGCTTTTCCCTGTCTATGGTCTACTATTTGACCCGGCAGATTGCCCTGCCCATTGTCCTGCATATTATTTACAACTTCATCGGCTCCGGCTGGCTTTCCCGCCTGGCCGGCTTTGGTGAAGAAGCCGATGCCATTCTGGTTTTTGTCCTCTATGGATGTATTCTCCTTGGAGTTGCCGCCGCCCTGCTCCTGCGGCGCCTGGGCAGGCAGCCCGCCCGGCAAAGGGCCTGATCATGGCCCGCTTCCGGACCATTCCCTACAGCCTGCGGCGGAGGACCCTGATTACCTCCCTTGTGACCTTGCTGGTCATCGCCCTTTTTGTCCTTCCCCTGGCCCTGCAGATTGCCAGCCGCAGGCGGAGCGGCCAGGCCACCCTGATCCGTCTGAATGATCAGGCGGACAGCCAATTGGTTCTGGCGGGGACAGGAGTTAATCTGACCGGTATGCCCGCGGCCAACCTGGTCACCGGAGGGGCTTTCTCCCCGCAGATCGAACACGATCACTTCTTTGCCAGCGGGGGCACCCAGGACGAATTTCATATCAAGATGTCGGAGGCCAGATCCCAGGTCCCCCTGGCCAGGGATTACTATACGGGCGCTTCCTTCTCTCTCTACCGGGAAACCATGACGGAGATGAAACTGATCAGCCAGGGCAGGATAGCCGGCTATGACACGGGGGTTGTCTCCGGAAAACGTGCCCTGGATCTGCCATCCTCCTACGCGGACGTCCGCTGGACCGCTTTTACCCAGCTGGATGGTTCTGTTTTCCTCTGCGGTACTTCGGGGGCACTCCTCCGCATCCCTAAAGGCGGGGATCCCGAAGCGGTTTCCTTCCGCTTCGATGTCGATCTGACCGCCATCGCGGCCGGCCCGGCCGGCCTCCTGGCGGGTGACTCCGGCGGCAATCTCTACGCCTCCGCCACGGGTTCCAGCTGGAACCTGATTACATCGGTCTCACCCGGCAATGCCATCCGCTCCATCCAATACATCGATCTGCCCGATTACGAAAACGGCTTCTATCTGGCCTCGGGAGGCCCCGGCGAACTCTTCTTCGGCCATCCTTCCGGCATGGAACCCTTGTCTTTCCCCCTGGAGGATCAGGTGACCGCCATCGTCCGTTCCGGCGACGGCATCATCTATGCCCTGGGTAATTTGGGCGGGGCGGCCTCTTCCGTCAACGGCATCCAGTGGCAGGTTGAAGCCTCGCTGGAGGCGGAAAAGGGATGGTTGGCGGCACAGGCAGGAGGCGGACTTACCTGCTTTGCGGGACAGGACGGCCAACTGGCCCTTCGGACCGACAAGGGCGCAATCCGTTTGGTCGAAGACGGGACCAACGTCTTCAGCAGTTCGGACCTGTCCCAGATCATGGTCATGTCCTCCAGCAAGCTCCTGGTCCTTTCACCAGAGGGGCGTCTCTTCCATTCCCGCGACGGCGGCCGGACCTGGAACCGGGAGAATCCCCTGGAGGAAACCAGGATTGACCGCTTCCGCCTCTTCCCCTCCGGCGACCTCTACATGACCCGGCGGGACGGTACAGTTCTGTCGGCGGAGCTGACGGCACAGTTCCGCTTCCAGCCTGCCCTGGAAGGCGGCAGCGTGATCCCTGGGGATCTGCTGACCATCAGCCAGCCTGTCTTCACCAGCCTGGATACCGGCAAGGCCTCCAACACTCCAAGCGATGAAGCTATAGCCGTCGGGGAGTGGGCCATTTCGGGCGGCGCGGCTTTTGAGATCTCAAGTGACGCGGCCAAAGGACGGGAAGGCTACGATTCGGGCGGTGCCTGCGCCCTTTCCCTGACCAGCGAGGGGGCGGGTCAGGTGGGGGAAGGCTTGTCGGCCACTCCTTCCAAAGACATGCTGTATTCAATACGTTCTGGCGTCATGACAGCGTCGCCCATCAACAATCCGGACCGCTCCTATTTGAGTGCCCGTTTGACTCAAAAGCTCGATTTATCAAGGCTCATCGACAAGGATACCCTGCCCTTCTACCGGCTGGAATTCGATATCCGGATCAAGGGCGCGGTCCAGGGGCCGGTGGAAGTCTGGTTCTCAGGCTCCATCCCCCAGGTGGGTGAATCGGTTCGCCTGCAGGGTGATGCCTGGCAGCACAGACGGCTTACCCTGCTCTTTCCCCGGGGTTTGAAGCCGGAGGATGAGCTCTATATCAACTTCGGTTTTCAGGGAGAGGGGACTCTCTTCCTTGACAACGTCTGGTTTGGCCGCAACGAGGACGCCCCGGGGGCCCTCTCTTCCCTGCTGACCGATTTGCCGGAAAGCCTGTCCGCGGATGTCATCCGGCTGGAAGCAGTACCTGTCGGCCGTTCAGGATTCCGTGAAGAATTCTGGTGCCTGCCTGAGGGGACGGGTCATGCCGGGGGTCAGGATAGGTCCGCCCATAATCTGGGGGCGGCCCTGGGTTTTGTTGAATCCCAGGGAGCCCTGCCCTGGCTGGTTGTGGACCTGCACGCCACGGACAAGGAGCTTGCCCATCTGATCGAGTATCTGGCCGGCTCACCTCTGTCCGTTTACGGCAAGCTGCGCTCCAGGGACGGCGCCATCGGCCGCTGGACGGATGCCTTCGGTCTCCTTTACATAGAGATAAGGGACGGCGGCCGGATTCTGCCCAACGATGCCTCCCGTGCCAACTACGTTCACTGGATCATGGACCGCATCAAGGCGGCTCCGGATTTTGCAGCCGTCAAAAACCAGATCTTCTTCATCGACGGCATGCATTACGATGACGGCCGCAGCCATACAACCGCCGATTACCACGCGGGTGACTTCAGCCTGGACCAGCCCATCCTCTCTGAAGAGATTCTGGAAACGGTCCGCAATGAGTGGATCAACCGCATTCCAAGGCGGGGCATGTCCGGCGGCCTGATTGTTCCGGAACTGATCCGGACCCTGGAGATCACTTATGAGGATGAGCCGGCGCGCCTGGCCGATACGGCGGCCTGTCTGCTCATGGATCTGGGAACCAATACGGCCCTGGCCCTTATGGATGTCAATCTGGCCTCCAGGACCTACCTGTCAGGCAAGCATCTGACCAGCTATTCCCTGGAGGCTGTCCGGGGTCTATCCGGCCTGCAGCTTCTGCAAAAACCTTCCCTTATCCGAAGCGGGACAGGGGCGCAGCAGGAAACGGACGCAGACCAGACAGGGGATTCCACCCTCTTCTTCCAGGCTTACGGATCGCGCGACAGGCGGGTCTTTTTCGCCTTGAATTTTGGCCGCTACGCCCATGTTCTTTCGATCCAGGGATTGGATCACGGCCGTCAGCTGGCCTATGAACTCTACGATCACCGCGGGACGCTGATCAGTCAGGGGGTGCCCGATCGAAGGAGGGATGACTTCACCCTTCTCCCGGGCGGCCTCCTTGTTATCCGCGAGGAGGCGGGGCGGACTCCCTAGCCGCCGGATATATGAAAGAGGTATGCCATGGCCTGGCTTGATGTATTGAAGAGTGTCCTGTACGGGATCGTCGAAGGGGTGACCGAGTGGCTGCCTGTCAGCAGTACGGGCCACCTGCTCATACTGGAGCGTTTCGTCCCCTTCCGGGCCGGAGCGGATGCGGCAGGAAACGCGGACTTCTTCTCCTTCTTCCTGGTTGTCATCCAGCTTGGCGCTGTTCTGGCGGTTGTCGTCACCTTCTGGAACCAGCTTTGGCCCTTCCCAAGGAAGAGAAGGCAGATGGGCGGGGGCAGGAGCCTGTCCTTTGGCGTAGACCGGGAGATCTTAAGGCTTTGGGTCATGATCCTTGTGGCCTGTGTCCCGGCTGCCATTGTCGGCGTCCTCTTCGACAGGAAGATCGAAGAGCTTTTCTATAACCCATGGACCGTGGCCCTCATGCTCTTTCTTGTCGGCCTGGCCTTCCTGGTGGTGGAGTACCTGGTCAGGCAGAGGAGGCGCCAGCCTGCCATCCGCACGGTGGCAGAGATCGACTGGAAAACGGCGGTCCTCATCGGGCTCTTTCAGCTGATTGCCGCCGTCCTGCCCGGCACTTCCCGGTCTGGCGCGACCATCGTGGGCGGCCTCCTGATTGGTATGTCGCGGCCGGCTGCCGCAACCTTCACCTTCTTTCTGGCGGTGCCGGTCATGGCGGGGGCCAGCCTGCTCAAGATCCTCAAGATCGGCCTCCACTTCAACACCATCCAGTGGCTGTCCATTTTCACGGGCATGGGGGTGGCCTACCTGGTGTCCACCCTGATCATCCGCTTCCTCCTGGACTACATCCGCAGGCACGATTTCCGGGTCTTCGCCTTCTACCGCATCCTCCTGGCCCTGCTGATCCTGGGCCTGGCCCTGTCGGGCGCCTTTAAGACGGCGGCCCTATGAAAAACTTCAGCAGGGCAGACTTCTTTTTGCAGCTTTCCGACCTCCCCCAGCCCGACCGCAGGCGGGAGGAGGAGACAGCCCGCGGCTGGTCAAAGATGGCCGGCCTGGAGGGGCCGGCCGGTCTTCTGGAGACCGTCCATACCCGCCTGTCAGGCCTCCTGGCAGATCAGGGGGACTTGGACCTGACCCGCCGCGCCCTTTTCCTCTTTGCCTCCGACCACGCCCTCCTGGAAGAAGGCGGCCTGACCTCAGCGGAACCGGCTCCGCTTGCCAAAACTCTCGAAGAACTGGCGGCAGGCAAGCATCCTGTCAGCCGCCTGGCCAGCCTGACCGGGACCCGCCTGGTAACAGTCAATCTGGGCATCCCTGGCCTGGATCCGGAAACCCCGGGAATCCTTCATCTGCCGGTGGAAGACCAGGGGACCTCCAACATGCTCAAACAGGAGGCCATGACTGAGGAAGCCATGATGACGGCCATCCGCCTGGGTATGGAACTTGCCTCCCAGACACGGGCCAGCGGCCTTGACCTCCTTCTGGCGGACTCGGTCCCGCAAGGGGCTGACTTTGACCTGGCAGCCCTCCTGTCCGTACTTTTTGGCCGGACGCCGGAGGATCTCCTGGAACGGGGGCCGGACCTCCCTGACTCCCTCTTTCAAAGAAGGGCCGGGATTCTTGCCCAGGCCCTGGAGGAGCACTCTATCAACCCGCATAATACCCTGGATCTCCTGCGACAGCTGGGAAGCCTGGAACTTGCCGGCCTGACAGGCCTGATGGCGGGAGCCGCCCTCTACTGTCTGCCCGTTCTCCTGGGCAGTACGGCTTCGCTGACAGCCGCCCTGATTCTGACCAGGCTCCTGCCCCAGTCCCGGTCCATCTTCTTTGCCGGCCACCAGGTCACCGATCCGGGAGGCCAGATGGCGCTCCGGGAGTTAGGCCTGGTCCCTCTTGCCGACCATGTCATGCCAGGCCCAGGAGCCGGCGGTGCCCTCTATTTGCTGCCCATGCTGGACCTTGTCTGCCAGGTTTACAAAGGACAGGCAAAAGCCGGTCAAAAAGAGGATTTATGATTTGACAAAAGCGAAATGACACTGATATCATTCAGTGTGTTGCGCTGGAAGGCAAACGGCGGTATAGCTCAGTTGGCCAGAGCATTCGGTTCATACCCGAAGTGTCACAGGTTCAAATCCTGTT
>JBBAEW010000063.1:0-11489 GCA_041655695.1 Saccharofermentanales bacterium
GCCTTTACCCCACCAACTACCTAATCGGACGCGAGCCCATCTTCTGCCGGATTGCTCCTTTCATATCCACAAGATGCCTTGCAGACACAATATGCGGTATTAGCCATGGTTTCCCACAGTTATTCCCCAGCAAAAGGCAGGTTACTCACGTGTTACTCACCCGTCCGCCACTCGAGTCAAATGGCTTCCCTCCGAAAAGTTCCGCCAGATGACCCCCGTTCGACTTGCATGTGTTAAGCACGCCGCCAGCGTTCATCCTGAGCCAGGATCAAACTCTCATATATATGAGAGCCTTTTGGCTCTTAATTACTTTACTGTCCGCTACCTCAATTCTTACTCAAATTAAGGTCCCGTCTTATTTCGCACTGTTCAATTTTCAAGGTCCAACCGCGCCCTTCTCCCGAATGGCGCTTTGCTAGGATAACAGCCCTTACCTGCCTTGTCAACTGCTGTTTTTCCCTTCTTCTTCAAGGGGAACCATGGAGGTGAAATGCCCCTGAAGGCCTGTCAGCCTTACCTTCCATTTTTGCCTCTGACTTGCGGGCGTCCCTAAGACCTGGAGAACATCATTGAATCTCTCAAATATCCTTAGCTTTCTGTCAATACGCACAGCTTTTCTTATGGTATTCTCTTTAAAATAACTAGTTGTGCACAGCCGGCAAGCCATAGGCCGGCCCAAATCAATCGAGAAGGAGCATCAGGAGACGTGAATAAAATTCTCGCGCGCGAGCAGCTAAACAGCGACACCGTCCTTTTGGACGTGGAAGCTCCGCTGATCGCCAGAAAGGCTTTACCGGGTCAATTCATCATCTTCCGGGTAGATCAGGAAGGTGAGCGGGTTCCCCTTACTATCGCCGGAACCGACCCTCAGAAGGGATCGGTCCGGATCATTTTTCAGACTGTGGGCAAGTCCACCCTGCGTCTGGGAGACCTCAAGGTTGGAGACAGGATCGAAAATTTTGTGGGTCCCCTGGGCAAGGCTTCCGAATTGGATGAATACGCCGGCAAGCGGGTAGCAGTCATCGGCGGCGGCCTGGGTATGGCCATTGCCTACCCTCAGGCAGCCTATCTGCATCAGATCGGCGCCCAGGTGGATGTCATCGCAGGTTTCCGCAACAAGGACCTGATTATCCTGGAAGAGGAAATGAAGGCTGTCTCTTCACGTTTTCACCTGACTACGGATGACGGCTCCAGCGGCCGCAAGGGCTTTGTGACCACCGTCCTCCAGGAGCTGATCGATGAGGGAGCCAGGTTCGATCTGGTTCTGGCCATCGGCCCCCTGGTCATGATGCGGGCAGTGGCCAACCTGACACGCCCCTACGGCCTCAAAACCATCGTCAGCATGAACACCATCATGGTGGATGGCACCGGTATGTGCGGCTGCTGCCGGCTGACGGTCGGCTGCGATGTCAAATTCTCCTGTGTGGACGGCCCCGACTTCGATGGCCATGAGGTGGATTTCGAAGAAGCCATCCGGCGCTCCAAGGCTTATCTGGAGCAGGAGGCTCACGACTACAGGGAGGAGCAGGAGCTCCACCGCTGCCGCTTGACCGGGGAGGTGCGCCATGGCTGATTACAAGATCAATATGAAGCTGGAAAAAACTCCCATGCCCGAACAGGAGCCCCAGGTCAGGAACCGCAATTACCTGGAGGTCGCCCTGGGCTACACGCCGGAGATGGCCCTGGAGGAAGCGACGCGCTGCCTCCAATGCAAGCACCAACCCTGTGTTGGCGGCTGCCCGGTCAACGTCCAGATTCCCGATTTCATCAACCTCATCGTCCAGGGAAACTTTGAGGGAGCCTACCAGACCATCATCGAAACCAACAGCCTGCCCGCGGTCTGCGGCCGGGTATGCCCCCAGGAAAACCAATGTGAGCTGGTCTGCGTCCGGGGCATCAAAGGGCAGCCGGTAGGCATCGGACGACTGGAACGTTTTGCCGCAGACTGGCATTTTGCCAATGTCAGCGCCGCGCCCGAAAAACCGGCAAGCAACGGCCACAAGGTGGCCGTCGTTGGCTCCGGCCCCGCAGGCCTTGCCTGTGCCGGTGATCTGGCCAGGTTGGGCTATCAGGTGACCATTTTTGAATCCCTCCACCTGGCGGGCGGCGTCCTCATGTACGGCATCCCTGAATTCCGTCTGCCCAAATCCCTGGTTCAGACTGAGATTCAGCAGCTGCGCGAACTGGGGGTGGAAATTGAATGTGACCGGGTCATCGGAAAGGTTCTGACCCTGGACGAACTTCTGGACCAGGAAGGTTTTGAAGCCGTCTTTGTCGGCACGGGCGCAGGTCTCCCCACCTTTATGGGCATTACTGGCGAAAACCTCAACCAGGTCTATTCCGCCAACGAGTTCCTGACCCGGGCCAACCTCATGCAGGCCTGGCGGTGGCCGGAATACGCTACTCCCATCAGCCTGGGTAAGCGGGTAGCTGTCATCGGCGGAGGCAATGTAGCCATGGATGCCGCCCGGACTTCAAAAAGACTGGGTGCGGAAGAGGTCTATATTATTTACCGCCGGTCGGAGGCGGAATTGCCCGCCCGCCACGAGGAAGTCGAACACGCCATGGAAGAGGGAATCATCTTCCACTTCCTGGCCAACCCGGTTGAGATCGAGGGCAATCCCGATGGCTGGGTAACCGGCATCCGCTGCGTCAAGATGGAATTGGGCCAGCCGGACGAATCCGGCCGCAGGCGGCCGGTACCCCTCCCCGACTCAGATTTTTCCATCCCCCTGGATACGGTGATTGTGGCCATCGGCCAGTCCCCCAACCCCCTGCTTCGGGATACGACGCCCGATCTGGCCTGTGAATCCTGGGGCGGCGTTATCGTCGATCAGGAAAGCCTGGCCACGTCCAAGGCCGGCGTCTGGGCGGGCGGCGATGCCGTCACAGGGGCGGCAACCGTCATCCTGGCCATGGGGGCCGGCAAAACAGCGGCCCAATCCATTGACCGGGCCATTCAAGAGAAGAATTCCTGACTGTTCAGACGGACGGGAGAAGGCCCTCGACATCAAGCTGCGGGCCTTTTTTGATTTCAAAACCCCTGGTAGAGTGCGGCGCCGATGGCTGTCGCGTATTCGGCTTTCTCGGGGATTTTGATATGGGTGTCATAAAGGCTGGAAAAACCGGCCAGAACCTGCCGGCCCTGGTCCACGTGAAGCAAATTGCCGGTGAAGACAATCTGATCCACTTTTTCAAGACGGGCCGCCAGGACAGCTGCCGTTCCAACCGACTGAAAAACAAGATTGATAATGCCCAGGGCCAGGTCATTGGGCGTGGCGTGATCGCCGACCTTGCCAAAATTGGAGGCCGTCGTATCCGAGGAAAGTCCGGGAATATCGTAGCGGGAGATATCTCCCACAGTCAGGTCAACCCTGTGCAGATCGCCCAGATCAGCCAGCTCACCTACGCTGGTGAAATCGCGGACATTCAAAATGACTTGCGCCAGGCCCAGGAGCGTTCCGCCCCCAACGCCGGATCCGATCATGTGCCGGATGACCTTTCGGTCGGCGTAGACAATGGAGGTTCCTGTTCCCATACTGACGACAATGGCCCGGTCCATGCCGGAGACATAGAGCCCGCCCAGGCCCACCGCGTCAAACTCAGGGACGCGGACGGTCCTGCAGTCATGCAGACCTTCATCCAGGTAGGAAGCGCCGACCCCTGTTACATGGATGGCTTCAATCTCTTCCAGCTTCAAATCGTTGAGTGTTAAAAATTTGCCCAAAGCCCCATAGGCAGATGCCACCGGATCATTGGCCTGAACCCGCGCCTGGCGCAGAAGCCTGTCTTCCCTAAAGCCGATGATCTTGGTAATACTGCCGCCAACATCCAGGCCGATCAGGACACCTTCCTTGCTGGAATCAGCGGGCATAGTGGGAATGATCGCGGTCATTGGTCAGGCCCGGCATGACCGGTTCACGACTGGCGTTTCGCAGTGAGCTGAAGGCCAGTCTGCCGTCATCGAAATCAATACGGGTCGAGGCGGGCGCAAAGACGAAAATAAACTGGGAGACCGCCTGCAGAAGACCGCCGATGGCGTAGGCTGAACCGGAGACGATATCCTGGAAGCGCATGCGGATGTCGGGAGAAAGGCGTTCGGTGTTGCAGATAACGGTACGGCCCTGCTTGACATGATCGCAGACAGGCCAGGCCGTATCTATATCGAAGGCCTCAACCAGAACAACCGTATTGTCCACACCCTGCTTGGCCGCAGGAAAGGGAACAGTCCGCTCAGCAGCCTTCCGCTGCCTGGTATCGCGCACCTGGGGCGGGCGCTCTTCCGCGGCTTCCTCACGGGCATAGAGCTCGTAGGCATCCATGCTGTCGTAATCATCGTAATCGTCATCCGTTCTGCCGAAGAGTTTATTCAGAAAATTACTCATAGTCTTCTCCCCGGCCGGCCCACTGTCCGGCCTTTTGTGAGCCCATTATAATGACAGCATGACAGGCTTGCAAGAAATAAAGCAAACTGTCATATCTCTGTCATTGTTCTGTTACCTGCCCCTCAGGGAGCCCGCCGGCCAAAAACCGCGCCTCCAAGCCGGATCAATGTGGCGCCTTCCCGGATGGCCTGCCGGTAATCCCCGGTCATGCCCATGGAAAGGTCTTTAAAATCTGTAAGACCCAGGCGGTCGGTCAGAGAGCCGCGCAAATCCCGCAGCCTGGCGAAGATGGGGCCGGCCTCCTCGGGATCGTCAAAAAAGGGGGCCATGGTCATGAGCCCCGAAAAGACAATGTTAGGGTATTCGCCCTTGCTGCGCAGCAGGGGTTCCAGGTCAGCCGGCTCAAACCCGTGCTTGCTGGCTTCACCGGATACATTGACCTGCAGGAGAATGGCCTGCTGAATCGAAAGTTTTTCAGCTTCTTTCTGGATGGCCTGGATCAGCCGCAGACTGTCAACAGAATGAATCAGTGAAACCCGGCCGACAAGCTGGCGGACCTTGTTGGTCTGGAGGGTTCCCACCATGTGCCACTGGCAGTCAAGGCCCTGGGCGCGGATAGCGGCGGCCTTGGCAACCAGTTCCTGGGCCCTGTTTTCACCGAAAAGCCTTTGACCTGCCGCAAAGGCCGCTTCGACATCCTGGGGCGGGAAAGTTTTGCTGATGGCCACCAGGCGGATGGAATCCGGATCGCGCCCGTAAGCCTGGGCGGTCTCGTCAATGTTCTGCCTGATAGCTTGCAGGTTTTGTCCGATCAGCTGACTTCTGTCCGTCATTCTTTTCCTCTTGCGGCCCTTAGCCGATCAATTGCCCGTCTTCAATCCGCCAGGGATTGACAACGTAAAGGTCAGTCTGGGAGAGAGTCTCCCCGGCATCTTCCGCTTCAATGATAGCAAAGGTCCCGTCACTGGCTGTAAGCCGGATCCTGATGGTCTCGGTTACACCCCCTTTGACCCGCCTTAGTCCGGCCCGCCCTTCCTCCGGATCAAGATCAATCAGACTGGAAAGAGAAACCCGTAAGCCGGCCGTCCGTGCCAGTACGAAGATGACCTCTCCGTAGGCACCCTCCGCAGGAAGAGAACCTCTGGCCCCCGGGCAGGTCAGGCGCAGAACCCGGCCCTGGGGGTTTTCCTCAAGTGCCTCCACCTGGCAGTCAGGGAGTTCCAGGCCGCTCTCAGGATCCCGGATATCGAGCTTGGTTCCTTTGCGGATCAGCTGGGCTTTTGGGTGATCATGACTCAGCCAGGAAGCCAGGGTCAAGCCGCCGAAACGCCTCAGAATGGCAAGGTCCCCGCCCTGAGCCACCAGCTGGTATCCCAAGTCCCCCGAACCCCTCGCTGACTCTTCGAGCTGGCTGATAACCCGGTCCGGGTCCAGTTTCAGCTGCGCCCAAACCTCTTCGGTCTGCGGCCAGTCATTGATCCGGTAGCTGACCTCCCCGGCAAGCGGCGCCCGAAGCAGGACCGTCCGCGGATCAGCCCTGAGGTAAGCCAGATAGGTCTGACATTCACCGGCCAGTTTCTCCAGCTGGTCATCCTTGCCCGCGAATGAAGACAATGCCGGGGTGATCTGCCTGACAAGATCCTCAAGGCCCGCGGTCTGATGATTCAGGGCTTCAAGATTCCGCTGCGATCTTTGATTGATCAGCTCCCGGATGGCCTCTCTGAGCTGGCTGTCTGCCGGCGACCGGGGCGTCTGGAAGCGTGTCGGATCGGCGAAACCGCTGACCTGAAAGAGCCTGGCCTTGTACTGGGCCTCCGCTTCCTTGTAAAGCAGGGCCTCGCGCTCCTTGTCCGGGGCAACGATCAGGGCCAGTTCGCCGTCCTTGGCAAGCCTTTGTCCCTCCTGAGCCAGGGGGATCAACAGACCTGAGGCCGGCGCTGAAATCCGGGTCCCCTCCTCCAGAAAGACCAGAGGCAGATCCAACGATTCTTCAACCACTCCCTCCCGCAGAAAGGACAGGCGGACTTCTTCCCGGTCATGGGTCATGACAAAGAAAATGGACCAGACGGCAAAAAGAATGGTGGCAAGAACCAGGCCTGAAACAAGCAGGACAAGAGCCCGTCTTTTTCTTCCGCCCGCGGCACGGCGGGCACCCAGTTCATCCGCCCTTTTTCCTCCCGGGCCCTGATTCCTTCTTCTTCCCAGCATGCCGGTCACCGGTCACCCCAGGCCTTTCCAATCTCTTGAAGAGCCATCATGGCCCCCAGGCGGATCTGCTCAAAGGTCAGGCCGCCTTGCATGAAGACGTGGTAGGGCGGCCGAAGGGGGCCGTCCGCGGAGAGTTCGATGGTCGAACCCTGGATAAAGGAACCCGAAGCCATGATGATGTCACAGTCGTAACCAGGCATGGGCGCCGCCAGTGGTCTGACGAAAGAATCGATGGGAGATGCCGCCTGGATGGCGCCGCAGAAGGTTTGCAGGAGGTCGGGGGATCCCAGACGGATCAGCTGAACGATGTCACCGCGGACCTCATGGGGCTCCGGACTGACCTCGAAGCCGGCCAGGCTGAAGAGGGATGCGGTCAGGACAGCTCCTTTCAAGGCCGTGGCCACCACGGTGGGCGCCAGGTAGAGGCCCTGCAGGAGCAAGCGCGTCATGCCAAAAGCGGGTCCCACCTCCCGGCCTACACCGATGGCAGTCATGCCCTGGCTGATCTCCTGAATCAGATCCTGACGGCCTGCTATATACCCGCCGCCCGGGGCCAGGCCTGATCCCGGGTTTTTGATCAGAGAACCGGCGATAAGGTCCGCTCCTGCCTGCGTGGGTTCAAATTCTTCGACAAATTCCGAATAACAGTGGTCGACAAAGACGATGACATCCTGCTTCAGTTCTTTAACCAGGCTGGCGATGGCCTGGATATCACGGTTAAGCAGGGCTGGTCTGTCTGAATAGCCCCTGGATTTTTGAATATAGACCATACGGGTTTGCGGCCCGACAGCCTGCCTGATCCCTTCCAGATCGGGGGCCCCGCCGGCCAGAAGGTCCACCTGGCTGATGGAAACACCCCTGGCAGAAAGGCTTTGCCGGGATTCAAGGTCTGTAAACTCAGATGATGGGGAGCCCGTATGCTGGATCCTGCCCAGGGTCGGAATCAGGGAATCATAGGGCCGGCCTGTCACGATCAGCAGTCCGTCCCCTGGAGAGAGCAGGGCCTTCAGGCAGGTCGCCAGAACCTGGGTGCCCGAGCTGAACTGGATGCGGACCAGGGCATCCTGGGCGCCCAAGGCCCGGGCGAATACGGCCTCCGTCTGCTGCCTGCCCAAATCGTCATAACCGTAGCCCGTTTTGGCCATGAAGCCGCTCTCAGAGACCCGCGCTTCATGAAAAGCGGCCAGCACATCAAGCTGCCGCTTTTCACGGATCCGGTCAATGCCTTGCATGGCGGACCTGGAGAGGCGGAGAGCCTCCTCCGAAAGATCGAAAACCTCTCTGCTGATACCGTGCGCCTGGTAACTGGAAAATAGATCGGCCAAGGACAAAACCCTCCCGCAACATTGTACTAAAAAACCACCTGCCGGTTCGCTCTGACACGAATCTGCAGGTGGTTCTCCTTTGGTGCGGCCAACGAGACTCGAACTCGTACGGTCTCCCACACGCCCCTCAAACGTGCGCGTATGCCAATTCCGCCATGGCCGCATTCATGGCCGACGGTGCGTCGGCCAAGCCATTATGTCAAAGGATATCTGGCTTGTCAACCAAAAAGATCCGGCCTCTGCTGCCTTTCATTGAAATTGAGACAAGGCTTACTTATACTGGGGAAGCTGAGTTTGAATCCATTGAGCCATGGCGGCTGAGGAAGAGGAAGCCTATGATCCAACTGGTTAACGTGAGCAAAAGCTATGACGGCATCCGCAATGCTGTTGACGGTCTGACACTTGATATAAGGGGAGGTGAGATTTTCGGCTTTCTGGGGCCCAACGGCGCCGGCAAGACGACAACCCTCAAGCTGATCACGGGTCTTCTGTCCCTGGACCAGGGCAGTATCTCCATCAACGGTTACGATATCGAACGGTCTCCAATTGAAGCCAAGCGGCAGTTCGCCTTTGTCCCCGACAATCCCGATGTCTTCTTGCGGCTCAAAGGGATTGAGTATCTTCGCTTCATCGCAGACGTCTATGGGGTCGGCAGACAGGAACGCGAAGAACGCGTCCAGTCCCTGACCATGCGTTTCGGCATTAACGACGCCCTCAATCAGATGATCAAGACCTACTCGCACGGTATGAAGCAGAAACTGATCCTGACAGGAGCCCTTCTGCACGACCCCCATGCCTGGATCCTGGATGAACCCATGACAGGCCTTGATCCCGCCTCCTCCTTCCAGCTCAAGCAGCTCATGCGTGAGCACGTCGATGCTGGCAAGATCGTACTTTTCTCGACTCACATCCTGGAGGTAGCCGAGAAGATCTGTGACCGCCTCTGCGTCATTGACAACGGCAAACTCCTCTTTGTCGGCAGCATGGACGAGCTCAAGAGCCGCTACGCTGAGGATACTTCCCTGGAGTCACTCTTCTTCCGGCTGGTCAACAATCCGGAAGAAGACGCTGCCCTCCGGGGAACAGACTGGGGCAAGGACAGCTGATATGAAACATTATTTCATTCTCATGCGCCCTCTTTGGCGCGAAATGCTGGGATCCTTAAGTCAGGGCCTGGGAATGGGGGGCAAAAAGAAAAAGAAGAAACAAATGTCCAGGGGCGCTTCCTATGCGCTTTACGCCTTCCTGATCATTCTTCTGTCCTCCTATTCCGTCCTTTACGGCTACGGCATGACCGAGAGCCTGAAAATCACGGGAAACATGGACGGCCTCATACTCCTGATCGCCGCCGCGGCCCCGGCCACCGTTCTTCTCTTCGGCATCATGCAGGCCATCCCCACTCTCTACCACGAGAGCAACCTGGAAACCCTGCTGGTCCTGCCGGTCAAACCCTCTTCCATCATCGCGGGGAAAATGACCCAGGCCTACCTGCCTGTCCTCCTCTTCCCCTTCCTGCTTTTCTGGCCGGCCCTGATCACCCACGGGATCCTGACGGCCAGGACCTTGGATTTCTTTCTGCAGACCATCCCCTTCATGGTCTTTGTTACCCTGGCCCCCTTTGTCCTGGTCATCATTTTGATCATGTTCCTTATGCGCTATACCCGCTTCGCCCGGGACAAGGACCGCTTCCAGATGGTTACCTCCATCTTTGCCATCTTCCTGGCTGTCGGTTTTTCACTCCTTATCAATATGCAGTCCTCCGGCGGCACCGTCCCCGGAGCCTCTCTCTTTACCCCCCAGGGCTCAGCGCCCGCCCTCCAGGGTGCCCTGCGCTTTGTTCCTTCCTCCGGCTTCGGAGCGGCCATGCTCATTCACGCCGGTACACCCTACACCCTGCTCAATGGCCTGGCGGCCTTCCTGGTCAACCTGGCGGCCTTTTCCATCCTTTTGCTTCTGGCCGGCAAGCTCTACATCCCCGGAGTCCTGGGCATGCGGGCCGCAGGCAAAGCCAGCCGTCCCCTGAGCGGGGAGGAAACCTCTCTTGCCCTCCGCCCCCGGACCGCCTACCGGGCCATCGTCAGCCGTGACTGGAAACTGCTGCTTCGCACGCCTTCCTTTTTCACCCAGACCATTCTTGCAGCCACCCTGCTGCCCCTGATGATGGTCGGGGTAGTCGTCCTCTCCCTGGTCCGCCTGGCCAAAGCGGGGGAAGTGGATATGTCCTTCATCTTTTTCATTCAATCCTGGGCAGCTTCCGGCATGTGGAAAGAATCGGCCTGGCTTCTGGTTCTGATCATATCCGGCACGGCTTCCTTCTTTTCCGGAACCAACATGATGTCCGCATCCGCCGTATCGCGCCAGGGCAGCCTCTTCTCCTACACCAAACAGATCCCTGTCCCTGTCAAAACCCAGGTCCTGGCCTGGCTGACCCCCGGCCTCAGCTTCATGACCGCTGTCTGGCTGATCCTTGCTGGTGCCCTGACTCTGGCTTTGACCGCCTCTCTCCTCTTTGGCCTTGTCATCTTCCTGGTAGCGCTGGTCAACGCCTATCTGGTTCAGATCACCAGTTTCTACACGGACATGATCTTCCCGGATCTTGACTGGACCAACGAAATCCGCGCCGTTAAAAACACCAGGGCAGCGACGGTCTCCAGCCTGGGCATGTTCGCCTACATAGGAATCCTGGTTGGATTCGCCTTCCTGGTCCGCTTCCTTACAGGCGGCAGCAACCTGATTACGGCCTGGGCCCTCTTTTTGCTCTCAGGCGCTTTTGCCGGCCTGGCCACCTGGCTGGTCAGCCGGCGCATGCGGCGTCTTTTACATGATTTGGACGTCTAGTCCTATAAATAGGAGGAATTTATGTCATCTCTCAAAGGTAATCTCATCTTCGGCCAATCCGGCGGACCGACTTCGGTCATTAATTCCAGCGCAGCCGGTGTCTTTCTGGAGGCTTTGGATCATCCCCATCTGATCCCCCGGGTCTTCGGCATGAACCACGGTATTGAAGGGATGCTCGATGAGCAGATCTTTGATATTTCACTGGAAGACCGGGCAGAGCTTGAACTGCTCATGGGAACGCCTTCATCCATTCTGGGCACCTGCCGCTACAAGCTGGCCGACCCTGCCAGGGATGACCGGGACTACAGGAAGATTCTGGATCTTCTCAAGAAGTATCAAATCCGCTATTTCTTCTACAACGGCGGCAATGACTCCATGGACACCTGCCACAAGGTCTCTGCCTATCTTCAGGCCCAGGACTATGAATGCCGGGTCATCGGGATTCCCAAGACCATTGACAACGATCTTTTCGGAACCGACCACTGTCCGGGCTTCGGGTCGGCCGCCCGCTACATTGCCACTTCCATTTCGGAAGTCTGGCATGATACCCACTCCTATAAGACCCCCATGGCTGTCGTCTTTGAATGCATGGGACGCCACGCCGGCTGGCTGGCAGGCGCTTCCGCCCTGGCCGGTGTCATTGGCCATGGCCCTGATCTGGTCTATCTGCCCGAGATCCCCTTCGATCCTGCCCGGATGATCAATGACGCCAGGCAGGTCCTGTCCCGCAAGA
>JBBAEW010000064.1:0-11456 GCA_041655695.1 Saccharofermentanales bacterium
TTGCGCAAATCCAATCCCTAAGTCTAGGATATTAGAAAGTGAGGACTTTTTGTAGACCCTCGTCAACGGTATTTATTTTTGTGGCTGCGTATCTTCTCTCAGCGGTATTTATTTATTGGGCGATATGCAATAGGTCTTCAACTTGTAAAATGATCTGTGATCTACAGTGCCCGTAGTTTGAGGAGGAATTCTGTCTCCGGCTGTTGAAAGCTCCCTTGTATGTAACTCATTCTTATATCTTGTAATTTTCTGCTTTTTCTAAGATTTATTCAAAAGAAACTTTGCTTCCCCACGGGTATGGCTGTTTGCAGTTTTGCGGGAAAGCAACACGATCGTTTCAACGTGCGTTGTCCTTGGGAAGAGGTCAACAGGTTGGACACGCTCCACTTTATAACGGTCGGCCAGTAGTGCCAGATCCCGGGCAAGGGTGGCTGGATTGCAGCTGACGTAGACAATGCGTGGTGTATCGGATTGCTGGATGACATCAAGGGCTTGAGCTTCCAGGCCCTTGCGCGGCGGATCGACCACGATGACATCAAAGGGGCGGTTACCCGGGGATTCCTCATAGGCCTCCAGCCAGGCGGTCGCGTCGGCCTCAATAAAGGTCAGATTGTTCAGTCCATTGATTCTGGCGTTAGCCCGGGCATCCTGGATGGCCTGGGCAACCGTGTCAACGCCAGTCACCTGAAGGGGCGGTTGGCTGTTCTTCATGGCCTGGGCCAATTGAAGGCTGATGGCGCCGACGCCCGAATAGAGGTCCAGGATCCTTTGGCCGGGCTTGGGGGCCGCGGCCTTGATGATCTCGTCAAAGAGGAGGGCTGCCTGTTTGGGGTTGACCTGGAAGAAACTGTCGGGCGACAGGCGGTAGAGGACACCGTTGACTGTTTCTTCAATGGTTTCACTGCCATGGATAGGGCGATAGTCGGATGACAGGATGCGGTTGCCCCGGGTTTCTGACTGGTTGATCCAGACGCTCTGCAGGTTCATGTCTTCCAGGCGGGCTTCCTGGATCAGCTCAGGCAGCCAGGTCAGGATGGCCTGATCCGCGGCCGGGTCATTGACCACAAAGACCAACATGACCTGACCGGAGGAAAAGGCGGTCCGGATCATCAGGTGGCGGAGGGTGCCCTCGTGGCTTGTCTCATTATAGGCGGTGATTTCGTCTCTTTCTGCCAGCTGACGGATCCGCTTGACCAGGGACAGGGCAACCCGGCTCTGGATGTGACATTGGTCAAGGTCGACCAGGTCGTGAGAGCCGCGCTGGTATTGGCCGATGAAGAGGGCCTGACTCTGGGGATCCCGAGCGACTGGGAAGATACTCTTGCCCCGGTAGTGGAAGGGATCCTCCATGCCCCGGATGGGCGAGAAGAGCTCGGGGTCATCCTGGACCTGGCCCTGGCGGACCAAAAAGTCGCTAACACGTTTCTCTTTGAAAGCCAATTCGGCTTTGTAGCTCAAGTGTCGGATCTGGCAGCTGCCGCAAAGGGGAAAGTAGGGGCAGTCGTTTTCGATCCGGTCAGGAGAAGCGGTCAGGATCTCCGTGTCTTCCAGGACCAGGTAGTAGGGTTTCTCAAGGGCGGGATATCCGCTGATTCTTTCGCCGGGCAGTGCTCCGTCCGCGAAAGCGATCATGCCCTCATGGTTGGGAGATCCGCCGCTTTCTGTAATGACTCCGACGCCCTGGCCGCGCTCATTGAGGTCGCGGATTTGGCAGATGTAAGCTTCTGAGTTCATGCTGGTTTTCCTTATTTCTCCTTTACTGGTGTCTTCCTCATTATAGGCCTGGATGGGCAGAGGCGCGGAAGCTTCATGTCATGACCTCGGCCTGGCTGGATAGCAATCCCATGAGGTCTCCCGTAAAATGAAGAAAAAAGAGTGGCGGGGAATCAGGTGAACCATTTCTATCTGACCAATTCACAAGTCTACGCGTCCGGCCGCTTTATTGAGACGGCCGTCACGGTTGGTGACGGAATCATACAGGCTCTGGGTGCGGCCAATAAAGATAAGCTGCCTCTTATTGATGGCGGCGGCCATTTTCTTATTCCCGGCATGATCGATCCGCATACGCACGGTGCCGTGGGGATCGACTGCAATCAGGCGCGCCTCCAGGACTTTGAGCGCCTTTCCGCCTTCTTTGCCAGTCACGGAACCACCGGCTGGCTTTGCTCCCTCGCAGCCGATTCAGTTGACCGGACCATGCGGGCTCTGGAGACGGCTGCAGCGGTTATCCGCAAAGGACTTCCCGGAGCGGAGCTCCTGGGCATCCATCTGGAGGGACCCTTCCTGTCTCCCGACTATGCCGGTGCCCTGGAGAAAGAGCATCTGCTTCTGCCTGATAGGGATCTTCTGGAGCGCTACCGGAAGAGTGCCGGCGGCCACCTCCTCTCCCTGACTTTGGCACCTGAATTGCCGGGTGCGCAGGAAATGATTGAGGTCTGTAGATCTCAGGGGATCCGGGTTTCCCTGGGGCATTCGGGGGCCAGCTGGCAGGAGGCAAGGCGGGCTCTGGAAGCCGGGGCTTCTTCAGCCACCCATCTGGGCAACGCCATGCGGCCCATGCATCACCGGGAGCCCGGCATTCTGGGCGCCGCTCTGGAAAGCGATCCCTACGCGGAACTTATCTGCGATGGCCATCACCTGCACCCGGCCTTTGTCCGCTTGGTTGAAGGGTTCAAGGGGCCGGACCGCTTGATGGCGGTGACGGATTCCATCATGGCGGCCGGCTTGGGTGACGGAGAATTCAGCATGGGACAGACACCGCTGCGAGTCGAAGGCGGCCGTGCCTTAGCAAGGCCCGGGGTCCTGGCCGGCAGCACCCTGACCATGGATGGGGCTCTTCGGAATCTTTCGGAAATGTTGGGTAAGGGATTAGAGCAGCTGGTTCCCTATGTCTCGACCAACGCAGCCCGCTGGCTGGGCCTGGACCACAGGAAAGGCCTGATTCTGCCTGGGATGGATGCCGACCTGATCCTGCTTGATGCTTACCTGTCCATCCAGGAGGTCTTCTGCCGGGGCAGAGCCTGCGGCCGGATGGAGTGATTGCGTTTTTCTATCCCCGTTCCTGCCTGAGCCGCAAGACCAGTTCAGGATCGTCGGTCATGATGGTATCCACTTCGCGCCTCAAGGCGTTACGTATAAAAAATGGGTGATCGACCGTCCAGACGCGAACCTTGAGTCCCTTGTGGTGCGCCTGCCAGGTCAGCCAGGGCCAGAGCTGGTTGACAAAGAGCGGATGGATGGCGTCCAGGTTCAGTTTCCCTGCTTTGTTGACCACGGAAGGCAGAAATTTCTGGTAGAGGAAGCCAACGTCTATTTCGGGCGCCAGTCTTTTGGCCAGGGCCACGCTGTCCAGGCTGAAGGAGGAGAGGATGACCCGATCGGTCACTTGGTAATGCCGGACCATTTGGATGACCTCTTCCTCCATGCCCGGATAAGGGATGACCGTATTCTTCAATTCCAGGTTGACCACAAGGGATGTTCCCTTGAACCAGTCCAGGAAGGTTGACAGCAGAGGGGCCTGTTGGGCAGGTGAATCCGGGCGGTAGTCGGCCACATTGAGTTCCTCAAGCTGGCTGTAGGTCAGGTCCTTGAGCCAGACATCACGGCCGGTCAGCTTGAGGAGGTTCTCGTCGTGACAGATAACCAGCTGGCCGTCGGCCGTCCTTTGCACATCCAGTTCGATTCCTTCAAGCCCCATGGCCTCCGCGGCCTGGAAGGCCGCCATGGTGTTCTCGGCATGGTATTTGCGAACGCCGCGGTGGGCGAAGATTTTGGTCTTCATGGCCTGCTTCCTTTGTAAAAACGCCGGGAGAGCAAGCTCCCCCGGCGTCTGGTTCATCCTTGGCCTCTTGGCGTCTCCTAGTCGAGGTCCAGGAGGGCTTCTTCCATGACTTCCTTGCTGTGGCGGTGGACATCCCCGCGTTTGACAAAGAGCATGCAGAGGAGGGCTGCGGCAAAGCAGACAGCCGAGTAGATGAAGAGCATGCGGTTGTCGATCTTCTCCATGAGAAGGCCCGCGAACCAGGGTGTGATGGTCTGGGCGGAGAAGGAGAAGGTGTAGTAGAAGCCGGTATAGCGGCCGATCTTGCTCAGGGTCGCCAGCTCAACGATCATGGGAAGTGAATTGATGTTGACGCAGGCCCAGCCGCAGCCAGCCACCACCAGGGAGCCGACCACCAGGATCATGGTACCCAGGAAGCTGCTTTTATCTCCCATCTGCATGCCAAACTGGGCGAAGATCTTGTCAACGAAGATGATGGGCATCATGGCGGCGATGAGGACAAGGAGGCCTGCTACGATGGTCTTCTTGCGGCCTTTCTTGTAGCCGATCAGGCCTGCGGGCAGGGCGAAGGCGATGAAGGGGAGCAGGAAGGCGTTCAGGAGGCCTGTTTCAATACCGGCGGGAACTTTGAGGGTTTCCTGGGCGAAGGTGGTGAAAAAGGTTTCGATGGCGTTGTAGGCGCAAAACCAGAAGAAGATGGCGCTGAGGATGAGGATGAGGCTGCGCTTTTCCTCAGATGTCAGGGCGCGGTCCTCTTCACCTGCTGCTGCCTTGTCGATCAGCTTGTCTTCCGCAATGAAGATTTTGGCAAATTGGCTGCGGTTGCGGTCCCCGCCTCCGTCAATGTGCTTGCGCCAGACCGCGGCGGCCGGTTCCCGGATGAAGAGTACGAGACAGGCGAAGGCGATCAGCATGAAGATGGAGCCCGTCCCGAAGGCCACCCGGCGTGTCCCCGTGGAGACCACGATCATGCCGATAGTGAAGGCCAGGATACCGCCGATGCCACCCATGAGGTTGATCAGACCGTTGGCCTTGCTGCGAAGGGGGCGGGGAGTCAGGTCAGGCATGAGGGCGATGACCGGTGTCCGCCAGAGGGACATGGCCAGGATAAAGGCGATCAGAATTCCGATGGTGGCGCCCAGGGAGCCAAACCAGGGGATCAGGGCAAAGAGCAGGGCCGAAAGGGGAATGCCGATGACAATCCAGGGCATGCGCCGGCCGATCCGGGTAAAGGAGCGATCGCTCCAGGCACCCAGGAGGGGGAGCAGGACCAGGCCCACCAGGTTATCCAGACCCATGATGATGCCGGCGTGGTCCTTGTCGAAACCGTAGACATCCTTGAGCATGAGGGGGACTTGGGCATTGTAAAGGGCCCAGGCCAGCGAACTGGCCATAAAGCCGAAGCCAAGAAGAAGCGTCTTCCTGTAATTCAGCCGTTCGTTCGTTTCAGACATAAACACCTCCGGCAATCTGTGCCATCTCAATCGGGGGGTCGGGCTGTCTCATACGTCAGGGGACAGGCCGGCCGTCAAGATACCGTTATTGTAGCAAAGAAGAGAGCCCTTAGAGGAGGTCGGCGTCCCAATCCCGAATCTGGCCGTTGCTGTGGTCCTCAATAATCTGGCGGATGGAATCTTCGAGCTCCCTGGCCCCGGTTTCGGAGAGGACAACCGCAGCCATTCCCAGGGTCAGGGTTTTCCAGACGTCCTGGCTGTCAATTTCCTTGACCGACAGGCGGTGGCGCTTCTCCAGACGGTCAATCAGGCCCTGCCGGATCTGTCTCTTGTCCTTGAGTGACTGGCACCAGGGGAGGTAGATAGTGGTTTCGATGACCAGAACATGCATGGCGGCCTCCTTATTGAATTTTACTGATATTGGCGGACCCGGTAGTCCAGCCTGGCCAGAAAAGAGGGATCGGGCCTGTCCGGGAAACGGCCCTCAACTGCCATGCTTTGGGGATTGGTTGGATCAGGGCTGGCTGTGATCTGGAGTGTCTCCAGATAGCCGGTCTCGGCAACAAATTGGATGTGAAAGGCCTCAACAAGCAGGTGATGTGTCCCCGGATCCAGGTCCAGGCGGCGGGCGGCCGCGTCCAGAGCCAGGCGGGTGTAGTTGGTATTGTGCATATGGCCGTTGAAGTCCAGGTCCCCGTAGCCTGTCTGGTATTGGAGGGAAAAGAGAGCCGGAGCGGCTTCATGGGAGGCAAGAAGGCGGGGGATGATCTCTATATTGGCAATGGAAGGATCGCTCATGGCCTGGAAGTCTTCCAGGTCGATGATGGAGGCTGGGCGCAGGGGTTTGTGGGTTTCCGTGGAGGCAAGTATCCATTCGGAGCTGGCTGCCCCGATCAGGTTGGCCGGGACAGCCTGGTTTCGGTAATAGCGGTTTTCCCTGTAAAAGCGGATCCCTTTCAAGCCTCTGGACCAGGAATCGATGACCAGGAGATCTCCGCTGGCGGGGGCATCCGCAAAGAAACGGATGGTGCTGGCAATGAGGATCCAGGCGGCTTGTTTTTCCAGGAGGGCCTGGTTGTCGATCCCCATGAGGCCGCAGTTCCTGTCATCACAGTCCTGGGCATAATCCATGAGACGGTGCAGGTGAACATAGCCAGCGGGGTCACAGTCCCGGGACTTGATGGGGTAAGGCTCAACTGAATGGCGTCCTCTTGTCATGGTTTGGGAGCGGAAGAATCCGCCTGTCCTTTCTCGATATATGGCAACGATTTCAAGTCTAGCACGATCCGCTTTTTCATGCAGGGACGGCCTTTTTCGGGGGTCAGGAAAGAGGTTGTTTTGACCCTGGAGAGGCAGGAGTCTGCCAGTCCGAAAAGGGTAATTTTATTTATAACTTGCTCATATTTGAATGACATACTATTCTTTACTTTGACGGGATTTTTTGAGGAGGCGGTTCCCGGTCTTTTCGGCACCGTTTCCTGGACGAATCCTTTCTCAAGGAGGCAATGCATGAAAGTTTTGGAATATTTAAAAGAACTCAAGGCAGTCCCGGGATACCAGGGCATGTTCAAGCTCATGGAAAAGCTGGGCAAGGGGACCGCTTATGAGATTCACACGACTGAAGGCCTGCTCCAGCTCTCCTACGATGAGTACCTGGGGCTGATCGACGAAACAGCCAGGCGGATGACAGACTACTTCCGCTCAAGCGAGATGCAAAAAGCCATCGCCGACAAGGAAGGAAGTTTGGCGGCAGATGACCCCGGCCGTAAGGGCTGGGTGGGCATCCAGCTCATCAACAGCCCGACCTTTGGCATCTGCTATTGGGCAGCCATGGCCTCAGGCCATCCCACCGTCCTGATCGACGCCCGGGCCTCGGACACGCTGACCGACACCCTGGCCGCAGAAACAGGCATTATCGCCCTCATCAAAGATGAAGAGCCCCAGCGGTCCACTCCCTATCCGGTCCTGGCAGCCGCCTCCGTCATGCCTGACTGGCGCGATGCCGCGGTACGGGCCAAATACGCGCGAAAGGACGGCAAGCCCCAAATAACACCAGCTTGCCAGCTGCCTGACTGGGCCGGCCATATCTGCCTGTGCACCAGCGGTACCACCGGCATGTCCCGCTGCTATGTCCACGATGATCAGGGGATTACCGACCAGTACGCCATTTTGGAAAAACTCCTGGCTGTCACCGACCGCTTCGCCCGGGACGAAGTCAAAGAGAAGGCCGTCGCCTTCATCCCCTGGCATCATGTCTTTGGCTTTATCGTCTGCTTTATCTTTCCGCAGGTCTTCGGCAATACCATGGTCATTCCGGTGAAACCATCGCCGGAAGCCATCGTGGCTGCCTGCAAGGAGAGCGGCGTCACCCAGTTTGTAGCCATTCCAGCCGTCTGGAACGGCGTCGCCCAGCTGGTCAAGAAACGCTTCATCGAAATGAGCGGCACCTCGGCCGAAGATTTTGACAAGATGATCGACCTGTCCCTGTCCTATCAGGAGGCAGGGGTGGAGCTCCCCATGCCGGTCGGGGGCATCCTGCAGATGATCCGCGAACAGCTGGTCGGCAATGAGCTTTACATAGCGGTTTCAGGGGGAGGCTATATCCTGCCCGAAACACTTCGTATCCTCAACGGCCTGGGTTATTACCTGGTCAACGGATACGGGATGACGGAGATCGGGATTTATTCAGTCGTCAACAGCGAGGTTCTCCAGGAACGCCTTGACGGCAGCGTAGGCTCTCCCCTCTTCGATGATTCCCTGAAAATTGTTGCCCTGGGTGATGAAGACAACCAGCCGGGGGAAGACGGCCAGAGCGGTGAGCTGCTGGTCCGTTCCACGGTCGTCTTCTGCGGAACCCTGCGCAAGGGTATCTTCCATGCCCGTGACCGGAATGAATGGTTCCGTACGGGAGATATCGGCCGCCTGGTGGACAGTCGTATTTTCCTGGATGGCCGGGTCAAGGACATCATCCTCAAGGCCAACGGCGAGAACCTCTATCCCGATGAGCTGGAGGGTGCCTACGCCACGGTTCCGGGCCTGTCCAAGTACGTGATCTTCGGCCTGTCCGAAGGGGTCTACGACAGGATTGCCCTTCTGGCCGAGCCAGTCGAGGGCGCCGATCCCGAGGCCCTTGCGGAGGCCGTTGCCGAGGTTAACCTGGCACTCCCCCTGGACCAGAGGGTTGAACGCTTCTTTGTTTCGGAAAAACCCCTGGATCTTTCGGCCTCGGCCAAGGTCAGGCGCGGCCCTGTTTCTGAAGCGGTGGCGGCGGGGGAATGGCCCCTGACCGAATACCCGCTGTCAGCCCGCAAGAAGGCCCCGGCCCCTGTGGCCGTCAGCCAGGCTGAAATCCAGGCTTCCACCTATTTCACGGCGGAGCTGGCTTCCGACCCGGCCTTCTTTGAGGTCAGGGATACGGTCTGCGCCCTGGTCGCGGATCTCCTGAATCTGGAACCGGAAGAGGTCCACCCCACCTCCTTCTTCTCCCAGGATCTGGGCGGAGACAGCCTGCAGAGTATTTCTCTCTTGACCCACGCGGAGGTTCAGTTCGGCCTGTCCATCGACGAACGGCTCTTTGACAGCGACTTGACCATCAACGATATCGCGGCTCTGGTCTTCCGCCGGATCGGCGGCGAATTCGCCGACGGAACACGTGATGATTCGTGCGCGGACATGGACCGGGGTCCGGTCAACCGCATCCGCAGCTTTGAGGAGACGCCCGAGTACCTGGCTTTTGCCAAGCGGCGGGAGTCCCTGACTGCGGCCCTGGAGCACTTCGGCAACCCCTACTTCATCGCCCAGGATTCATCCCTGCGGGACGTCTCCTACATCGACGGCCGCAAGATGCTCAACTTCGCTTCTTACAACTACGTCGGTCTGTCCGGTGACCCGGAGGTCAACCAGGCAGCCATCGACGCGGTCAAACAGTACGGGACGTCCGCCAGCGGCAGCCGGCTGATCGCCGGGGAGAAGAGGGTCCACCAGGATCTTGAAAAAGCCCTGGCCCGCTGGAAGGGCACCGAAGACGCCCTGGTTCTGGTGGGCGGCCACTCGACCAATGTCACTTTTGTCGGTAATTTCTGCGGTGAGCGGGACCTGATCCTCTACGACATCCTCAGCCACAACTCCATTACCGAGGGAATCCGCATGTCCCAGGCCGATGCCCGTCCCTTCCCCCACAACGACTTCCATGCCTTGGAGCAGCTTCTGAAGAACCGCCGTGACCGCTATGAGAAGGTCCTCATTATCGTTGAGGGTGCCTACAGCATGGACGGCGATGTGGCACCCGTTCCGGAATTTGTCCGCATCAAGAAGGCTTACGACGCCTTCCTCATGGTCGACGAGGCTCATTCCATGCTGGTTTTGGGCAAGACGGGCCGGGGTGTCGACGAGCATTTCGGCATTGATCCCAGGGAGATCGACATCCACATGGGCACCCTGTCCAAGGGATTTGGCACCTGCGGCGGTTACCTGGCCGGCAGCAGCAACCTGATCGACTACCTGCGCTACAATCTGCCGGGCTTTGTCTTCTCCGTGGGTATCAGTCCGCCTCTGGCAGCGGCTGTCCTCAAAGGGATTGAGATCATGGAGCGCGACACCAGCCGTGTAGAGCGGCTGCGCCGCAATATCCGCATCTTCCTGGAGGAAGCGCACCGCTACGGCCTGGACACCTGTCTGGCCCAGGAAACAGCTGTGACCCCCATCCAGATCGGCTCCGACGAGATCGCCTTCATGCTGTCAAAACAGCTGGAAGACGAAGGCATCATTGTTCCGCCGGCCGTCTTCCCGGCGGTCGCCCGCGGCCAGGCCAGACTGCGCTTCTGTATGACAAGTGAGCATACAGAAGAGCAGATCAAGTTTGCCCTGGGCACCCTCCACCGTCTGATGCAGCAGTTTCCCGGCCTCCTCAAGGGATGAAAGGCGGGCCCGTGAGCATCAGCGAACTCTTCAATCAAAGAGCTGACGAATACGACGCCTGGTTCAGGGACAATCCCCTGATCCTGGCGTCGGAGATTGAAGCGGTACGTCAGGTGACGCCGCCCTTCACCCGAGCCCTGGAGGTGGGGGTGGGAACCGGGCGTTTTGCCCAGGCCCTGGGCGTCCCCCTGGGGGTTGAACCCTCGGAGGCTATGGCGGCTTACGCCCGCGCCAGAGGGATCCAGGTGGTCCCTGGCCATGCGGAAGCCCTGCCCTTTCCGGATGCCTACTTTGACGCTGTCTTCATGATCACGGTGGACTGCTATCTGGAGGATCTGGCTCCCGCGCTTGAGGAGTGTCACCGGGTTCTCATGGATCAAGGACATTTGATTCTGGCCCATATCGACATCGACGCGCCCCTGGGGCGGGTTTATGAAGAAGAACGCGACCGGGATCCCTTCTACCGGAATGCTTTTTTCCGCGGCAGCCGGGAGGTTCTGGAACAGATCACCCAGGCGGGTTTTGAGCCTGGGGCCATCCGTCAGACCATTGAAAGCTTTGACAATGTCTTCCAGCCTGTCCGCCCGGGGTACGGTGACGGGGTTTTCGTCGCTCTTTGCGCGGTGAAATCATGAGAAAAGACACCATCTATCTGATCTATTGGTTCTTTGCCCTGGCACCCTTTCTGACGGCTCTGCCGCTTTTCTTTCTGATGCCGGAGAATGTGGCTGCCCGCTACTATGCCCTTGCCATGATCGAGCGCCAGGGAACGCGTTGGGAAGTCTTCCTGATCCCCGCCGGCTGGTTTGCCGCGGACCTGGTCCTCCACTATGTATTCCGCCTCCTTGAGCGCCATACGGATCCGCTTCCTTTGCGCATCGCCCTCCCCCGGCTGGCGACCGCCGGGATTTTCTGTATTTTCGCAATCGGGACCGAGCTTCTTTTCTACTATTCCACCATGATGGTATTCTAGGCACAGTGGCCAGGGGCCTACGGCCGCCCCAGAGAAAGGAAGGCCTTCCGGTATGAAACGAATCGCCTTGCTTGTCTGTGCCCTGTCTGCGCTCGCTCTCCTGGCGCCCGCATGCAGCCCTGCCAGGACTCCGGTCCCCCAAGGCAAGCTGGATATTATTGCCACAACCTTCCCTCCCTTCGATTTCGCCCGTGAGGCGGGCGGTCAATGGACGGAAGTCAGCATGCTCCTGCCCCCCGGGTCGGAGAGCCATACCTACGAGCCGACTCCCAAGGATGTAGTCCGGATCGCCTCCTGCGATCTATTTATCTACAACGGCGGCCCGTCCGAT
>JBBAEW010000065.1:0-11243 GCA_041655695.1 Saccharofermentanales bacterium
ACCCAAAATTTCTTATATTTATTGCAGCATTTACATCTCTATCATGTTGATAATCACATACTTGACATATCCAATTTCTATCATTTAATTTTAAATTTTTATTTATTGAACCACAATTTGAACATGTCTTTGATGACGGTTCGAATCTACCAATAATTGAAAGGTTTTTACCATACCAGTCACACTTATACTCTAAAAATGATTTAAATGTATACCAACCCATATCACCAATTGCACGACTTAACTTTTTGTTTTTCATCATGTTAGATGTTGCAAGATTTTCAATGCAAATCGTATCATAATTATCCACCAAAAACTTAGATATTTTATGTAGATAATCAAGTCTTTGATTTTTAATGTGTTCGTGTAAAAGTGCAACTTTTAATTTTTGTTTTTTGTAGTGGTTTGATCCTTTTTGTTTTCTTGCTAAAGAACGCTGCTCGATCCTTAGCAACCTTAAATTAGATTTTAAGAAATCTTGGTTCTCGAATTTCTTTCCGTCTGAAGTTATTGCTAAATCTTTGATCCCCAAATCAATACCAACAGTTGTTTCTAGTTTTATTGGTTTCTTTTCAGGTTTTTCTTTTTTATTATCGACTAAAATACTTATATAATATTTATTAGTCACTGATTTAGATACTGTTATAGTTTTTACATCCCCTTTAAATTCTCTATGTAAATCAATATCAACCATTTTAAGTTTTGGTATGAAGATTTGTTTTTTATTTTCACTCAATTTAACACCTTGTGGTAATTGAAATGACTGCTTTCTATATTTTGATTTAAACTTTGGAAACCCTTGTCCCTTAAAGAAATTTGTATATGCATTATCAAGGTTTCTCATTGTCATCTGTAAAGCCTGTGATGGACAATCATTTAACCATGTTAAATCTTTTTTTAATTCAGTGATTTGTTTGTTTAAATCAAAACAGGTTAAATGTTTTTTATTTGCAGTATATGCTTGAATTTTAGTTTCTAAACCTAGATTATATACAAATCTGACTTGACCAAAAATATTTGATAATAATTCTTTTTGGTTTTGATCTGGATATATTCTATATTTATAAGACTTTAACATTTACAGAAAACTTTTTTTATTTGTAATTATATATTAAATTGAAAAGGTCACTTTTTTCCATTTTTGATGGATTTAATCGTTAAATTTATTTAAAATGTTAAAAATCAGTTGATTAAAATGTTAAAAATAATTAAAAATAATTTGAAATAATTTGAAATTCATCCAACAAACTGAAGATTTGTTGGTTTTCTTTCAAAAATCATATAAATAAAAACATTTAGATGATATTAAAAATTGTATATTAAAATTAAATGAAAATATAAATTTTGGAAGAGTACTAGATTTAGGTGCAGGATTAGGTGAAGTATCGAGTATTTTAATGGATTTAAATTATAATGATATAATAGGATGTGATCCTTATTTATATAAAGAATATGAAAACAAAACTGATTTAAAATGTTTAAAATATTCATTCAGTGATATACAAATGGGTAAATTGGATAATATGAATTTTGATACTGTTATTGCTAGTTATTCATTACATTTATCCAATCCTAGTATATTACCTGATGTATTGTGGAAATTGAGCTTAATAAGTGATAAATTGATAATATTATCACCAAATAACAATCCTAAAATACACGATAATGGTTGGTTATTAATGGACAGTTTTAAAATTGGTAAATGTAAAGTAAGATATTTTAAATCTTTAAATACTTAAATATTTATCGATAATATCTAATAAAGAATACCAATTTAATGGTTTTATAAAAACTTCATTAACTTTTAATTTTTTTATATCGTTATCTGTCAGTTGTACTTTTGATACTAGTATTATTTTATTATTATATTTTTTAATATCGTTTATAATATTAATAATACTATTAATTTGTAATGAATCTACATTTAATATAACTAAATCATAAGTATTATTAATATTATTATTAATATTGTTTAATTTTGTTCTTGTTATTTTTATTTTTGATGATGTTAGTATAATGTCATATAATTTAAAACTTTCTTCATCATCTTCTATAATAAAAATATTTTTATCAGACCAGTCATAAATAATGTTTTTCAATTTAGTTTTTTTTGTTAATTTATTTTCTTCTTCGTTATTTCCAATTGGTATAGAGAAATAAAAATTAGTACCTTTATTTAATGTCGAATCTAGCCATATTTCACCACCTAATAATTCAACAATAGCTTTTGTTATAGTTAATCCTAATCCTGTACCTTCTTGTTTTTTTTCATTTCTGTTTTCTACTTGGAAAAATCTATCATAAATTTTTAAAATGTTATCATCGGATATACCAATACCTGTATCTTTTACATAAAATACAACAAAATCACCATCCACATAATACCCCAATTTAATTTCTCCTTCTTTTGTAAATTTTATAGAATTACCAACTAAATTATTAATTATTTGTTTAATTCTTCTTTGATCACTATTAATAATAATATCGTCATTTATATCTATTTTAAATATTATATCATTGTTTTTATTTTTATCTTTTAAATTTTTTTTAAATTCTTCATCAGAATGCTTTATTAAATCATTTACACTGAATATATCTTTAGATATTTTTAAATTACCAGATTGTATCTTAGATAAATCGATTATATCTTCAATTAATGTTAATAATAAATTACCAGAACTTTTTATTATACTAATATAGTATTCTACTTTTTCTTTTGGTATATCACTAGTTAACATATCAGAAAAACCAATAATAGAATTCATTGGTGTCCTGATTTCATGTGACATATTTGCTAAAAAAACACTTTTTAATCTATCTGATTCTTCTGCTCTTTCTTTTTCTTCTTTTAACTTTAGTTCACTATTTTTTAATTCTGTTATGTCATCTACTATTATTATTATTTCATTGGTTGTATTTAATTTATAAATGAAAAATTTTCTCCAATATGTTTCTTTATTTAAACAAATTTTATAATTTTTTAAAATCATAGAATCCCCTGTTTTCCATACATAATTTAATGACTCTTTGAATTTATCATCATTTAAATAGGGGAATATATCAAATATATTTTTATTTATGTTTTTTTCTAATTCAATATTATCGATTATTTCTGATTTTTTATTCCAGTCTATTATATAAAAATTATCATCACTTTGGTGTTTTAATACCCATACACCACTATTCATATTTTCGAACATATTTCTATATCTTTCTTGATTTTCTTTTATTAATCTATTAATCTCTTCTCTTTCCGATATATCCCTAACTATTCCAAATATTTCTAATGGATTACCATCATCATCAAATACTATTTGTGTTTTTACGTCAATAGGTACAATTTTTCCATCTTTTTTACGAATATGTATCTTATATTGAGTTATTTTATTGATTTTATCTATTTTTAAGTTTATATTTTTAATAATAGTGTTCATATCGTTATCGTATGGTACATACTTATTTATATATGTACCAATTATTTCATCATTACTATAACCAAAAATACTAGAATCATTCATACTGGTAAATTTACCATCTATTGACATAGTATATACTACATCAGGAACATGGTAATATATTCTTTTATATTTTTTTTCGCTTTCTATAGTTTTTTTTCTTAATTCATATTCACATGTTATATCACGGAATACTATAACAATACCATTTATATCATTTTTCTTATTTAATATTAATGAAGCACTATCAGATATTTTTATGGTTTCACTATTTTTTGATTTTAGTTCTGATCCATCTTTTATGAAAAATGTTTTATTTGATTTCATAACTTCATCAAATATATAAATTTTTTTATTTTTATATGATATGTCTAATACTTCATCTATATGGTTTAACATAAATTCTGAATCATTTAATTTAGTAATTTCTTTTGCAACTGGATTCATTAATGTTATTAATCCATTTTTGTCGGTTACTATAACACCATCACCTATGGAATTTAATGTAATATTTAAACTATTTGCCTTATCTTCTAGTTGTAATGTTCTACTTTTAACTTTAAATTCTAATAATATTTTTTCCTTTTTTAATTCATCATCCATTAATTTCATTTTTAATAATGTTTTAACTTGATATAAAAATTCTTTATCTGATATATTGTCACTTATTACTAAATCTGATAATATATCATATTCTAAATCATTTGTTAATATTATTATAGGTATGTGGTTTAATGATTTATCTTTACTTATTTCATTTGATATTTTATTACTTAAATCAGTATTTGGTGTTGATATTATAAATAAGTCAATTACGTCATTTGGTAAATTGTGAATTATATTACTATAATTATGAATTATATCGATTTTGCATTCATCAATAGTATTTAATATATTTAATCTCTCATTGTTGCAATATCCAATAAAAACAATTCTAAACATAAACAAAAATATTTTTTAACTATATATAAAAAATAAAATTTATAATAAACAATGGATATTTTATTTATAGTGTTTTATATATAGTATTAAAAAAGTTAGCATATGAATAAAAAAATTGTAATAAATGTAAAATAGAAAAAGATTTAAGTGAATTTCACAAATGTTATGCTAATAAAAAAGATGGTCATAAATCAATTTGTAAAAATTGTATATCCATTTATAATAAAAATAATATAGAAAAAATTAGAAAAAGAAATAAAGATTGGTTATTAAAAAACCCAGATGCAAAAATAAGAAAAAATGAAAAAAGAAAACGATTATATAACGAAAATAAAGAATATAGAAAAAAAATTTTAGAGAAAAACACAAAAAGAAGATATGAAGAAGGATATAAAGATAAAAAACGTAAATCAGATTTAAAATATCGTGAAAAAAATAAAGAAAAAATATTATTAAATAAAAAAGAATATCGTGAAAAAAATAAAGAAAAAGTAAATGAATCAACTAAAAAATGGATAATAGAAAATTATGATTATTATATCCAAAAGAAAAAAGAATATCGTAATTCTGAAAAAGGATTAAAAAATAAAAGAGATAATTATCATAAAAATAAAAATAAAAATAAATATATTATTGCATGGAGAACTTTATTAAATAATACTTTAAAAAGATTTGGAACTAAAAAAGAAGACCAAACAATTAAACTTTTGGGATATTCTGCAATAAAATTAAAAGAAAGTATAGAAAGTAAATTTATGACAGGTATGACTTGGGAAAATTGGGGAGAATGGCATATTGATCATATTAAACCAGTATCAAGTTTTAATAAAAATGAAAAAGTATCAACTGTTAATTCTTTAGACAATTTACAACCATTATGGGCGATTGATAATTTGAAAAAGGGAAATAAAATAATTAATAATTTAAAAAATAATAATAACTAAATTGATATCATACATTGGAGGAAAGAGTAGAATAGGAAAATGGATAGTTCCATTTATACCAAATGACATTGAAGTTTTTGTAGAAGGGTTTAGTGGTATGTACTGGGTATACTTTAATATGGATTTAAATAAATATCCAAATTTAAAAACAGTTGTTTATAATGATTTTAATGGGTTAAATGCAAATCTATTTAGATGTGTAAAAGATTATAATAAATTATGGGATGAATTATCAAAATATCCTTGTCAACAATTAGGTGTAGAAAATACACCAAAGGAATATTCTGAATTATTTTATAAATTTCAAAAAGAAATATTTAATTCTAATTTATCATTAGATGATAAACCAAATTTTGATATAGCTGTTAAGTATGTATATGTATTAACACAGATATTTTCAGGTAGTAAACCAGAAACTGCTAAATATACTGATTATAAAGGTAAATATAAATGTAAATATTTAATCTTTATGGATAAATTAAAGAATCCAAAATTCCAAGAACATTTTGATAAAATAACATTTGTAGAAAACATGGATTTTGATGATGTAATAAAGAAATATGATGATATTAATACATATTTCTATTTAGATCCACCATACTGGAAAACAGAATCCTATTATTCAAATCACGATTTTGATAGAAGTGATCATGAAAGGTTAGCAAAAACACTACATAATATAAAAGGTAAATTTTCATTGAGTTATTATTATTTTGATTTACTTGATGTTTGGTTTCCTAAAGATAGATATAATTGGGAATCAAAGGATTTTGTAAAAGCAGCGGCAGCAAAATTAGGGAAAAAACAAAATATGGGCACTGAATTACTAATAATGAATTATTAATTATTGTGAATATACATAATAATAAGGTGGTGTTTTAAAAATTATATTATTTCTAGAATATCCAAAGTTGAATATTTGAGTGATTATAAAATCACTCTTTTTCATTTTTCTACCTTGATATAATATATTAGAGTAAATATTTTTATTGTCTTCTAGTAATTTAATTAATAATAATGATTGATATTTTGATATTAATTTAGATTTAGATTCTTTGATATTAAATTTCATATTACTTTGTTTTGTTCTTTTAAAATCATCATTTATATTTAGATATATTGAATTAATTTTATTTATTAATTCATCATTATCTAATTTTTCAATTTCTTTATAATGTGGTATTTCATTTAAATTGCACATAGATAATATATAATTTATAAAACTATATGATATTCTACCATATTTACTATTATTACCAAGTATTTCTAAACTATTATTTGATATATCATTACCGGTAGATATTTTTGATAGTAATGTTTCCTTAATGTTATTTCTATTTGCATATATTTTTATGGACATAGTATCTAAAGGGTTTTTAGATACTTCAAAACCATTATATTTAAAAATAGAATACTTTTCATTTTTTTTATGTATAGAATTATTACTATTTGTTTTTGTCTTTTTGATTGATATTCCAATTAATGATTTATTATTAAAATATGTTGTGATTAAATTAGTGATATTATCCAATAAATTATCTTTATTACCTGATTGTTCTTTTAATTTATTTATTATATTTTCGTTTCTGTTAATATTAACTGCATATATATCTGATGGATTCCATTTATTTATATTTACTCTAAATGGTACATTATAATTTTTAAAATACTTATAAAATATTTCATTAAGTAGATTTGGTATATCACCTTTAAATGAATTATGATAAAATATATATTTTTTATTTAATAATAATGGTATGAATTTATTAGTTATATCAATATAAGAATTAACCCATTCTGAATTATTTTCATTTATTTCATCATTTATGATATCTTTGTCCAATACTATTGGTATTTTGATATGATCAATTATATCTTTTATTATATTACCATCTTTATCAAATATAATATCATTTAGTTTATTAATATTATAAGGTAATTTACTAATATTATGTGTTTTATAATAATATTGTAATAATGAGAAACAAAAAGCAAACATCGATTCTTTTAATGTTGAATCTACTGTACCTGATGATAAATTACTAGATGAACCAAATTCTTTATTTTTTACAATATCATTTAATCTAATATAATACTTTTTACCATTTGATATTATTTCAAATATGTCATAATAATACCCATCTCCTTCTTTGAAAAAATCTTCAGCTTTTTCTATATCTAATTCAGATTTATTACCATTTTTAGATATTTCATATAATATATAATCCCTATTTAATATTTTGACATTATCTTTTATTTTTTTTCCATTTTTATCAGTGAAATCAACATTAAAAGATTCATCATTTTTTAATTTATCAAAAAGTACATTCCATCTATTATTTTTATTTAATTCTGTAAAATTTAAATTTCTTTCCAATAATAATTTAAATTCATTAAATTTCTTTATTATATTCATTTTAAATTATTCTAATTTTTTTCTTTCTTCTTCTTTTTCTTCTTCTAACATTTTTTCTAATCGTCTTTCCATTTCTGGTAAACCAAATTTATTGTGATAATAAAGGGGTGTTTCTTCTAAATGGTGTAATGCTATTTTTTCAGCAATTTCATTATCATCAGTATGTTCTCTTTCTATTCTTATACCAACTTTTAAATATTCTTTTAATTTTTTTAAATCAAACTTATGAAGTTTAGAAATTTCTTCAATTGATTTTGCATCTTTTAAATCACCAAATTTATCATATTTTTCATTTACAAATTTGTAGGATAATAATTTATTAAACAAATAATTTAATTCATTTTCACTTATTAAATCTATAATATCAAATATATCCATGACATCATCTATGTCATGTTCTATATCACAGTTATCAACAACAAATTCAAAAAAATCACTATCATCATCAAAATCATTGAAAAATAAATTATAGAATAAATTATTTTTTTCTTCTCTATTTGAATTATTAAATTTATTAATAATATCTTTTTTATTTTTCGGTTTTAATGAATCTTTAATACTTTCATTTACAAATTTATCAAATTTTGTTATCATATTAATCATTTATTTTTTTACGAATGATACTCTTTCAGAATAGTAACCGTTAGATAAACCTTTCCATACAATATCCACATATCCTTTTATGGTAGCAAATTTATAAAATGTCCAACTACCATGATCTTGTTGTTTTTCAAATGGGTTATCTCTATATATTTCTTCTGCTTTAATTAATGGTGAACCAATTAAATCACCAATATCGCCAACTATATCGTCTATAAATACTTGTTCACAACAATCATCATAATGACACATTAAATATTCATCACCATTTTTAAATTTAAATGTTATTTTATTGTTATCTTCATCATCTCTATCAACATTTATATCAATTATAATTTTACCTATTACATCATCATATGTCGTTATCTCATCATTTTCTTCAATTAATTTATTAAGTTCTTCGTCATTTATAAGACTTTTTAAATATGTATCATTTGCAACAGCTGATAATTTATCTTTAGGTGTTAATTTATCAATTTTTTTTAGAACTTCCTCTTTATCCATTGGTTTTAAATAATCTTTTATTGATTCATTTATAAAATCTTCAAATTTAGTGATAAGTTTTTCTTCTACTTTTTCTGGTAAACCATCATGTTTAGTTGATGCGTATTTTTTAGCATCTTCTTCAGATATTCCTTTTGTTTTTCTTCTTTTATCACCTGTTTTTCTTTTTCTACCATCAGCGATTTCTTTAATTTTATTAGCTAATGATGGTGATAAATCATCTAGATATAGTTTACCATTTTTATAAGCATAAACCATTCCCATTAGTCTTTGTTGTGATTTGGATTTTGATGGCATATTAGTATTTATTTTTAATGTATATATAAAAATATATTATTAATAATTTGGATATAATTAAAATTATATATATTTTTGTATCAAACTTAAAATTTATTACAATGGATGAAAAAACATTAAATTTTGTATCAAGACAGTTAAATAATATTAGAAAATTTAATTATGAAGCAGAAGTTTTTACATATGCTTTAAAATTCATGAAAGAAAATCCGAAGTTAACAATAGAAGAATGTATATTGATGGCGATGGATAAATTTGATATTTAAAAATATAATAATATGAAAAGATTTGAATATAAAATTGAAGATGTATCTTCATTTAAAGATTTAGATAAATTAAAAGATTATTTAAATAGTGAAGGTGAAGATGGTTGGGAATTAGTAAACTATAATCTATCATTTAATTATAGTGATAATTATGTGGTACAAAATATGATTTTTAAAAGAAATTATTAAATTAATAAGAAAATATGGAAAATATGGAAAATATTAAAGGGTTTAAAAGAAAATTAGAAGAAATTATAGATGATAAATCAAAAATCAATGATATTTTGGATCTAATCCCAAAAGGTATAATTTTACCTATTTTTTATAAAGGTGATATAGCAGTCTTAGATAATGGTGATGTAGTGAAAATTACAGGATATGATTGGAAAAATGGAATGTATATCTATTATTATTTGATTGATGGTAATCAAGTATATTCTTATGAAGATGTATTTAAAATTGATTAAAGTATGACAAAAAAATATAAATCATTTTGGTCACCTGGATTAACCACTTTAAATGGTAAAAGATATGTTGTACCTGGTTATCACGAAGTTCCTTTTAATATAACATTAGAAGAAGTTATGAGTGATTGGGAAAGAACAACAGGTACTAAAAATATTAATAAAAAAGATATTATATTTAAAGTAAAATCATCGAATGGTAAATCTGAATATACAGTAGAGTATAAAAATAATAGATGGACATGTACTTGTCCAAGTTTTGGATTTAGAAAAGATTGTAAACATATTAATTTAATAAAAAAGAAAAATGGATAAAGAATTAAAAAATGGATTAAGTGGGTTATTTTCACTAGTGATATTAATATCAGCTATTGTTGTTTTATTTAGAACATGTGACGGTGGACTAAATGCTATATCAGAATATTCTAAACAACAAAAAGAATTAATTGGTAAAAAAGTTGTTATAGAAAAAGATACACTAATAATCGTTGATTATGACATGTTAAAATCTAGTTATATTTTAAATAGTGGATTAACAATTGATCAAGATTATACTCTTAAAATTTTAATTAAAAATGAAGGGTTACAACCATAAATATACAATAGATCAATTAAAAGAAATGGATAAGATTGGCAATGCTACTACACATGATGATTATATTGATCTTAAAAATGATGTAAATAATGAAATTATAAAATTACATAAACATATTCAACTTTTATTAAATAGAAGTTTAAAAATTAAAAACATTTTAATGTACATAAAATCAAATAATTAAAAAATATTTTCAAAAAAAGTAATAAAAAATTTGGTAGATTAAATAAACTTTTATACTTTTGTATCATAAATAAGAAACAATAATTCCAGAAATGGAAAAAAGTGGACTTTTAAATTAAATATATAATTAAAAATAAAAATAGGAGATTAGAAATTATGACAGCAACTTTTAAATATATCGTGTGTTCAATATCCGTGAAGTGGTTTTATTTTATTAAATCATTGAATGGGTTCGGTATGTTTGTAGATAAAAGTTAGCAAAAAATATAACTAAAATACAAAAATCCCGAACTCAAAAAAAGTTCGGGATTTTTCTTTTTATATAAGTTCTTTAAAATATACGAGTACTCATAGGCGTGACCAGCTGGCTCCAACCCAGTCCTTAGTCGGGTAGTAATATTGGTTGGGGGTTCGAATCCCTCTACTCGTGCAAAATTTAGTTCTTTGACAAGTTGGTTTTATTTCGGGTGCATAGCTCAATTGGTGGAGCTTCTCACTTTTAATGAGAAGGGTGCGTAATGCCGTTGTGGGTTCGAGTCCCACTGCACCCACTAATTTTTTAAAATTTTTAATTAAA
>JBBAEW010000066.1:0-10803 GCA_041655695.1 Saccharofermentanales bacterium
ACCTGACTTTTACAGTTTGATCTGAATCACCCAACCCAAACACGACATCCACTATCTCCCAAACTCGCCTGATGTGCGGGTTTGGGATTTTTTCATAAATAAAACGGCGCCTGCCTATTGCGTTATGCTGGGTTATGCCATATAATAGTTGCGAGAGGAGGTGACCTCATGATCAGAAAAGATAAACGGGTTATGAAAGACGGAACGGTCAAGACCTACATCCGGGTGGTCGAGGGCTACAGGCCCGCCCCGGGCAAACCGCCCAAGCAACGAACCCTGAAAAGCTTCGGGTATTTGGAAGACCAAGAAGACCCCGAGGCCTTCATGCGGGAGGTGGAAGCATTTGACGCGGATCCTGCCAACCGTGAACAGCTTGGCAGCCTTCGGATGTACAGCGGATCCAACCGTCGCTTGAACTACGGCTACAAATACCTGGAATCGATCTATTCCCTGCTTGACATTGGTGGGTTCATTGAAACTTATACGGAGCAACAAAAGTTTCGGGGCGGCTACAGTATTGATGAGATCTTCAAGTATCTGGTCCTCATGCGGATCCTGTCGCCTTGCTCCAAGCGGGCCAGTGCGCAGCAGCAAGAATCGTTTTATGGTTGGGAGTTAAATCTCAAGTTGCCTGAGATCTATCGGTCCTTGGATCATGTGGCTGCCTTTAGTGACTCCTTGCAAGAGCATTTAAACGGGGTGGTGCAAAAACTGGTTGGCCGGGACCTGACCTATGCCTTTTATGATGTCACCAATTACTATTTTGAGACCGACTTCCCCGATGACCCGGGCCAGCTTCGGCGTCGGGGGGTATCCAAAGAACACCGGGTGGACCCCATTGTGCAGATGGGACTGTTTTTGGATTCTAAAGGGCTTCCTGTTGCCATGTCTTTATTTCCTGGTAATACAAGCGATACATTAACCTTGCAGCCGGTCATGCAGAAATTGAAGGCAGCCTATGGACTCGGGCGCTTGGTTGTGGTGGCCGATAAGGGCATTAATTCGGGTTCCAACATCGATTACATCTGTCAAAACGGGGACGGCTATGTGTTCTCCCAGGTTTTGCGTGGAAGCAAGGGAAAGCGTTATCGCGAGCACCTGGAAGATGAGAACGGTTATGTGTGGAACCAGGAGGGCACTTACAAGTACAAACTCTTCAATGAAACCTACACCGGCCGGGATGACCAGGGGGAGAAGGTCGAACGTGAACGCCGGGTATTAATCTATTGGAACCAGGCTGAGGCGCGCATGGCCCAAAAGAAACGCGAAGAGAAGCTGATGAAGGCAGAGGTGAGTTTGCGAAATGACGCCTACGGGATCAAGAAAGGGTCCCAAGAATATATTCGTGAAGAAGTGGAAAACCCGCAGTCGGGTGAACTCGAAGCCGCTCATAAGCGGGTCATTCGCTCGGTTGATCTGGAGAAGGCAGAAAAGGATGCCTTTTATGACGGCTACTTTTGTCTGGTTACAAGTGAACTGGACTATGATGCTGCCAGGATCCGGGAGGTCTATGGCGGGTTATGGAAGATCGAGGCATCCTTTTCAGTCTTGAAGTCAGATCTTGAAGCCCGGCCGGTTCATGTATGGACCCAGGAGCACATCCGGGCTCACTTTCTGATCTGTTTTGTCGCCTTGCTGATTGTTCGGCTGCTTCAGCATGCCCTGGGGGACAAGACCCTCTCGGCGCAACGGATCGCGCGGGCTTTCAATGCGGCAACCTGCAAGGTCAAGCGCGGCGGCATCGTCGAGCTGGATGATGTGGGCGGACGTGTGGCCTTCGAGAAAAAACCGAACCGGAAAGGAGAACTTGTCGAGACCCTGCGTTTCATTGAAGATGATGAAGTCGCACGGGATTTCGCACTCATACAAGAGGTCTTTCAGACATCTCTCGAACTGGTCGAGGTCAAACAGGAGCGCTTCAACCGGATCCTCTCATCCATCGCACTGAACCTATAGCACTACAGTTCTCTTCATCCCCTAAATCCCCCCAAAGCCCTGCGACTGCAATGGTCCGCAGGGCTTTCCCCTCTCATAACTGTAAAACTCGGGTCAGACCTGCACGCCCAGGATTCAGCTGGATATGCAGTTTATTCCCGGCAACACAACTCAGGCCGTCTGAAGAGACGGGCGTCATTGGTGACCGTCAGGCAGAAAATCTTCTGCTATAATAGCCCTCGGTCTTTTTTTGAGGTAAATGAATGAATAAAGCACAATTGGCAGAGAAGGTGGAAGCTCATCTTTATGCCGAGTTTGGAAAGAGTGTTCCGACAGCGTCCGAGCATGAATACTGGACGGCCCTCTCCCGGGCGGTCATGGAAACGATCGGCCCCGACTGGGAGCGGTCGCGCCATCTTTATGGACAGGGCCGCCAGGTCCATTATTTTTCAGCCGAGTTTCTGGTCGGCCGAAGTCTGCTCAACAATTTGATCAACCGGAATCTTCTGGATCTGGTCCGCGAACTGGTAAGCGATGACGGCTATAACCTGGACGCTCTTTTGAATGAAGAGACGGATCCGGCCCTGGGCAACGGAGGCCTGGGCCGCCTGGCTGCCTGCTTCCTGGATTCATCGGCTACCATGAACCTGCCGGTCATGGGTCATGGCCTCCTTTACCGCTACGGTCTCTTCCGCCAGGAGATTGAGCACGGCTACCAGAAGGAATACCCTGATGCCTGGATGGAGAGGCCCTATCCCTTCGTGGTGACCCGGAGGGAAGACAAGGCTCTGGTCAATTTTCGTGACATGAGTGTCTACGCGGTCCCCCTCGATCTGCCGGTTACCGGCCACGGGACCGACAACGTCAACACCCTTCGTCTCTGGCGGGTGGAGCCGGCCGAGGAGTTCGACTTTAACCTCTTCAATGCCCAGCGTTTCGATGACGCGGTCATTCAAAGAAACCGGGTCATGGATATCTGCCGGGTCCTTTATCCCAATGACACCAGCTATGACGGCAAAGTCCTCCGGGTACGCCAGCAGTATTTCTTTGTCTCGGCGTCCCTGCAGACCATTGTCCGCCATTACCGGGAGCGCCACGGCTACGATTTCTCCCATTTTGCCGAGGAGAATATCATCCAGCTCAACGATACCCACCCGGTTCTTGCCATCCCCGAGCTCATGCGCCTTCTGATCGATGAGAACCGCCAGAGCTGGGACGAGGCCTGGAGACTTGTAACACAGGTCTTTGCCTTCACCAACCACACCATCATGCAGGAGGCTCTGGAGAAATGGGATCTGGATGTCTTCCGCTTCCTCTTCCCCCGCATCCTTGAGATCATTGAAACCATCGACGCCCAGTTCCGCAAGGAAGCCTTCGCATACGGACTCAACCAGGAAGCCATCCAGGGGCTGGCCCCCATCCATGACGGCAAGGCCCACATGGCCCTCCTGGCCATCTATGCCTGCCGGTCAGTCAACGGCGTGGCCAAGATCCACAGCGAGATCCTCAAGCAGGAGGTCTTCAACCCCTTCTACCGCTGGTGGCCCTCCAAGTTTTCCAACAAAACCAATGGGGTGACGCCCCGGCGCTGGCTGGATCTTTGCAATCCAGGCCTGTCGGATCTCCTGACGGAGCACTACGGCTCCAAGGGCTGGCTGACAGACATGGAAGACCTGAAGAACCTTCTGCCCCTGGCCTCGGATCCCTCGGTCATGCGAAAGCTCCTGGCTGTCAAGCGGGACAACAAGGAGCGCCTGGCCGCCCTGATCAAGGAGCGGGAAGGCATTGAGATCGATTCTTCCTTCATCTTCGACATTCAGATCAAGCGTCTGCACGAATACAAGCGTCAGCTGATGAATGTCCTGGAGATCATTGACCGCTATTTCCTCCTGAAGGAGAACCCAACTCTGGATGTCCTGCCTGTGGCCTATATCTTCGGTGCCAAGGCTGCCCCGGGTTACTTTCTGGCCAAGGCCACCATCAAGCTGATCAACGAAGTGGCCCGCATGGTCAACGGGGATCTGGATGTCAACCGGAAGATGCGCGTCGTCTTCATGCATAACTACAATGTCTCCCTGGCGGAAGAACTCTTCCCTGCCGCGGATATATCGGAGCAGATATCGACGGTGGGCATGGAGGCTTCAGGCACGGGCAACATGAAGTTCATGATGAACGGGGCCCTGACGGTCGGCACCTATGACGGGGCCAATATCGAGATTCTGGACCAGGTGGGCGAGGATAATATCTTCATGTTCGGTCCCAGACTCAAAGATTTCCCTGACACCAAACAATTCTATACTTCCAACTGGCAATATGAGAATATCCCCGGCCTCAAGCGGGCGGTGGATCTCCTGATCGACGGGACCTTGTCGGACGGCAACACGGGCATGTTCCAATCCCTCTACGACCGCCTCCTTCAGGGGACCAGCCATGAGAAGGCAGATCCCTACTATGTGCTGGGAGATTTTGAAGCTTACCGCCAGGCCCGGCTGGACGCTTACAGCGTCTACCGGAACCAGATTGATTGGGCAGCCAAATGCTGGAATAATATCTGTTCAAGCGGCTATTTCAGTTCCGACCGGACCATAGAGGATTACGCTTCGGATATCTGGAAGGTTGAGGGACGGAAATTGGATACACAGGACAGACGAGAGTCATAAAAAAGGAGAAGTCAATGGCAGAGTTCAAGTACGAGATCTTAAAAGAAATTGCGGTGCTTTCGTCCAGCCCCAAGACAGGCTGGAACCGTGAGCTCAATTTTGTCAGCTGGAACGGCAACGCCCCCAAGCTGGATATCCGGGATTGGGCACCCGATCACGGTAAAATGGGCAAGGGCATCACCCTCTCCCACGAGGAGACGGCCATCCTGATGACGGTCCTCAACGATTTATCACTGGATGAACTTTATAACGTCAAATAAGCGGGGACAAACCTGCTGGAGATAGGAAACGCCCCATATGGGGCGTTTCACTTTAGGGCGTAATCATGTTTTCCAGGTAACCGCCGACCAGGATACGCTTCTTGGTCGATCGGGGCCCGATCACCGGATCGCAGGTGACCAGAAGAATCCGGGACTGATCGGTTTCCTCGTAGACGTACTTGCCTACATCGGCCGGCACCACGATCTTGTAGTAATCGACGACAAAATTGTAGGTGACCCCCTGGCGCTGAACCTGGATCCGGTCTCCCACCTTTACTTCGTTTAAACGGTTGAAATGCAGGCCCCTCTTGATCATGCGGTGGCCGAAATAGGCAGCCACGCCAACCTCCCCAGGCTTGACGCTGGGAGGGAAGTGTCCCGGCAGAACCCAGAGGGTAGCCTCTTTGACATCAGGCGCGATGGCACTTTCAAAGTCGATGCTGGGGATCCGCATAATGGAATCTGCCTTGATGACGACCGTCTTGGGCCGCTCTCCGGAGGGCTGGGTGGGCAAGGTAGTCTCACCTGTCACCCCGGGCGGCAAAATCACATCATAGCCGTCATCGAAGCTTCCGGCACTGTAGACATCCTTGACATTGACGGTTATGGAAACGTCACCGGTTTCACCAGGCTCCTGATTGGCCAGTAAATCCAGGATATCCTGGCCGGCCTTCTGCTGATTCTTATGAATGAGGGCCGGTTTGACAAAGAGGTAGATGCCGACTAAAAGGAAGAGAACCGAAAGCCCAAGCAGGATGCGCGTTACAAGAGGACTCAGATAGAAGGTTTTCCACTTGCTCTTCTTGGATTCCTCCTCCACAACTTCTTCAATAACAGAAGATTCAGAAGAATCTGATACCTCAAGAGTTTCAACTGGAGCATCTTCCGAAGATTCCAATTCCTGCCCACCCTCGTCGAGGCTTTCCTCACCGCCTGCTTCCTCAGTCTCGGCGTGATCTTCTTCCACCTCGACAGGCGGATCCGCTTCATCTGACTCAGGCATCAGGGCTGATTTGGCGACCAAGTGGCGCTTGAATTCCTGTATGACGTCACTCAATTCTGCTTCAGCCACAACCTTCGGAGACTCAACTTCATCTGAAGGCGGCACTTCCGCCTCTTCAATCCGGGAAGGCACAGACAAAACAAAGGAAGGTTTCCGGACTCTCTGGCTGGAACTGTCGGGTGTCTCCGCAGGAAGGGGAGTCTCCACGGGCTCAGGATCCAAATCTCTTCGGAGCTGAGGTGCCCTCATTTTAGGAGCTAGATTTTCTTGTCCGGAATCCCGGCGATCGTTGGCTTCGTCCATGCCACAGTCACCTTCCATCAGTGTTATCGCAACGGTGCTATTCTAGCACAGGATGGCCCTGGGTCAGCATATCACCATTTGCCGTCATCTTGTCTTTTTTGCTGACCCTGCCGGGTTCATCGGAAGGAATGCTTCTTTCGTGTACAATATGTTAGAGATTTGGTGGCTATGAAAAAGGAATTCGAAAAGATACATTTGGCCAGACCCCGCATGAGTGATGAGGGCTTTGAGTTAGGTTATGTCCAACAGGCTTTTGACACCAATTGGATTGCACCTCTTGGCCCGAATGTAACCGCTTTTGAAACAGAATTTGCAGACAAACTTGGCGTCAAAGATGCGGTGGCTTTATCATCCGGGACAGCTGCTATTCATCTGGCCTTAAAGCTGGCTGGTGTTGGTGAGGGCAATAAGCCTGACATTGCAAAGCCTCGTGACACCAGGGAAGACATTGTTCTCTGCTCGTCATTGACTTTTGCTGCCAGCGTTAATCCTGTTGTTTACCAAGGTGCTACCCCGGTTTTGATTGACTCTGACTGGGCGACTTGGAATATGGATCCAAAAGCACTGAAGGCAGCTCTGGAAAAATTCAAGGGCAGAATCAAGGCTGTCGTAGCGGCCTACCTTTATGGGCTTTTACCGGATATTGATCAGATTCTTTCACTTTGCGATGAATATCAGGTCCCTCTTATCGAGGATGCAGCTGAATCTTTGGGCAGCACTTACGACTCTTACTATTACAAGAGTGAAGGCGAGCTAAGGCGTTCCTGGCATACGACACCTATAAGGCTGCATGCTGGTACGGCCGGAGAGATCGGTTGTTTTAGTTTCAACGGGAATAAGATTATTACAACTTCCGGAGGGGGAATGTTGACAGCCAATAATCCGGAAACTGCCCACAAAGTTTGTGAAAAGGTTCGTTTTTGGGCTACCCAATCCAGAGAGTCCGCCCCTTGGTACCAGCATCAAGAAGTCGGCTATAACTATCGTTTGTCCAATGTATCTGCCGGTATTGGCAGAGGACAGTTGATGGTGCTGGATCGGCACGTTCAAATCAAAAGAGAGATCTACGAGTACTACAAGGAGAATTTGGAGCCATCCGGACGGATTCGGATGATGCCGGTCCCGGAAGGAGTTTTTCCGAATTATTGGCTGAGCTGTATTACTTTTGATCAGCCAATCGATCCCATGGATGTCTACAAGCATTTGAATGATAACAACATTGAATCCAGACCTATATGGAAACCCATGAATTTGCAACCCTATTATGAGCATTGCACTTTCATTACAGCCCAAAAGAGCGGAAATATGGGAGAGCAACTGTTTGGCCGGGGGCTATGCCTGCCAAGCGATCTGAATATGAGCAGGGATGATTTGAATAGGATCGTAAACTCAATCAAAGAAGGAATTGAGGGTGATGCTGTATAGGTCTTTTTTCAAGCCCCTCCTGGATCGGCTTGTGGCTTTTTTTGCTCTGATTATTTTAAGCCCACTGCTTATAATCCTTGCTTTCCTGGTACGAATTAAACTTGGTTCTCCGGTCTTTTTTTCACAACTGCGGCCTGGCAAGGATGAGGTTCCCTTTAAGATTCTTAAATTCAGGACTATGAATGACAGCAGAGACGTAGAGGGTAATTTGTTAAGCGGTGCAGAACGCTTGACCCGTTTTGGCAGGGTCCTAAGATCAACCTCACTGGATGAGCTTCCCGAGCTATTAAATGTGCTGGCAGGCCATATGAGCTTGGTTGGACCAAGGCCGTTATTGATGCAATACCTGCCACTTTATAATAGTTTCCAGAAACGCAGGCATGAGATCAAACCGGGATTGACTGGATTGGCGCAAGTTAGTGGTCGTAATGCCATTAGTTGGGATGAAAAGTTTGCGCTTGACGTGGAGTATGTTGACAGCATGACTTTTATTTTGGATATTCGAATCTTTATGATGACAGTCAAGGCTGTTTTCTTGAGAGAAGGGATTAACGCGGGTGAGACTGTGACCATGGAAGTGTTCCAGGGCAACCCTTCTCAAGCATGTAGCGATGCTGGCGAGGAGAAAGTCTTGCTCGTGCCGAATCACGACTAATCGAGGGAGCCTTTTGGCTGATGTGCATGATTGAAACCCTGAAATACTCATCGAGTTAGTTTTCTTTGAGTGTGTCTCAAAGCCTTTAAGGAGGAAATGCAATGCGATTAGCCATTTATGGTGCCGGGGGCCTAGGCAGGAAATTCTTTGATTTTGCGTCGAGGCTCCAGGAGTATTCTCCCAGATGGAAAAGTATCCTATTCGTTGATGATGGAGATCCCAGTCAGTTGCGAGAGGGTATCCAAGCTATTTCTTTTGACGAAACGAAAGAAATTTATTCGCATGACGATCTCGAGTTTATTATCGGACAAGGTGAACCTTCACTGCGAGAGCTGCTTTCTGAGCGTGTTCAAGAGGCGGGTTATCGGTTGGCCACTTTGATACACCCGCAAGCCGATGTAAGTCTGGGAGCAACAATTGAACAAGGTGTTGTCATTAACAGCGATAAAGTAACAATAGCCACTGGCTCCGTAATCAGTAAAAATGTCTTAGTCCAGTCGTTCGTTTCGATCGGGCACGATTCAGTTATTGGCGAAAATGCAGTTATCTCATCCTTTGCGGCAATTGGCGGGAATTGCACTATTGGACGGAATGTCTTTATTGGTATGCAAACTGCGATAAGAGAAAATATAAGGATTGGCGATAATTGTATCATTGGCATGGGAGCCATCGTTATCCGAGATATCCCAGATTTTCATACGGTCATCAACAAAACCTCTATGGTTCTACCACATGAGCCGGGGGCAAAAGTTTTTAAATAATGGTTTTTTTGGTTTGCGGGCTTCTTGCTAATGTGTAGTCTGGTGAAACAGGCTTATGAATTGGGCGATAGATATTGGAAATATCAGGTTGAAGAAGAACATAATTCAGCTTCAACAAATCGAACGTTTCGATGAAAGAGATTATAGCGGAGCAATGGGAAATCGTCATATTGTTTATCTGGAATGGTCATGATGGTTTACAAGATTACAAAACGATTCCTCGATATTTTTCTATCCCTGCTTAGCGTGGCCATCCTTTGGCCACTGATGTTGGTGATTATGCTCGCCATCAAGATTGATTCTAAAGGGCCTGCCTTTCTTCGGCAAAGACGAATCGGTATACACAAAAAACACTTTTATATTTTGAAATTCAGAACCATGAGAAGGGATACACCTCAGGATATGGCGGCTCACCTCCTGGAACAGCCCGATCTATGGGTGACCAAGGTTGGTCACTTGCTTCGTCACAGTTCCTTGGACGAGCTCCCACAGTTACTCAATATATTGAAGGGTGATATGAGCTTTGTTGGCCCCAGGCCGGCTCTCTGGAATCAATATGATCTCATCGAGGCCAGAGATCTTTACGGGGCTAATGATGTGCCTGTCGGACTCACTGGCTGGGCTCAAATCAACGGGCGGGACGATTTGCCTGTTACGGTTAAGGCTCGTTATGATGGCGAATATGTGCGAAGGAGAAGCTTGCTTTTCGATATGTCCTGTTTTCTACGAACTTTTGCTGTTGTATTCAGCGGCAAGGGTGTCCGTTAACAAGTTAGCCGGAGACATTCTTGTGAAAAAGGTACTGATTACTGGATCCGATAGTTACATAGGAAACTGGCTTGAGTATCGGCTCGGCCAAGAGCCCAGCCGCTATCAAGTGACAGTTTTGGATGTCAGGGGAAACAGTTATTTGCATCATGACTTTGCCGCCTATGATGTGATTTTCCATGTTGCGGCTTTAGTTCATGAAAAAAACAAGAAGGGCATGCAAGCCCTATACTTCAAGATTAATAGGGATTTAACCCTCAAGCTTGCAAAAAAAGCAAAGGATGAGGGTGTCAGACATTTCATCTTTCTTAGCACCATGAATGTCTATGGTTTGATGTCAGGCAGGATTGATTCTTCTACGCCCGTTCTTCCTCAGACTGCTTATGGGCGATCAAAGGCATCAGCCGAAGATCTGTTGAGGGAGTTGGAGGACAATCTGTTTACTCTGGCGATTCTTCGCCCACCTATGGTTTATGGAAGAGGCTGCAAGGGCAATTACCCAAAATTGAGAAGACTTGTCTTGGGATTGATCCCTTTCTTCCCGGATGTTGATAACCAGCGGAGTATGATCTACATCGAAAATCTGATTGAGTTCGTAAAATACTTGATTGATCATGAAGAAGGCGGCTTGCATTTCCCACAAAATTCAGAATACATCTCCACAGGAAAAATGGCGTTTTTGATTGCCCAGGCGAATGGTAAGAAACTTCATTTGACGAGAGCATTTAATCCTCTAATTAGCAAGATTCGCCTAGACCCTTTTGCCAAACTTTTTGGAAATTTGACATACGATTATTCACTTTCAACTTCTATTCAAGATTTTGACGTTTGTTCTTTTGAAGAATCAATTCTTAGGACCGAAGGCGTATCGGAACTTGTTTAACGTGGGGATATGGCCTAAAATCCAGTGTGGGAACGTCAGACAGATGATATACATGCGGGCCAATACTATTCTCAGTCAGGCCTAGGATTACGTTATGACGGGAACCTTGTGTTAGCCAGCAGTAAGGATATTTTTGATGCGAGCTATAAG
>JBBAEW010000067.1:0-10772 GCA_041655695.1 Saccharofermentanales bacterium
TTCGATTTCGCCCGTGAGGCGGGCGGCCAATGGACGGAAGTCAGCATGCTCCTGCCCCCCGGGTCGGAGAGCCATACCTACGAGCCGACTCCCAAGGATGTAGTCCGGATCGCCTCCTGCGATCTATTTATCTACAACGGCGGCCCGTCCGATGCCTGGGTCGACCGCCTGCTCCTGGCGGCGGAGATCGATCCTGCCAAGACCCTTCGCATGATGGATTTTGTAATTCTCCTGGAAGAGGCGGAAGAGGGCATCCTGGAGGGCGATGACCATGATGACCATGAGGGCCATGTCCACGTCTTCGACGAACACATCTGGACGGATCCCATGAACGCGGCAGCCATCACCCGGGGCATCGCCGGCCGGCTGGCGGTCCTTGACCCTGACCACGCGCAGGATTACCAGGCCAGGGCTGAAGCCTACGGGCTTGAGCTTGCCAAAATCGATGAGAGCTTTCGGAGCATTGTTGAGGAAGGTCTTCGCAAAGAGATCATCGTCGCCGACCGTTTCCCCCTTATTTATTTCACAACCGCCTATGACCTTGACTATATGGCAGCCTTCCCCGGCTGCGCGGCCGAGACGGACGCCAAACCGCGGACAGTGGCTGCCATCATCGAAAAAGTCAGGGAAGAAAAGATTCCCTATGTCTTTCATATTGAGTTTTCCAATGAGAAGCTGGCAGATCTGGTCGCCGAATCCACCGGCGCGGAAAAGCTGCTCTTTCACACGGCCCACAATGTGTCCAGGGAAGAGATCGCGGCAGGGGTCACCTACCTGTCCCTTATGAGGCAGAATGCGGAGAATCTCCGCAAGGGGCTGGGTTCATGAGCCGGCTGCTGACCCTGGATCAGGTCACTTTTGCCTACGACCGCCGTCAGGTGGTCAGTGACCTGTCTTTCTCCCTGGACGAAGGCGATTACCTGGCCATTATCGGTGAGAACGGCTCCGGCAAGACCACCTTGCTTCTGGGGCTTTTGGGCCTCAAGGAGCCGGCAGGGGGGACCATCCGAAGAAGTGAGGCCCTGCGGGCCCACCGGATCGGCTACCTGCCCCAGCAGGTCCCCGAACAGCGCGATTTCCCCGCAACGGTCCGGGAGATCATCTTGTCCGGCCGTCTCAACCGCCACGGCCTGGTCGCTTTCTACAAAAAAGAGGACCGGCAGGCAGCGGACGCGGTCATCCGCAAGCTGTCCCTGGAAGATTTGGAAAAACGCTCCTTCCGGGAGCTTTCAGGCGGCCAGAGGCAGCGGGTTCTGCTGGCGCGCGCCATGACGGCGGCAGAAGGCCTCCTGCTCATGGACGAACCGGTTGCCGGCCTGGACCCCATTGTCTCCCACGAGTTTTACCGCCTGATCCGTCAGCTCAACAAAAGCGGGACGACCGTCATCATGGTTTCCCACGATATTCACTGCGTTACCCGTGACGCGACACACGTCCTCCATCTGGGCTATGGCCACCACTACTTCGGGACGGCTGCTGAATACATGTCCAGCGACCTGGTCGCTTCCTATCTGCCGGGCCATGGGAGGAAGAAGCCATGATGTCCTTTCTGACAGACTTTTTCTCTTTCTCCTTTCTCCTGCGGGCACTGATTGGCGGCTCCCTGGTCGCCCTTTGCGCCTCACTTCTGGGGACCAGTCTGGTTCTGACCCGCTACGCCATGATCGGAGACGGCCTCTCCCACGTGGCCTTCGGTGCCCTGGCAGTTGCCATGGCTCTTTCCGCTTCCCCCCTGGCTGTGTCTATCCCCATCGTCATGGCAGCCGCCTTTCTCCTGCTTCGGATGAGCGGCAGCGGACGCGTCCGGGCGGACGCTGCCATTGCCATGCTCTCCTCGGTCAGCATGGCGGCAGGAATCGTGGTCATCTCCCTGTCGACGGGAATGAATACGGATCTTTACAGCTTCATGTTCGGGAGTATTTTGTCCATGACCCGGTCCGATTTGACCCTGGCCGTCATCTTGTCCCTGGTTGTCGCCCTCTTGTTTGTCTTTTCCTACAACAACCTCTTCGCCATTACCTTTGATGAGAATTTCGCCAGGGCCTCGGGCATTCGGGCGGGCCTTTGGAATGGCCTGCTGGCTATCCTGGCCTCCGTGACCATCGTTTTGGGCATGCGGATGATGGGGGCCATCCTGATTTCCAGCCTGATCATCTTTCCGCCTCTTTCGGCCATGCGCCTGAGCGGCAGTTTCAAGGGGGTGACCCTGGTCTCGGCCCTGTCCTCACTTGTCTGCTTCGTGACCGGCCTTTTCCTTTCCTACGGCCTGGATCTGCCGTCGGGGCCCGTCATTGTCCTGGTCAACGCCTTCTGCTTCCTGCTCTTCGCCCTCATTTCCCTGATCAGGAAGAGGTCAGGTCCCGGACCGCTTCCCAAGCCATAAGAAAACCGGCAACAGGCGGCACAAAAGGTATGCTTCCCACGGTCCGTGAGCCATGCCGGACGGGCGGCTCACTGGACCAGACCACCTTGAGGGACTGGATGCCCTCTTTTTTCAGTAGTTGGCGAACCCGGCGGGCCATGGGATCACCGCTGGTTTCCGAAAGATCAGTCAGACAGAGGCGGGTGGGGTCCAGGCGGTTGCCGGTGCCCATGGCGGAAAGGACCGGGATGTCCCGGGCCAGGCTTCCCGCGATCAGGGCCACCTTGGCGTCCAGGCAATCGATGGCGTCCAGCAGGTAATCAACAGGTGCCGCCCGGTCCAGGAGGGCATCAATCTGACCTCTCTCAATCCGTTCCTGGAGGCCGATCACCTCAATGGCGGGATCGATATCCAAAATCCGCTGCCGGGCGGTTTGGCTTTTGGCCTGTCCCAGGGTGCTTTGGAGGGCCAGAAGCTGGCGGTTCAGGTTGGAGGGCGCGATTACGTCACAATCGACCAGGATCAGGCGGCCGACCCCGGCCCGGGCCAGAGCTTCCGCGGCCCAGGAGCCGACCCCGCCCAGGCCTGCGACCAGGACCGTCTTATTTCTCAGTATTTCCAGCTTTTCCGGGGGCCAGAGCAAGAGCGTGCGGTCAAAGCGATCTTCCGGCATAGAGGTCACCTTCCTTCTCAAATCAGGGTCTGTCAGTTGGCTATCAGTTTACTTGATAGGCGTGCTATCATAAACGGGTGCTTTCACCAATAAGGTAAATAAAGGAGCCAAAGCCGCCATGAAGAAAGTGGACGTTGCCATCATTGGCGCCGGCCTGGCCGGTATTTTCGCCGCCTACGAACTGATTACCCAAAAACCCGGATTGAAGGTCATTCTGCTGGAACAGGGGGATCCCATCGCCAAAAGAACCTGTCCGATCCTGCAGGGTAAGGTCAGTCAGTGCATCCACTGCAAACCCTGTGCCATCATGAGGGGTTTTGGCGGTGCGGGCGCTTTTTCGGACGGCAAATTCAACTTCACCACTGAATTCGGCGGCTGGCTGACCGACTACCTGGACGCTTCCAAGGTGCTTGATCTGATCGACGATGTTGACACAGTCAACCGTCAATTCGGAGCGACCAGTGAGGTCTATTCAACTGCCACCCCCCAGGCCGAAGCCATCGGCCGCCGGGCCCTCTCCTATGACATCCACCTGCTCAATGCCCGGGTCAAGCATCTGGGGACCGAGAACAACCGCAAGATCCTGGAAAAACTTTACGATTGGCTGGATCAGCGGGTTGACCTGTCCTGCAGGACTGAGGTCAGCCGGATTATCCCCATCAAGGACGGCAAGCCGGTGGATCACCTCAATGGGGTGGTGCCCGATTCCTATGAACTGGAGACCACCAAGGGTCAGGTGGCCTGCGATTACCTGATCGCTGCCCCCGGCCGGTCAGGCGCTGAGTGGTTCAGTGAGGTCTGCAAGGGCCTTCACCTGCCCCTGCTCAACAACCAGGTGGATCTGGGCGTCCGGGTTGAACTGCCCGCCCTCATCTTCAAGGAAATCACGGACGCCATGTACGAGGCCAAACTCAAGTACATGACCCGCCGCTACAGCGACATCGTCCGGACCTTTTGCATGAACCCTTACGGCTACGTGGTGACTGAGAACACTGACGGGATCATTACGGTCAACGGCCACAGCTACGAGGATCCTGCCCTGAGGAGCGATAATACCAATTTTGCCCTTCTGGTCAGCAACCGATTTACCCAACCCTTCAAGGAGCCCTACCGCTACGGCAAACACATCGCCTCCCTGTCCAATATGCTGGGCGGCGGGGTCATGGTTCAGCGGCTGGGGGACCTGCGCGACGGTCGGCGGACCAATGAGCACCGCATGTCCAAGAGCTTTGTCCGGCCGACTCTGGACGCGACGCCGGGCGATCTGAGCCTGGCCATGCCCAAGCGTCACCTGGACAATATCCTGGAGATGCTACACGTCCTGGATAAGCTGGCGCCCGGCACAGCCAACGCCGATACCCTCCTTTACGGAGTGGAGGTCAAATTTTACAGCGCCAGGCTGGAACTGACCTCTGAATTTGAGACCGGACTACGCAACTTTTTCGCCATCGGGGACGGCGCGGGGATCACGCGCGGCCTTTCGCAGGCCGGGGCCAGCGGCCTCCACACAGCCCGTGCCATTCTCAAGCGGATCAAGTGTTGAAAGAGGTCGGGCAGGGGGCCGATTGGCACTGATTAGGGGCCAGTCCGTGTGGTAAGATGGGAAAGATCCATCGGACGCGCAAGCACCGTTTAAGCGGACGGAAACTATCCTTATTGATGATAAATAAGAAAAGGAGAAACATATGGGCTTACTGAAAGCAGCAGGTGGAGCTATCGGCGGCGTACTGGCCGACCAGTGGCGCGAGTACTTCTACAGTGACGCTCTGGCGGACGATGTCCTGGTCAAAAAAGGCCAGAAGCGCACATCCTCGCGAAGCAGCAACGTCAAGGGCGAGGACAATATCATCTCCAACGGCTCGATCATCGCGGTCAACAACGGCCAGTGCATGATCATTGTCGAGCAGGGCAAGGTGGTTGACCTGAGCGCGGAGCCGGGTGAGTACGTCTACGACATGTCAACTGAGCCCTCTCTTTTCTACGGGCCTCTGGGCAAGAATATCGGTGCCACCTTCAAGAAGATCGGCCACCGTTTCACCATGGGCGGCGACACGGGCAAGGATCAGCGGGTCTATTACTTCAATATGAAGGAAATGATGAACAATAAGTTCGGGACCGCCAATGCCGTGCCTTTCCGGGTGGTTGACAGGAATATCGGCCTGGATGTCGATATCGCTATCAAAGCCTTCGGTGAATACTCCTACAAGATCGAGGATCCCCTCCTCTTCTATACCAACGTATCGGGCAATGTGGACACGCCCTATACCCGCAACCGCATGGACGATCAACTGCGGGCTGAATTGATGAACGCCCTCCAGCCGACTTTTGCCAAGATTTCTGCCATGGGTATCCGCTACAGCGAACTGCCGGGTCATACCGAGGTCATCGCTGAAACGCTCAATGAAGTCCTGTCCGAAAAGTGGAGCAATCTGCGCGGAATCACTATTGTTTCCGTCGGTCTCCAGTCTGTCAAAGCCTCGGATGAGGACGAGAAGATGATCAAGGAGCTCCAGAAGAGCGCCGTCTTCCGCGATCCAACCATGGCGGCGGCAGGACTGGTCGGAGCCCAGGCCGATGCCATGCGCGCGGCTGCGGCAAACGAAGGTGCCGGCCCCTTCATGGCCTTCGCGGGCATGAACATGGCGCAAATGGCAGGGGGCGGTCAGGCAGGCCAGCTCTTCCAGCAGGGCGCCCAGCAACAGCAGCAGGTTCAGGCAACAGTACCGGTCGGCGTGACGGAAGTGCCCGTCTGGAAATGTCCTGAGTGCGGCAAAGCCGACAACACAGGCAAATTCTGCGCCAACTGCGGAACACCCAAACCGGAAGTAGCCGAGTGGACCTGTGAATGCGGAACCACCAACACCGGCAAGTTCTGTGAGAACTGCGGCAAACCCCAACCGGTCGTCAAGCACTATCGCTGCGACAAGTGCGGCTGGGAGCCCGAAGATCCGACCCAACCGCCCAAGTTCTGCCCGGACTGCGGTGACGTCTTTGACGAAGAAGATCTGGTGGACAAAGGCTGATAAAGAAACCGGCCCAAGGGGCCGGAATCAAGACAGTTTACCGCTTCGGGGCTTCCCGCCCCGGAGCGGTTTTTATTTGTCGTCTGAGAGGGGGATTTCCATGAGAAAGCCGAAATCGGGGTGGCGGATTTTGCCGCCCGGCGTGTTCTGCTGCTGCTGAACCAGTTCAGTAGCCTGGCTTTCCAGGAGGTCGATGTAATGGACCAGGACCGCGGCTACTGTCGTGGGCCGGTCTCCATAGGGTCCGTGATGGCCGGCGATGACGGACTGAACCTGCCGGTAGAAGCTCTCGTCGTAGCGGCTGAGAATCTCATCCTTGATGGCTGCCAGGAACTCGATTCCCCTGACCCGGTGATTGGCAAACCAGAATTCGGAGACATCCAGGTCCCGGTATTCGAAGACCTTGCCGACGTCGTGCATGAAGATGGAGAAGGTCAATAAATCAGCGCTGGCTTGAAGCTCCGGGTTATTCTCGATCAAGGCGGACAGGATGCGCAGCATCTTGGTTGTGTGATGGGCAAGGCCTCCGATGACATTGTCATGGTGGCGGGTGGCCGCGCCTTCGATGAGAAAGCGGCCGTCCAGAGCCGGATGGGCCAGGGCCAGATTGACCAGCTGCCAGCAGGTTTCCGTGACACCCACCTGGGTCAGTCTCTGGCGAATGTCATCCAGTCCTTCCATGAGCTGGCTCCTGGGGATCCCTCCCATGAAGTCATTGCGGCTGAAGTCGCTGCCGGGGTAAAGGTCAATTCCCTTGACCGTCAGGTAGGGGCCATTGAAGTCGGAGCCCACGGTTTCGGCGTCGTAGATGCCCGGCCCATATTCAAGGACAATGCTGTAGATGTCTTTTTCCCAGATACGGAAGGGATAGGTCCGCCCCTTGAGGTAGAATTCGCCGGTCATGTAGTCGTCGCGTTTGCCCGACCGCAGGTCGGGTTTGTTATTAATCAGGACCAGTCCGCGGGCTATACGCCCCTTCTCGATGGCCAGGTTCAAGTCAAGAATGTCCATGGGAACCTCCTTTGAACCATCATAGCATCATGAGGGTCAGGCCAGAAGCCGTTTGCTGACCTGGCCCCGTTTGACCTCAAAGACCGCATCATAAAGAGGGGACGTATCGGCAAAAATCACATGGCTGACCGAGATGACCGTGACGCCATCCAGGGCAAGCAGGGTCTGTTCAATTCCCCGGGCCGTTTCCTCGTCCAGGCTCGCAAAGGCCTCGTCCAGGAGGAGCAGATCAGCCCGGGCGATCAGGCCGCGGGCGATGGCGATGCGGGCTTTTTCACCCCCCGAAAGATTCTTGCCGTTATCCAGGATCATGCTGTCCAGACCGTCAGGCAGGGAGGCAAGGAAGCTGGAGAGGCCCGCCCCACGGATTGCCTCCATGAGGGCTTCTTCACTGTAGGGTTTGAAGAGGGTCAGGTTGTTTCGCAGGCTGTCTTCGAAGAGGAAAACCTGCTGTTCGACATTGGCCAGGCGCTCGTAATAGGATTCGCGGGTGATGGCTGCAAGGGACTGGCCGTCAACCCGGATAGTTCCCTGATCGGGGTTGAAGTACTTGCGGATCAGGCGGAGGACCGTGGATTTGCCGCCGCCCGACGGTCCTACCAGGAGGTATTTGCCGCCCCGCCGCATGGAGAAGGAGGCCTGGCGCAGAACCTGATTCTCTCCATAAGCGAAGGAGACCTGATCAAAGGCAAGTGACTGGTCGAAGCTTTGGAGGCTTTCGGTTTCCTCTGACGTCTCCCGGTTGGCCAGGGCTTCTTCCATGCGCAGGAAGACGGGCCGCTCGGACCGGATCAGTGGCAGGCTTTCCGCGACCATGCCAAAGGCATTCAGAATATTGCCGTAGCCGTTGATGATGAGGATGAGGCCGCCGGTCGTCGTCAGACCCGCCCGGACGGTAAACATGGCGGCGATCAGAAGGCCCGCGATCATAAGGCCAAAGAGGACATTGTTGCGGACATTGACAATGGTTTCCGCCTTGTCCAGTTCAAAGCGCTTCTGTTGGACGGAGGCGCTCTTGAGGTCGAAGTCTTCGGCTACCTTCTTTTCCAGGTTGTTGTTTCGGATGATGCGGAAGGCCGACAGAACCTCCCGGACATAAACCGTGTAGTCCTTAAGGAAACCCGACCGCTCACCTTCGTGCTTTTCCAGACCCCGGCCTGAGCGCAGGGCCACGATGGCGACGATGACGCCGGGGATCAAAGCGGTGGCCGCCACTCCCCAGTGAACGTTGAGGAGGATGATGACACCTGCCAGGGCTCCCAGGCTCCGTTTGAGGATTTCGTGCAGGGAGATGAAGTAGCGCTGCTCCACCGAGTTCATGTCGTTGGTGATATTGGAAAGGTAGAGGGCCAGGTGTTCACTTTGGAATTCACTGATGTTCTTGGCGAAGACCCGGTCAATGTAACGGCCCTTCAAGGTCTGGTTGACCCGGCGGATATAGCGGCCCCGCATCCAGGCGGAAAGGAGGTCGACGGGGAGGAAGGCCACGACGCCCAGCAGCATGGGCAGGAGGATATCTTTCAAACGTCCGGTATTCCCGGCCAGAGCCGCGTCCATGCTCTCCTTGATCAGGAGCGTGAGCAGAACGTTGAGACCCGACGAGAGCAGGAGGGGAAGGGCTGTCGGCAAGAGGCCCCAGCGAAGCCCCCGCAGGGTCTCTTTCAGGTCGGGAGGAAGAGGGGTCGGCGCTTGTTTCCTGGGAGATTTATTCCTGGCCATCAGACTGACTCCTTGAAATAATCGGCGGGCTGCCAGACTGAGAGGATGCCGCCGTCGATTTCCAGGACCTTGTCATAACCCTCTGTCACACCTTCGTAGTAGCGGTGGGAGATGGCGATGACCGTGGCATCCAGCGACAGCAGGGTGGCCTCGACATGCCGGCCCAGGTCTTCGTCCAGGCTGGCGGTGGCCTCATCGGCCAGAAGGAGGTCCGCCCGCTTGAGAATGGCGCGCCCGATGGAGACGCGCTGGCGTTCGCCTCCGGACAGGTTCTTGCCGTTTTCCTCCAGGGGCGTTTCAAGTCCCAGAGGCAACCTCTCAACCAGGCCCCGAAGGCCTGCCCGGTCCACAGCCTCTTCAATGGCTTCCGGCCCGTAATCACCGTAGAGGGTCAGGTTATTTTTCAATGTGTCCTCAAAGAGGAAGACATCCTGGTAAACTTCCGCGATGCTGCGGTTGAGGGGGAGGGGGTCGATGGTTTTCAGCTCCCGGCCGTCGTAGCGGATTTCTCCCTGATAAGTGTTGTAGACACCGGCCAGGAGATTGAGCAGGGTGGTCTTGCCGGAGCCGGAAACACCCTTGAGCAGGACCTTCTCACCTTTGTTAATCCTGAAAGATGCCTTGCGCAGGACCTCTTTGCCCTCGTAGGAGAAAGAAAGGCGGTCGGCCTCCAGCTCCCCATTCAAACTGAAAGGAAGGGTGCCCAGGGAGTCCGGTGCCTCCTGCTCCAGGGGGCTGCCTTTGACGATCCGGTCAAAGATGGCCTGACTTGCACGCACCTTATTGAGATGGGGGAATATCTGGACCATGCCCCAGACGGCCCGCTGGGTAATCTGCACCATAAAGATGCTTTGAGCCAGGGAAAGGCGTCCGTTTACCAGGCCGGTTCCCACATAAAAGAAAGAAAGGACTGTGAAGATGAGGCCCAGGGTTTCCATGGTTCCGCTTTGAAAATGGTCAAAGATATTGAAACGCATTTTAATGTTTTCAAGGGCGGTTACATAGCCCATGGATTTCTCGCGAAAGGGTGCCTCCACCTGGTTGAGTTTGAGGATTTCTAATCCGGAAAAAACATTGGACATATCCTGGGAGAAGGTCTTGTTTGCATCAGACTCCGCCTCCTTGAGGCGGACGATCCGCTTTTGGAAGCCTCTGCCCAGAAGAGCCAGAAGACCCGTGGCCAGGGTGCAGGCCAGGCCGTAAAGCCAGTCCATATAAAAGATGATCCCCAGAACAACCAGGGTCGAGCCGGCGTTGAAGATGACATTGAGAAAGGAGAGGAAAAAATCGTTCTCGAAGATGTTGAGGTCATTGACCAGAAGGGACAGGTAGTGGTCACGCGGCTTTCGGGAAAAGACCCGGACAGGCAGGCCGAGGATGCGGCGAAAGCCCAGCTTGCGGACATCCAGGAGGATATCGCGCATGAAGCCAATGCGCAGCCTCCGCGACACCCAATGGAAAGCGGCCGGCATGACCACCATGCCAGCGACCAGGACGGCCACACGGACACTGATTTCAGTCCGGGTCCGGGCTTCAAGGATGGTGAAGGAGAAGGCCAGGGCCCCTTCCATGATCACCTGCTGGAGGATGGGCAGGAAGGCTGCGATCAGGTAGATGACAAAGCCGCGTTTGCGATTCCATAAGAGCTGGCGGAGCGTGATGTCCTGGCTTGCTTCCATCATAACCTCAGAATTCCGTGACCGTCTGCCAGGGGGTGGGGGGATAGATATAGCGGTGGATGGGCGGCATGCAGTTGTAGACCCGGTCGACATCCACTGCGGCAAGGCCGCCGGCAAGCTTGCGGTAGCGGCCCTTGAGCAGGACGGCTTCCATATCAAGGTTGGCCGCGAAGATGGATGCGGGGTCGCCGTCTTTCAAGCCTTCCGCCAGACCCTTGTAGGGCGCTGCGGTCAGGAGGATGCGGTTGTTGGAGACGGACATAGCCTGGATGACCGGCAGGATGCGTGGATAGCCGTCGGGATCC
>JBBAEW010000068.1:0-10555 GCA_041655695.1 Saccharofermentanales bacterium
GGCATCAGTGGGGGCGCTTCTTTACCGAGCACTTCCTCATGTCCCTGGCCACCATCGGAGCCTTCATCATCGGCGAGTACGCCGAAGGCTTCGCCGTCATGCTGCTCTATCTGATCGGCCAGGGCCTGGAAGAACGGGCGGTTGACCGGACCCGCCGGTCCATCGACGCCCTCAACCGAATCCGCCCTCTCCTGGCTCACCTGGCAACCGACGACGGCCCCCTGGACCTCTCTCCCGGCGCCATCCAGCCTGGCCAGACCATCCTGGTTTACCCGGGTGAGCGAATCCCCCTGGACGGCCTGGTCCAAAATGAGGGTGGCTCTGTGGATTACGCGGCCTTGACCGGTGAGTCCAGGCCGGTTGCGGTCGGCCAGGGAGAGGAAGTCATGGCGGGCGCGGTCAACGGCTCCTCCCTTCTGCGCCTGACGGTCCTTCGCAAGGAAGAGGACTCCGCCCTCATGCGCATCATGCATCTGGCCCAGGAGGCCGGCAGCAAAAAGACCCGCATTGAACTTTTCACCGAGCGCTTCGCCCGCATCTACACCCCCCTGGTAGTTCTTCTGGCCGTCGGCATCGTCCTCTTTCCGCCCCTGCTCCTGAACCAGGATTTCAAACTCTGGCTTTACCGGGCTCTGAGCTTTCTTGTCATTTCCTGTCCCTGCGCCCTGGTTATCTCGGTCCCCCTGGCCTACATCGCCGGTATCGGCAACGCCTCCCGCAAGGGAGTCTATATCCGGGGCAGCCAATACCTGGAGGCCATGACAGCCCTTGACACAGTCGTATTTGACAAGACGGGGACGCTGACGGACGGCAGCTTCGCAGTCAGGGAACTTGTGACGGCTCCGGGTGTCTCCAAGGAAGAGCTGGCAGCCCTGGCAGCCGCTGTGGAGGAGCACTCGACCCATCCCCTGGCCCAGGCAGTCCGGGACTACGCAAAGACCCTTTTCGCGGATCAGGGCCGGCAAGGCCCCCCGATCCAGGTGGACCAGGTGGAGGAGATAGCCGGCCACGGACTGGCGGCAGACGTCCAGGGCCGGCAGGTATTGGCCGGCAATGAGAAACTCATGCGGCAATACGGTATCCTCCCGGGCCTTCTGGCCGGAGAGGACCGGCCGGGCGCCGTCATTCATCTGGCTCAGGACGGCCGCTGGCTGGGTGCCCTTTACGCCTCCGACCAAGTGCGCGGCCACGCCGACAGGGCCATTGAACGCCTGCGCGCTCAGGGAACCTCCAACATCGCCATTTTATCCGGTGACCGCAAGGAAGCAGTCGATCCCCTGGGCCTGGCCCTGGGCGCCGACCTCATGCTGGCCGGCCTGCTGCCCCAGGACAAGATGGATGAGCTGGAAGGCCTCATGGAAAAAACAAAGGGCCGCACAGCCTTCGTCGGCGACGGCATCAACGACGCCCCTGTCCTTCGGCTGGCGGACGTGGGCCTGGCCATCGGCGGCCTGGGTTCGGACGCGGCCATTGAGGCGGCCGACGTAGTCATCATGACGGATGAACTGGAACGGATACCGGATGCGGTCTCTATCGCAAGGAAAACCAAAAGGCGCGTCTATGAGAACGTGGTCCTGATTCTTCTGGCCAAGGCCAGTCTCCTGACCCTGGGAGCCCTGGGCATTACACCCCTCTGGGGCGCGGTCTTTGCCGATACCGGCGTCCTGCTCCTGACCGTTCTCAATTCACTGCGGGCCTACTACAGCAAGCCCGCCTGAGGCACTCCGCCGCTATACCGTCCCCTGCTCCGAGAAGCTGCGGCGCTTTCGCAATTCGGCGATCAGATCTTCCAGGGGAATACCCGAGGCCGCCAGAAGAACGATCAGGTGGTAGACCAGATCGGCGCTTTCATAGACGATGTCACTCTTGTGGCCGTTCTTGGCCGCCAGGGTGACTTCAATGGTCTGGACCCCCAGCTTGCTGAGGATCATGTCCAGACCCTTGTCCAGCAGATAGTTGGTATAGGAACCGGATTCCGGATTCCGGGCTCTTTCCTGGACAACCCCGTAAAGCTCTTCCAGGATTGTTTCGTACGCTTCAGCCATCGGTTTACCTCCACACAGCTTCTTTTCTGACAGAATAGCACAGGATCCGGGAGGACCCGGCCTATGTTTATGTAGATTCACTGTATTAATTTTCAGCATTTCTTCCGGAATTGATTGACAAGTCGCTTTAGTCATGCTAGGATTCTCTATAATGATTAATATTTAATCGTTTCTGCTTCATGCAAAGACAGCGGCCGGACCCCCTCCCGGCCGTTGGTCTGTAGATCTTCTTTAAAGGGAATCGTCAGTCTACCCGCATGCGGGGAACCCGCTCATTGATGCCGCAGTATACTTCGTAGTCAATGGTTCCGTAGAGGTCGGCCACCTGGGCCGCGTCCCTGCGGACCTGCCCGTCCTGGCCGAAGAAGATCACTTCATCGCCCACCTCCACCTGGGGGAGGTCTGTGACATCGACTATGCAGCGATCCATGCAGACCCGGCCCCGGATGGGGACCTCGCGGCCCTTGTGATAGAAGGAACCGCAGTTGGAAAGCAGGCGGGACAAGCCGTCCCCGTAGCCCATATTGACGACGGCCACGACCGAATCCCTGGGCGCTGTCCAGATGCCCCCATAGCTGACCCGGGTCCCCATGCTGATGCTGCCAACCTGCTCGATGACACTCTTGACGGTCATGACGGGCCGGAGCCCTGACCAGGTCCCGTCATAAGGGCTGGTGCGGCCTCCATAAAGGGCGATACCCGGCCGGACCAGATCGAAATGGTAGTCAGGACGGCCCGCAATGGCGGAACTGCTGGCCAGATGGCGGGCAACCCTGGGGAAACCTGCGGCTTCAGCTTCTTCCAGGATCTTGACGAAGCGGTCCTTCTGCAGCTCTGTATAGGCAGGGTCGGAGTCCGGCGAGGCCAGGTGGGAGTAGACGCCCGTCACCTGGAGGGAGTGCTCTTTGACCACCGAAAGCATGACTTCCACCGTTTGCCTGCGGTGTTGGTCGTCTGCCATAAGCCCCAGGCGCGACATGCCCGTATCCAGCTTGATATTGACCTTGAGGGGCGGGCCGCCGGTTTTCACGGAGGCTGCCGCGAAGGCCGCCACCTCGTCCCTGGTCACGATGGACTGGGTCAGCCGGTAGCGCTTGAGATAGGGGACGTGCTGGCTGTTGGTGGTGCCGAAGATGAGGATGTCCGAAATGGACCCCGACTGGCGGAGAAAAATCGCCTCGTCAATGGTGGCGACAAAGAGGGAGCGGATCCCTGCCTCCTCCAGGATGGGGACGACGATCTCCGCGCAGTGACCGTAGGCATTGGCCTTGACAACCGGCGCGATCCGCACCTTGGGATTGGCGATCCGGGAGCGGATCTCTTCCAGATTGTTGACCAGGGCGCTCTTTGAAATCTCCGCCCAGGTCTTCTTGGTGTACCAGGGGTCTTTTTCCTGTGTATAGCGCATCAGACAAACCGTTTGGTCACATAAGGGGACGTCATGGCCCTCAGGAGGGCGGCGTAGTCGGGTGAAAACTCAAGGATATCCCCTACCCTGAAATCACGGAGAGCCAGGGAGACATCCAGGAGCATATGGTCGCTGGAGGCGCCCAGGAAGCGGACAGCATCGTCCCGGGGAGTCAGTGTGTCACAGCGGGTATCCTGCTCACCGACGGCCAGGATGGCCCGCCAGAGATTGCCCTGGTCCTCGAAAACCGGGATCTCATTGAAAGAGTTGGGTCCGATCCTGCCCTGGGGGACCGAAGGCTTGCGGCGCAGCTCGACGATCTCCGCCCGGAGGGTGAAGACATCCTCGTACATGTCGCCGATAGGCCGGCGGAAGGAGGTCTCCACGCCGGTCAGGTAGCCTTCCCCGATCCGCAGGTGGTTGATGCCCCGGGGCATCCGCCCTTCCTTGAGGAGATAGAGGGAGCCCGAATTGCCGCCGGATACCAGAGGCAGGGGGATGGCAAAGCGCTCACGCAGGGTCTCGGCCAGGGCAGCCAATTCCTCCAGCTGCTTCTCCTCGGGGATGACTCCCCCGTAGCAGTTGAAGTTGGCTCCGATGCCGGCTAGCCAGACACCCCGCAGGTTGAGGACGCGTGAGGCCACCTCAACCACTTCCTCCGGCATGAAGCCCTCGCGCAGGTCACCCATTTCCACCATGAGGATGACGCCGTGCTCCATGTCCAGGGCCAGGGCTGCATCCGACAGGGCCTCGATGACGGAAAGGTCCGAGTTGAGGCTGAGGTCGGCGTAACGGACCGTCTCCATGGCCTGGGAGATCATGGGGATGCGGACCAGCATGCGGGACAGGCCCAGGTCCTGGATAGCGGCCAGGTTCTCAATTCTGGAATCGGCGAAGAAGTCGGCCCCTGCCTCCTGCATGGCCTCGACGGCCGGCCGCCAGGCACAGAGGCACTTGGTTACAAAATGGAGTTTGATACCCGCGGGCTCCGCCAGCTTGAGCAGAGCTCCCATATTGTGCTTCAGCTTGGCCCGGTCAATACATAATTCAGGAAATGCCATCTCGCCCTCCTCTATTCTCTGGTCAAGGATTGAAAAAGTATGCGGACGGCCGCAGCCGGATAGGACCGGGCCATGACGCCGCACGATGCCATCAGATAGTCTCGGTCTATCATAACATTGAGGTCCGGGGGCGGATAGAGACGCTCAGGATCCGCCTCCCTGAGCAGGTCGTTGAGCAAGTCCCCTGCACCCTCCAGCCGGGTCAGGGCTCCGCCCGTCCCGATCAGGGTCCGGACCGCTGTCAGGTCCCGGCCCCGGACGACTGTCCGCCGCCCCTGGGGGGTGTACTGCTCCCGCATGCGGCCGGCATGCCGGTCCAGAGCCTCACGGCAGCAGGTCCGGACCAGGGGCAGGATCAGGGCCGCCTGGTCTTGGTCTCCGGGAACCTCTGGGACCGACCGGAGCAGGTTCTGATAATCCTTTGGCAGGGATTCCTTCTCCCTGGCGGACATGGCGTCCAGGACGTGCTCCCGGTTGACGTAGACGCCCAGGTCACCCTCCACGGTCCTTTTGGCCAGGGGCTCAGGGTCGATGCGGAACTCATTCAGGGCCTCGTTTCCCCGGGTAACCGAGTGGACATCTGTCGTGGCACCTCCGACGTCCAGGGCAAGCAGATCGCCCATTTCACCGTAGAGGATCTCTGCCATGGCCATGACGGCTCCCGGCGTGGGCATGATGGGGCCTGTCACCGCCTCATGGATATGAGCCATACCCGGAGCCTCAACGATGTGCTCTTCAAAGATGGCCTGAATAAGAGCCCGGGCGGGTTCGATATTGAGCTGGTCCAGTGAGGGATAAACATTCTCCGTTACATAGACCTTGATCTCTTTCTCCCGGGCCAGGGATCTGATTTCGTCCTGGTTGGCGGCATTGCCCGCGTAGAGGAAAGGCGTGCCGGGCAAGGCCTCTGCCAGTTTAATGAAGTTGTGGAGGGCTGTCTCCCGCTCGCCGCCATCGGTGCCCCCGGCGATCAGGATAATGCGGGGCCTTGCGGCCAGAATCCCCTGGATGTCATGATCGCGAAGATGGCCGCAGGTGACCGCCTTGAGGACGGCACCGGAGCCCAGGGCCGCCTCACGGGCTGCCCGGACCGTCATTTCGGGGACCAGGCCGTGAACTGTCATGGAGAGGCCGCCCGCGGCCGAGCTTGTGGCAAAGACCTCCTCAGACTCCAGGGAGCTGACGCCCAGGATCCGGGCCAGTTGCTCCCTGGCCCGGTCAAGTCCCAGGGTCACATCCCCCTCCCCAATGGAGGTGGCTGCCAGACCCTGACCCAGAAAGCGCGGGCTTTCTCCGTGGATTCCGCTGAAGGCATTGACGACCGTTGTTGTACTGCCGATCTCCGCGATGAGCAGGTCAACCCTCATGGATTCTTATTCCCCCCGCATCTCGCGGCGCCTGGTGACCAGGAAGCTGGCCACATCAATCCCGTGGCTCCCCCGTCCGAAGCCGGCATCCATGCCTGATTCAACCGCTGTTTCATTGGAGACCTGGGTTCCGCCCGCCACCAGGATCAGGCGGTCACGGACCCCCTTCTCAGCGCAGACGTCGGCCAGTTTTCGCATGTTGTCGTAGTGGACGTTGTTGTGGGAGATGATGGTCGAGATCAGGATGGCCTCGGCCCGGGTCTCAATGGCGGCGTCCACCAGTTTGTCGATTGGACAGGAGGTACCCAGGTAGTGGTACTTGATACCGAATCCCTCTATGCCGCCGTGCTTGATGTCCAGAATTTCCTTCATGCCTACCGAGTGCTCGTCCTCGCCCACCGTGGCCGCGACCACCGTCATGGGGTACTGATGGATTTCCTCACGGACCTCCGCCTCCGACAGGGTCTCGATCTCCTCGGGCAGAACCAGTTTGGACAAATCGATGTCAAAACCCACCCGGCCCTTGAGCTCGATGTAGGTCCCCTCGGAAGGATGCATGACCTGGCTGTGAATGACTTCACAGTCGGACAGGCCCATCTTCTCCCCGATGACCAGGGCAGCTGCCTCAGCGTGACGGCGGTCACAGGGCAGCATGAGGGTCAGGACCACGAAACCGTCCGCCATGAACTCGACCTCGGGCCGGATCAGCTGGGGATTGTCGTAGTAGACCTGCTTCTCAGCGATCCGGACATGGACGTTGTCGTAGTCATCCAGCTCGTCGATGAAGCGGATCTTGGAGGGATCCTCGAAAGTATCCCCTCCGATGGCCTGGCTGGCGGTCTCAAAGGGCGCGGGGACAGTGTTTTTGCCGAAATGGACTGAAACAGGGGCGAAATAATCGTCTGCCCGCAGGTAGAGGCTGTCGTTGCCGATGCCGCCGTCCAGCTCACGGGCGATTCCGTCACCCTTGCGGTCGGGGTATTCAGCGCTGTCGACGAAGAAGCCGCCCTCGACGGCATTGAAATAGCCGCCGCTTTCGACGATTTCCTCCATGAAGAGGATGGCCCGCTCCTTGAGCTCCCGGACCCGGTCGCCCAGGGGGCCGTCCCGCTTGATGTCCACCATCTGACGAATGCCGTCCAGGCCGTTGAGGGACTGGCGGGCTGTATTGACCGCGTTGATGTTGAAGTAATGCCAGGGGACGTTTCGGCCCTCGTCAGGCGTGATGGTCGACTGGACATCCGCCGAGGTCAGGCGGGAGATGACCATGTTGAGCGTGTGGGTGACCGTGGCCTCCCGGGTCTCAGACTCCATGTACTTGGTGTTCTGCTGGGCCCGGATCTTGTAATCGCGGAAGAAATCACGAAGAGCCACGGCGTAGGGCAGATCCAGCCGCATACAGGGAGCCGGCGGTGCCGTGGGCGGCACGCTGGACAGGGCGATATTCTCTGGCTTGATGCCGCAGCGGATGGAAAAGGCCGTATTGATGGCATGCTGGACCATGAGCTCGGGCATGACCTTCCAGGCTTCCATGGCCGTGGCATTGGCATTGTGGGCGCCGTCGATCTGCAGCTGGCCGCCGTAGGCGATGACTGCCTTGCTCTCGCAGGCGTCGACAAAACTCCTCAGCATGTTGATGTTGCGGTAAAGGACGTTGTACTGGGGATCCTGATGGACACCCGAGACCCCTTCCTCCACAAACATGACCGCGATGTCGGGGCCTGCCACACCGGATACATAGGAATGGAAGTTGATGGGACGGCCCACCTCCTCCTCGATCAGGTCCAGGGCCCGCCGGGTGGCCCGGCACTGCTTGCGGGTGACGGGAATACCGCCGATGCCCTGGGTGGTCCCTTCAATCAGGGAGTCGATGTGGGACTGGCCGGCGGTCCGGATGACCATGATATGGTCCGCCCCGTGCCAGGCTGCCATCCGCATGCGGCGGACATCATCCTCGAAGCGGCCGGATGCGATCTCCGTGGTGATGACGCAGTCGGGCTGGGGGTCAATGTAGCCGAAGCCGCGGCTGCCCGGAAGGGGGACCGACCGGTCCAGGGGCTTTGAGGTCTCGTAGTAGACAAAGTCACCTGTCTGCCTGGGTTGGTCCCGCTCCTCGCGCCAATGCCAGGGCCGCCTGGGTGAGTGGTAGTGCTCCAGGCCGTCCAGGATCCTGCGGATATCCAGCCTCTGATCGACTTCCAGGGGGATCTGATTCTCACGGGCCGGAATGACGGATTTCATCTCTTCTGATCCCTTCATGACGCCACCTCCCCGAAAAGTGCCTTGGCTTCCTTCCACTTGCGGCCCTGGGCCAAAGCCAGGCCGGTCTCCCGGATCTCTGCGCCTTCCTGGTCCGCCAGACGCCAGACAAGGTGGCCCGCGCCGTGGGACATGAGGCCGTGCTCAATCATGCCGTTGACAATGGCCTGGGCCTCCAGGCTGGAAAAGCCCATGCGGAGAAGAACGCTCCGTTCAATGGCCGGCGTTGTGTAGTTTCTCCCCGCCTCGACCAGGGGATCGACGATCTTGTCGGCCAGCTCCCAGAAAATCTGGTGAAGCTCCTCATCGGAAAGATGGGCCAGATGCTTGCGCCTTTCCTCAAATGATTTACCTGTCACAATCCTTCTCCTTTCACTCCCGGCCCTTTACAGGCTGGCCAGCAAGGCCTCTGTTTCCCGGGTTCCCAGATTGATTTCAGCTGCCATGAAGGCGGTTTCCTCTTCTGTAAAAGAATCCCGGCCCTCGGCCATCCGGCGCAGAGCCGACAGTCTCAGGCGGTCCATGTCATAGTCGCGCGCCCGGATCATGGAGGGATCCCGGGGCAGGACGATGGATTGGCCGGCCACCTCGTCTTCAGGGTCACCAAAGACAATCTCAATACCGTTCTGACGGGCGAAGGTCAGCTGGGGCATGGGGTGCTTGCCCGCCCCCGTGTATTCGGTCTCCTGAACCACAATGGTCTGGCTTTCAGGCAGGGTCCGTGACAGGGCGAAGGCCGCCGCCAGGGAGGTATTGCCTGCCGGTCCCCGCTCGATGCCTTCCAGGGAAGCCAGCATTTCCGTTGTGTAAAAAACTTCCCCCTGCTTGACCAGCAGGTAGCGGTCGATGTAGCGGAGGGCCCGGGCCGCGTTTCTGGGCACGTCGGAACGGTCGGGCAGGGTGGCAAAGGGGATACCAAAGCCCGTGTGGCCCGTGGTAAAGGACTTGCGGTTGAAATCCCGGTCCGAAGCCATGGACAGACCTGACAGGTCAACGCTGGCCGCGTACACCTTGGTATCGGTCAGACCGGCCTTGATCAGCCCCCGGGCTGTCCCGGTCAGGTTGCCGCCACCGGCGTGGGTGGCCAGGACCAGATCGGGGACCAGGCCATAGTCCTCCCAGCATTGGCGGGCGATCTCAGCCCCCAGGGTCTCTATGCCGGCGATAGCCGACGGTGAATAGAGGGAGGCATTGTAGAAACCCGTCTCCTCCAGGAGGCAGAGGGCGTAATAGAAGAGCTCCGGCCCCACGGTCATCTGGATGACCTCGGCTCCCAGAGCTTCACATTTGCGCTGTTTTTCCAGAATCTCCGGCTGGCCCTTGAGGTCGCTGTCGTAGCACTCCTGGATGACGATACAGGAGAGACCCAGTCTTGCCGCCATACTGGCGACCGCTGCCCCATAGTTGCCTGAAGTGGCCGCGATAACGCCCTTGTAGCCCTTGCGCTTGGCGTCCCAGACCGAAAGGGCTGCCCGCCGGGCCTTGAAGCTGCCCGAAGGATTGGCCGCCTCGTCCTTGACCAGGATGCGGGCCCCGTAACCGGGCTTGGAGAGCTTTCTTGAAAGGGCCGTGATGTTCTTCAGATCCATCAGGGGCGTATTGCCTACACCCATCTCCTTCTGGATGTCGGCCACCTCCTGGAGGGAGATTCCCACGTCATCCATCATGGCTTCGTAGTCGAAGACCATGCCGCCCCGCTCATATTTCTGATAGTCGATTCCCAGGGCCTTGCCCATGATCTCGTTTTGTCTGGCCATGACGGCTTCATAAGACTGTTTATTCATCAGGCACCACCTCCAAACAAAAGATCCCGGACCTGGAGATGAATCTCCTGCAGTTCGGGAACATAGTCACCGTAATCGTGGGCGGGGGCCAGCTGGCGGCTGGTCAGCATCCCCTGGGCCTCACGGCCGCTCATGGTCCGGACGGTCACCTGGTCGCCGCTTTGGGCGTCTTTGATCAGCCAGCCCTTGGTGAAGGCCAAAAAGGGCGTCAGAGCCGTGTCCTGGGGAACCTGCGGCGCTCTTTGGCCGGCCGGGAAGACCACTGTCTGGATGACCGCGTAATCGCCCGCCTTGAAGGAGGTCTTGCGGTCCCGGTCCACCTGCTCGGCATAGCTGCCCAGGATGGCCCTGGGAACCGGCAGGTCCAGCATGGAGCGCAGGCCTGGTTTGGCCGACAGGACGTGGGGGATCATGTTGACCACCATGGCGATGGTCCCGATGCCGCCCGGCGTCTCCGGGACGATGGAGAGATTCATCTGGTAGCCGTCGGCCTTGATGGTAATATAGTCGCCGGTATGGACACCTTCGTCCTCCGGGCAGATCTGCTGGGGATGGTCCAGATGGATGAAGACCTTGCCGTCAGCCGTCCGCCCGTAGCTTTGCTGGCGGATGCCGGCCAGATGGCCTTTTT
>JBBAEW010000069.1:0-10430 GCA_041655695.1 Saccharofermentanales bacterium
CCTCTGGTAAATTATATAAATATAACGTATCACCTGAATATTTAAAATTATCAGATGATATTAAATCATCATCCATTTTATATTGTATATTACCATTACTACCATGTGGTATAAATTTATGAGTATGTGATGTTTCAGTAACTTCATTTATACTTGTAGATGTTATATCTGATGGTGTACCTAATACTATATCACCAACTGTTGTTATATCACTAAAATCTAATCCATCACCTGCTGATATCATAGTTATTGATCCATTACCTTCACTAGTATCATAATATACTTTTTGGGTATTTATATCATAATATAACATATTAGGTTTTACATCCTTTTCAATACCAGTAAATATAACATTACCTGATATTTCTATATCACCTATAATATTTAATTTATTTTCATAAAATGTTAGTCCAGTAGATGAATCTAACATCGGATCATTAGAAACACTATTCCAACCTCTTAATTGTATCTCACCCATATTATCACCAGATGGTACAAATTTATGTGTGTGTCCCAATGTACCAGTTCCTGGTGTAGAATATGAATTTTTTGTTATGTTTTCAGGACTTCTTAATGATATTGTACCTGAACTAGTTATAGTTCCACCTATTAATCCAGTACCTGCAGAAATAGATTTAACTGTGCCTTCACCAGGGAATACTTCTGTTAAATATCTAGCTGGTATTTTACCATCTTCATTTGTTAATACAAACTCTATTATTCTATTATCTGTACCTGCACCTGTTCTTGTCCATGCTCTATCATCAGAGATGTTTATAAATATTTCACCTTTGTATATTGCATTAATATCTCCACCTAATGTATGATCATCACTAACCATATTATAATTTGGTATTATAAGTGGTGTTTCAGTATATTTTTGAATCATTCTTGAACCTATAACTGACTTTGGCATATCTTGAATTTTTTATTTTTATAATTTAATAACATTATCACTTTCCTCATTAGAATCAATAACTAAATCAGAATATAAATTACCATCAATAACATTAAATGTAAATGGTTTAACTGTATCTATTCTAAATGGAATTGATGTTTTGCTATTTTTACCAATTTTTATTGATTCAATAGGAAAATATGTTAATCTAATATCATCTAATTCTTGTGGTCTATATATTTTTAATACGTATGTTTTATTTTGATTTTCATATAAGATTCCTTTTATATCATCACGTATATCCTTATTTATATCCAAATTATTTATTATTTCATAATAAGATTTATAAATTAATTTTCTTGTATCTAAATCAATTTTTCTATATTCTGGTATATACATAATATTTTTTATTTTTATATATTAATTTTAAAAATTAATTATCTGATACATTATAATAACATTCATTTAACATATCAGAAATATCTTGAATCGTATGTAAATTACTTATTGATGATATTACTGTATTACTATCTAAATTCAATGGTGTTAATATTATAACACTATCTTCATTTTTGTTGATTAATAAACATTTATAATCACCATTGGATGTATGTATATTTATAAATGTGTAATTTTTAAAATTTTCTAAATCATCGACATTATCTAATTTTAATTCTATTTGTTGGTCAATTCCATTATATGTAAATGGTACTATATTAGCATTAAAATCATTATAAATAGATGTATTACCACTATAACCAAATTGAGATAAAAAATCTTTTAAATTATAATTATTATATAAACATTCTGTACTAAAATTATATGTATTTGTACCTAATTCAATTTCAAATAAATTATAATCAAAATAAATATTTTTAATATTTTTAATTGGTATTATTTCTAATTCTTGATTTAAATTTTTTAACCTACATTTAAAATTATCACCGAATGGGGATTTTTTAATTTTATTACATAAACTTAGATAATTTTTTGATGACGTATTTAAATTGACTATTTGATACATTATATTATAATATGGTATTGTTAAATTTTTATAAATATATTTTTCTAAATTATTAGTAACTGTTATTTTATTCCCATCCTTACCTATTACCGTTGTTTTTAATCTAATAATAGGAGTATCGTGGTATTTTATTCTATTTAATGATAATAATTGATTATTTTGTGTTGTTGTACCACTATATTCATATTGTGTAACGTATTTATCGTTTGATGTCATATATACTGTTGCATTATCAATAACATCAATATATCTATTATTTATGGTTGTTCCTGATACATACCACATTTCTCCCGCATAACCATTATGTCTATAATTAATATTTATTGATTTTATTTCATTTATATAATATGATATTTCAATGTTATCACCTATATTATATTTTGATATATCATCTACAATATATTCACAATTATCATTATTATAAATTATATTTGTAGAATTTGATGTATTATTAAATATAACATCTTCAGATAATCTTATAATATATTCACTTTTAATGTGGTTTAATTTTAATTCTGATATACTAGATAAATCATCAGTTAATAAAACAGAATCATAATTTTCAGCATTTTTACTTTGTACTTTTCTTGCTAAGTCATAATCAGTGAATAATATTCTATATGGTTCTGATGATAATTCTATACTATTTGATGAATTATAATCTAATTTATTTTTAACTATATAAGAATCACTTATTTGAAATATTGGTATATACATGTTTTTTAATTATTTTTATAATATCCAATTACGTGAAATTCATCATCTAGGTATTTACCAGAATTTATATGAATTTTATATCTGAATAATTTATCGATAGTATCTAATTCGTTTGTTTTTATTAACATATTATTTTCATCGATTTGATAAACTCCATTTTCAGTAATATCATTTTGTTTAAATAATAATACACGAGTGCCTTTTCTCATTATTGACCCATCTAATACATTTTGTGGTAATGATATATTTATATTTTTATCTATTGCTACCTCTGCTTCATGGACATTAGAAAAGTATTCTTCTATAATATCAAATTCATTATATGCATTATATGCACCAGTTAATGATTTATCTGAAACTAATATATTTTGTTCATAAATATTATCGACATCTCTTATATACATATAACAAATACCAGAAAATGCTTTATGAAATTTAAAATACATAGAATCTATATCAATATTTTTATTATCGTGGTAACGTTCATTAATATAGTAGTATTCATCAATTATATTGATAGTTATAATAAATGGTTTATTCACTAATTGTTCGTTTGTATCGGAGTATACATTTACATATAACTCATCCCCGTCTTGAAATGATGATGATGTAAGTGTAATATTTTTACCTATTCCTATTAGGTTATCTAAATCTTTATCATCAAACCATTTAATAGTATAAGTTATTCCTGTTTGTATATCTAAATGAATTGATATATCAAATTGTTCGTTTTTTAATACTTTTATGTTCTTTATACCGTATAACTTAATCATATTATTATATTATATTATTAGTAGTATATATATATTTTGAAAAATGGATAAAAACATTTTATGTTAATAGATATATAAATTAAAATTAAACTTAAAATATGGAAGATATTAGAATTAAAACATATCATAATAAAAATAATAAAAATAAATATTTTATTTCTTTTTTGTCTTTTATTAAAAAATTCAAATTTAAAATTACATTATTAATGTTATTATCATTTATTATATTTTTCCCTGAATTAAGTGGTGATATAATAGGAAAATGGATTAATGAATTTATTGGGGCAATAATTAAAAATATTCAATTTTAATGTATATAAACGGCGTAATGAATTATACTGGTAGCAAGTTCAAATTATTAGAACAGATACTACCAGAAATGGATTATAATAAATCATATTTTGTTGATTTATTTGCTGGATCATTTGTTGTTGGTGCCAATTTAGTTGATAAATATGATAAATTACTTATCAATGACATAGTATCAGATATAATAGGTATTCATAAAGGGATTATTGAAAGTGATGATATAATTAAAGAAATGATCAAATTATCACCAAATAAAGAAAATAAAGATGAATACTTAAATTTAAGAAAAAGTTATAATATAGAACCAACACCTGCTAAATTATGGGCATTAATGTTATCTTGTACTAATAATTTATCTAGATTTAATAAAAAAGGCGAATTTAATCAAACGTGGGGAAAAAGAAGTTATAACAATAATACTAAAAAGAAGATAGAAGAATTTGTTAATCATGTAAGACCACATAAAGATAAATTAATTTTTACTTCTAAACATTTTAATGATGTTAGATTTAATAATTATAAGGATATTATGGTTTATATTGATAGTCCATATACCGGAACAGAAGCAGGATATTCTGGATTATGGAAAAATGAAGATGATTTATTATTATATAATTATTGTAAAATGTTAGATAAAAATGGAGCATCTTTTATGTTATCTGGTATATTAGGTGAGCATAAAAATGGTAAAAGATGGGAATTAATTGATAAATTGATACAAGACAATTATAGATATAAAATATTAAAATGTAACTATGAAAAAGTAGCAAAAATTAAAAATGAAAAAAAATCACAAGAAATTATTATAATGAATTATTAATTAAATTATCAAAAATATCTTTTTTTCCTTTTTAAAAAAATATATAAATGATAATTCTAATAAATTAAAAAATTATTAATGGGTAATATGGATAATAAATACGAATGGTTATTTGATGATATTGTAAATTTAAAACAAAAAATAAGATTTAAAGATAGAATAGAATATAGAATAAGTGGGAAATTACATAATATGACAGGACCAGCTTGGGTAAAATTAGATGATGATGGTAATATGACAGATAATTTTAAATATTACATAAATGGTGGTTTATTAACAGAAGAAGATTGGAATATTTTAATAAGAGGAAACAAAGTTAAAAAAATGATAAAAAATATTAAAAACGATAAAAATGAATAGTATATTAAATATATTAAAAGACACAATAGATGTATTAAGAATTAGGTTTAAATCTAATTTAGAAATAATTAAAGAAAATAATAAAAATGTTAAAGATATTATTAAAAATGAAAAAAGTACAAATCAAAGAGGTTATAACATATCAAATAGACATAATTTAAGTAAAAATATTATATTAGAAAATAAAGATAATTTAGAATTACAGAATAATATATTAAACTTTATATCTAAATATAAAGATAATATGTCATTTAAAGAAAAATTATATGAAATTAAAAATTGGGAAAAATCTTTAATAGAAAATGATAATGAAAATATATCAGAAAATATAAAAAATGAAAATATAAATAAAAACTTAGATTGTAATGATATAGAAATATACAAAGAAAAATTAAATAATATTATACACGGTAAAGAAATATTCAATGATAAACATCCTTGTTTTAATCATAATGAATTTTTCGATGATGTTTTATCATATTATATAGAGATAGAAGAATATATAATGTGTGACAAATTAATTAAATTAAAAAAATGAAAAAGACATATCTAAGTTTAAAAATTAATGATAATTTATATTTGTTGGATACAAATTATGTTATTAATATAGATAATTATCCAAATATTAATAAAGTTCCTGGTTTAAGTAATGATATAATAGGGATGATTAATTTTAGAGGAAAACCAATACTACTATTTGATATTCACAAAATATTAAATTTAAATGATAATAATTCGAAATCAAATACAATTATAGTTAAATTAAAAAATAATAAAGATATTGCAATAATAGTTGATGATGTTTTATCGGTTATTGATATAGATACGAATAACATTGTAAATAAAATGGATAACTATTACATTGGTGGTATTATAGAAATAGATAATAAATTGATGATGGTATTAGATATTAATAAAATAATAAATTAAAAAAGGGGATTTAATCCCCTTTTTTATACCCATAATAATAAAATTCATCAAATTGTTCCATGATTTGTTCTGAAGTATGATTAATAGTATATTCTTTAAAATCATCAAAACTTTTCATAAAGTTTGACATTAAATTACCTAATTCTTTTCCTTTTAAATCAGGATATTTTTCCATAACCAATCTACCATTAAATTTCTTATTGGATTCTTGATTAATACTATCCTTTATTTTTAATTCTTCTAACTTTTGAATTAATTTAGATTCAGTAAAGAATTTATCAATATCCACAATATATTCATATTTGTGTTTAAATTCATACTTTTTATTGATGTTATTAACTTTAATATACTCAATAAATTGGTTATATGTTTTTCTTTTACGGTTTCTCTTTCTATCCTTTTGGTTAAGATTTTTTAGATCAAACATATCACTATCAAAATATTTAGAATTAATAACATAATCAAATATTTCTTCTAGTGTATCAAATCCTTTAAGATATCTATTATAATCAAATCCTAAGAATTCGAAGATTTTATAATTATCATCAGAAATAAATATATTTTGTGATAATCTCCCATTAAAATTTCTAAATGGATATAATAGACCTTCTGGTGCATATTTTAATCCAAATTTGTGTGCAATTTTACCCATTAGATTTCCAGTTGGATCGAATGATGTCCACACTTTAGTTCCTTCCCAATGACTTTCTTTGACTGGAATAAAATCAATTTGAAATTGATCAACATCAAATGATATAACTCCATTATTGTTATAAATTTCATTAGGACTAAAGTATTCTTTAATAAAATTCACCAAATTAATATTACGGTTATGTAGATCATGATCAATTTTAATAAGAACATCCATATCTCCATGTGTTTGTTTTTTACGATAACATTCAACGATATGAATATCTGTCCTCAATTCTTTTTTAAGAATTCGAATAATTTCATTTGCAATTCTGTTAAACTCTTCAGTTGTCTTGCGTTCTGTGATTGTGTGTTTAAGTGCATTTCCTCCCATATGTGTCAATATTTTATTTTCACAAATATAATAATTTTAATTTACCTATCAAATTATTAATTAAAGTTTTTTATATATAAAAATAAAAAATGTTTGAATTTTATACATATGTTTATTTAAATCCATTAAAAAGTGGAAAATATAATTTTGGTAAATTTAATTTTAATTATGAACCTTTTTATATTGGTAAAGGTAAAGGTAATAGATATTTGGAACATTTAAAAATTAATAAAAGAAGAATAAATAGATATAAACAAAATATTATAAATGATATTATTAAGAATAATAAAAAACCAATAATTATTAAATTATATGACAATATAACAGAACATAGTGCATTTAGATTAGAAAAAATACTAATAAATATTATAGGTAGATTAGATAAAGGAACAGGTACATTATCTAATTTAACTGATGGGGGTGATGGTATATCCGGTACATTATATACAAAAGATAAAAGAATTAATATGATAAGAAATACAAGTAAAATTGTGCAGTATAATAACGAAGGTAAAATTTTAAAAATATGGGATAATATAGTTGATATATCTATCCAATATCCATACATTTTAACAAATAATTTACATAGGGTATGTAAAAGTAAAGGACATAGAAAATTAGATAATTATTTTTGGAAATATTATAATAATGAAAAAATTACTGATATAATAAACATAATAGATAAATACAAACCCATATTACAATATGATTTAGATGGTAATTTTATTAAAATATGGGATTCGTCCAGTGAAATAAGTAAATCAGGTTATAGTAGTGGTGCTGTATTAAAATGTTGTCGAAATAATAATAATAATAACATATTATATTTTAAATTTAATAATTTTATGTGGTTTTTTAAAAATGGAAATATTTTAAGTAAAATTGATAAATATGAAAATAAAATGTCAAAAGGTTCCAATTTATTGAAAAATAAAAATATTAAAATGTATGATTTAAAAAATAATTTATTAGGTATTTTTACACCAAAAGAATTGAAGGTGAAGGGATTTTTAACTAAAACAATATATAGGTGTTGTAATGGTGAATTAAAAACTACACAAGGATTTAAATGGGAATGGGAATGAATTATTTCCTCCCATTTTTTAATTTTTTTAATTTTTTATATCTATTAAATTGTAATTCACTTTCAAATTTTTTACCTCTTATATAATATTCTTGTTTTATTAGTCTAAAAGATTTATTTACTAGTTCATAATAATAAACAGATGGTCCATCTATATGGTGTGAATTTTCACCATCACTTAAATAAACCGAAATAAAATCATCCATATGATGACATATTATAGTTTTAATATCATCTTGATATAATTCATCAAAAATTATTATTTCTTTTTGTATATTAGTTCCTAATTCGATAACATATTCATTAGGACTTAATTCATTCATTAATTCATCTTTTAATTTATAATCAATTATATAAACTAATTTATTATAATTAAACTCTATTATAGTATAAAAATCACCATATTTATGAAAATTTGTACCATCAGTAGATAAAAAAATATGATTTTTAATATCAACATCAGTTATAGATTTTTTTATAAAAATATCATATAGTATATTATTAATCACGATTTAAAACTTTATCAATTTTTAAAGCTCTATCCACCATAAAATTACAATTTAAATATTCTTCATAATTTTTATGGTGTATTAAATAACCATTATATACATCATAATTAATAAAATATAATTCATCGGTTTGATAATCAGTTGATAAATAAATACAATCCATACCATTTAGTGCAACTACAAAATCCATTTTATATTTATCATAAAACCAGTTTACTAATGCCGATTTTATAAGTTTTTTATCATCGGTTTTTAACATTTCTTCAAATCTATAAAATTCAGCATTAAGACACTGTTTTGGTATCTTATAGAATCCATTATCGGTTAATTTCTGATTTATTTTATAGATAAACATATTTTAGTTTTTAGATGTTCAATTTTATCTTTTCTTAATTCGTACAAAGATACAAAACACAATTTACTAAACCAAATATTATTAATATAATATTGTCCTTTGTTATTAAGTCCACCATAATGTTCTTTATTACTGTATAGGTATGATATTTTTTTAAACGTTTTGTACAAGATTCCTCTATTTCAGGATATAAACAAACAACTTTAAAACCACATTTTCCCATTCTTTTTTGTTTTATTTTTTAATATCTTTAATCTTTTAATTTTTAACTCCCTTATTAATATTAAACTATTTGGTGTCCATTCATTACAAACTTTACCAGAATTGTCATAAAAATATGGATTCATTCTCCTGTTTCTACTATAATTACCACATGCCAATGCACCTATATTAAAATTTGGTTCAACAAAATGATTACACGAATGACATCTTTTATTACTTGGGTTATATTTACATTCTAATTCATGTTTTTCCATATAAGATTTATCTCGTGATGTTGTATCACAATAACTACATATCCATAATGTTATTTGTTTCATCCTATTAATTTTTTAATTTTTAATTTCCTTAGTTCTGATTTATCTTTATGATCCCAACCACCACAGTTACCATATATTTCATAATTAAAAAAATCCAATTTTTTTTCACACCCAGATGTACCTGAAATATAATTATCTTCTAATGCATATGAACTACACACCAGCTAAAGACTGTTGTGTTTCTACGTCACAAGCACAATGCAACCATTCACTTTGAGTGACGCTGGGCTGGTTCCTCAACCCAAAATTTCTTATATTTATTGCAGCATTTACATCTCTATCATGTTGATAATCACATACTCGACATATCCAATTTCTATCATTTAATTTTAAATTTTTATTTATTGAACCACAATTTGAACATGTTTTACTAGATGGATCAAACCTACCAATGATTGAAAGGTTTTTACCATACCATTCACATTTATATTCTAGAAAAGATTTAAATTTAAACCAACCCATATCACCAATTGCACGACTTAAATTTTTATTTTTCAACATATTAGATACACCAAGATTTTCAATACAAATTGTGTCATAATTATCTACTAAAAACTTACTTATTTTATGTAGATAGTCAAGTCTTTGGTTTTTAATGTGTTCATGTAAAAGTGCAACTTTTAGTTTCTGTTTTTTGTAGTGGTTTGATCCTTTTTGTTTTCTTGCTAAAGAACGCTGCTCGATCCTTATCAACCTTAAATTAGATTTAAAGAAATCTTGGTTCTCGAATTTCTTTCCATCTGAAGTTATTACTAAATCTTTGATTCCCAAATCAATACCAACGGTTGTTTCTAGTTTTATTGGTTTCTTTTCAGGTAAAGGTTTTTTATTGTCTACTAAAATTGAAATATAATATTTATTAGTCACTGATTTAGATACTGTTATAGTTTTTATTTCACCTTTAAATTCTCGATGATAATCAATATCAACCATTTTAAGTTTTGGAATGAAAATTTGTTTCTTATTTTCACTTAGTTTAACTCCTTGAGGGAGTTGAAATGATTGTTTGGTGTGTTTATTTTTAAACTTTGGAAACCCTTGACCCCTGAAAAAATTTGTATATGCATTATCAAGGTTTCTCATTGTCA
>JBBAEW010000070.1:0-10393 GCA_041655695.1 Saccharofermentanales bacterium
TATTAAAAAAATATTAATAAGTTTAATATTAATGATTTTTATTATATGAATAAATATAGTTTAATGGATCAACTGGTCTATTATTTAGTAGTATTTCATAATGTAAATGATTATTTGTAGAAGAACCAGTATTACCAACATATCCTATTTTATCATTTCTTTTAACTATTTGTCCTTTTTTAACTGTTATAGAATTAAGATGTGCATATACTGTTTTATATCCATTTTTATGATTAATTATAACTCTATTACCATATCCAGTATTTGACAGATAAATATTTTCAATTATACCATCAGATGTTGAATATACTTCAGTTTTTTTAGTTGCTGATATATCAATACCTTCGTGAAATGTCCATTTTTTACTTATAGGATGTTTTCTGTAACCAAATTTACTAGATATCCTTATCATATCACTTGATGATATAGGTGTTAATGTAGGTAAATTGTATATAGAATCTAAAATGGAATTAATATTTAATTCCATTTTATTATATGATATTTTTCTTTCATCTATTATTTTTCCAAATCTATTAATATCAAAATATACAGTATCAGATATTAATGTTTTTAACTTTTTATAAATATCATCGTCTATTATTTTTAATGATTCTATATCATCGGTTATAATATTTTTTAATTTTATATTATCATCATAGATATGGTTTAGTTCATACTTAACCGATTCAATTATTTCTGTTTCATTTGGGTGGATTGGATTAGCAGATAAAAAAATAGATAAAAATATCAAGAACAACGAGTTAAATATTAATATTCTTCTTATTAATTTGTTTTTTTCATTTTTATAAACTTCACTTTTAATAGTTTCAATGTTCATATTATAAATTATTTTTTAATTATTTCACCAAAAAATTATAAATATGAAATAATAAAAGATGTTTATATATATTTATAATTTAGTATTTCATATATTTATTATAAGTTGGTGATTATAAATATATTAAAAATATAACTATAATATACCATTATCATCTAGATATTTAAATTTATTTTTTGTCATATTCTGTATAATACTTCTACCTTTACTAATTTGAGATTTTATAGTAGATAAGTTAGTATATGTTCTATATAATCCAACAATTTTACTTTTATTATCTAATTTTATACTGTTTATATTATTAATTTCACTTTTATCAAATTTGAATGATTTACCAGGATCTATTTTCATCTGTAATTCATCATTTTCATTGTATTTAAAATTAATAAAACAATAATCATCACCTTTATTTTCTAATGATATATCTAAGAATTCACGAGGATTTGGCATATCCATTTGTCCTTTATCCATATCAATATTAATATCTTTAGTACAGAGTTCAGATATTTCTAAATATGGTCTATTTTCTAATTCTCTTAAAACCATTACCTTTTTGTATTTATCTGGTAATTTTAATATAATATCTTTTACTATTTCTGCTTTCTTTAAAATTACTTTATCTTGTTCAATATTATAATCATCATTAGTATCAGTATTTGGTATAATATTGATTAAGTTTAAATTTGTATCACTGTTATCTTTATCCAATGATACTACTGCCATTCTTTTTTTATCTTTAAAATCTTTTTTTACTAAGTTTTCTGCTATTTTATATATCCATGTATGCACCTGTGATTTTTCACTGTTATAGTTATTTATTTTTAATAGTGCTTGTGTAAATGCATCATCCGCGAAATCTTCTGCTGATTCTTGGTCTTTTGTGTATCTAGTTAAATACCATACTAATTTAGGTTTGTGTTTGTTATAAAATGTTTCAAATTTTTGACCTGTTATTTTTTCAAATTCAATAGACAATCTATTATTTTTATTCATAAAAAAAATTAATTTTTAAATTAAACATTCCAAAGAATATATTATATTCTTATTTCTTTGGAATGTTTAACTATTTAAATATATTTTTAGATATTATTTAATCATCATTACTTAAATCACCCCAATCATCAATATTAGATATTAATCTATAAACATCTGATTGGTCTTCTATTTCCCATAAACGAGAATAATTTAGTGGTTCTCTCTGATTTATATAATATCTACCATTTGAATAATTATCTACATTTTTATCCAATTTTTTAATTTTTTTTGTTGTATATTCTTCATCAATCACGATATCACCATCATCATCAATTTTAAATCCTTTACCAATATATTTTTGGTGTATAATTATTTTATTTTTTTTAGAATTATCAGAATATGCATATTTTACACTATCACAAAAAACATAAGTATTTAAATATTCTGAATATAAACATTGTTCTTTCAAAAAATGCTTAGTTTTTCCTAATATGTTAGATTTAACAATATTATCTGAATGCTTTATAGCTCTTAGTCCACCTGTATTATAAACATAAACAGAATCCGATTCATATACCCAGTCATCATCTATTTGACAATAAACGGCACCATCTTCTAATATATCATCATCATAATATCTACTATATCGTCTTGGTCTATCATCTACTTCGGATATATAACTACCACCTGGATCAATTAAATTAATATGGGGTGATTTTTTCAATAATTTACCATCGTTTGATAATATACATGTTTCTGTATTATAAATTGATAATGTATCAAGATATGGGTAATAATTATATTTTTTACCGTTTAATTTAACATTCATAATGAAATTATTTGGCGTATATAATGAATCATTTCTAGTATCAACAATTACATTATTCCAACCGTATGTTTGTCTTTCTTTATGTAACCATCCATTTTTACGAGCTTGGTCTTTAAAAAGTTCTATATCAAAATCATTAACGGAATAAACTCTATCCATATACACTCTGCCTTCTGGTAAATCTAGATTCCAAAGTAAAGCTCTTGCTCTCAATTTATTCTCATCATCTTTAAGAATTAACATTCTTACTTTATCAGGATTATTAACATACATCGTTAATAATTTAGCAGATTCATCATATCTAAGACATGATTTACCAAGTGGTGTGTCACAATTAGTAAATCTTGTATAATGTTTAGCGTTATACCAATATATAATATCTTCACCTGATACTATATCAAATCTATCATAATTTTCATTTTTTTCACGTTCTGCTTTAAACATGTTTACAAATGTTTCGATGTCAATTGGTTTACTAGGTAAATCAACACCTTTTGGATTATTGATAGGAAACGAATTACCGAATAAAAGTTTTATTATTTTACCAACTTTCATTTCTGATCTTTTATCCTTCCATACCATTTCAGTATACTTATAATCATAATCTCTTTGTAATTCTCTAACTTTATTAGAATAAATAAATGATATTGTGTCATTAGAATCACCAATATCCAAATATGATATAGGATAACAATTATAATTTCTAATTTCGCTAATTATTGCATTAGATATTCTGTGATTAATTTTACTTAATAGTTCAATTAATCTTTGTGATGCATAAATTGTGATACACTCTCTTTTCATATTTTTTCAAATTAAGATATTATTGATTTTATTATTTAATACAAAGATATAACTTAAAATTTAACTAAAAAATTTTTTTTAATAATTTAACATTAATTTTTTTATGGGTGAATTACATTTTTTTCTTTCATAATATTTATTATATCTATAATAGAAATAGGTTTGTAATTTATCATTTCACAAGAAACATTAACAATCCTACCTGGATGGTTTTCAAAATAGTGTTTTGAATTATCGTGAGTATGTCCACAAATATGAATAGTTCCTCTCCACATTCCATCCCATGACCATATGGGATAATGAAAAAGAACAAATTTATAATTCTTATCATTATATTCATAATTAAATGTATAATAATCTTTTATCCATTCAAATCTATTAATACATTTATTTATTACTCTATCTTTGTCGTGATTACCTCTAATAAGATATATTTTACCATTTAACTTATTAAGTATCATTGAAAGTGTATTGCCGTTCATTTTATATGATAAATCACCTAAATAATATACTTCATCATAAGGTTTAACTACTGAATTCCATGATTCTATCATCGAATTATTCATATCCATAATATTGATAAATGGTCTATTTTGCATATGAATAACAGACTTATGACCCCAATGATTATCACTTATAAAATATATCATAATTTTTTAGCGTATTTAATTACAAAGATAAAAAATAAAAAGTTAAATAACAAATATTTTAATTTATAATTTTTATATATATATTTAAAATTTATAAATTTTATGAAATATCTAAAAACATATAATAAACAAAGTAAGTTTTATAACGAGTCAATAAAACATATCTTAAAAGGTAAAAGTAAAGATGAAATGAAAGATATAGTTTATAGTTTACCAGACTATAAAAAATATGTTTATATAGAAAAACATGATTTATATGATTTATTTACTGAAAAAGAATTAGAAGAGTTTGAATCTAAATCACCTGAAATAAGTGAAATGGGAAAGTGGTTTGATTTCCAAGTTGAAGATACACAATACCATATTCTTATTCAGGATAATGATATAGATACAATTATTATATTAGATGAAAATCTTAAAGAAATAGAAGATTATGATACATTTGAATACATAAATGAAATGGAAGATTACTTAAAACCTTATTTATAAAAAAAATAAAAAGTTTATGAAATATTTAAAAACATATAGGAAACAATATAACTTTTGTAATGAATCCATAAAACATTATTTAAAACCAAGAGATGAAGATAATATATTAAAAATTATAAATAAACTACCACCCAAAGATAAATTATATAAGGGGTGTACATATGGGTTATTATCAGTTGTTAAAGATGCAATAGAAAAAGACGGAGTTGATCCATCAATCAGTAGAAATGAACCATTAGAAATCGCATGTGAACATGGTAATATAGAAATCGTTAAATATTTATTAACTTTTGATTCAGTTGATCCTTCTACAGATAGAAATAGTCCTATTATATCTGCTGCAATGTATGGGTATGGAGATTTGGTAAAACTATTATTAAAAGATGATAGAGTTGATCCATCTGATAAACATAATAGGGCATTAAAAAAAGCAGATCAAAATAAACATAATAAAATTGTTAAAATACTTTTAAATGACGATAGAGTTATAAATAGATTAAAAATGGATGATGAATTATCATTTTATATATCGAAAAAAGATGATGAAAATATAAACGAAAGTCTAAATATATCTAAGTATAATTGGGAATATAGTAGAATAGATAATAAAGTAGGTAAATTATATTATGCATCAAAATATAAATTGTCGGTTGCTAATCTATATGAACTATCTAAATTATTAACTAATTTTTCTGATAAGGAAGTAATGTTAATGACAATAACAGTAATATCGATATTAACAAGGGAAAGTAAAGAAAAAGTTGAAAAATTATTCGAATTATTATCACAATATAATATAAATCAAAAAGATATAGATGATCTAGTTAATAAGTTTACTACTATAAAGAATATATTTAAGGTTGTTGCATCAAAATACGATATAGTAATAAATAATATTTATGATATGTTATCGAATACGTCTTTATTAATACCATTTATAAACGTTTTAATGACATTAATAGAACAACAGAAGTTAAATATAGATATTTTATCTAAACCCTTAAATGATATTAAAAATGAATTAGGTGACGATAAATATAATTTAATGTTTGATAGAATTGAAAGGAAATTATCTATAATGGTATCAAATACATCTAAATTTAAAGATGTTAAATACACTGAACCATATAGAAAAAGTCACGAATTAAAACCAATTCATATGAGAACAAAAAGAATTACATTATAAATGAAACATATTAAAACATATAATGAATCTATTAAACATCTTTTAAAACCTAAAAATGAAGGAGATATTTTAAAATCTATAAAAGAAAAACCAGATACAAATAAATATATATTATCTTTAATATATGATATGAATTGGTTATCTGAATTTATTAATGTTGATGAATTAAAAACAACCCAAATAACATATGAACAATATGATCGTTTATTATATTTTAGTGTAAGAAGTTTTACATATGAAGAAAAGACTATTATAAATAATAATATAGAAACAAATGACAAAAAAGAAAGAAAATATTATACATATAATGATATATCTAGTTTATATATAAATCATAAACAGGAATGGATAGTAAATAAATATGATAAGTTTATTTTAGTTAGGCTTAATTATCGTGATGAAAATGGTACAGTTTTATTATATTTCTGTCCTAATTTAGACGAATTAATAAAATTATTAAAAATAAATAATATCGAAGCTAGAGAATATAATCATATCAAAAAACAATTTATTGATAAATGAAATATTTAAAACCATATAATCATATTTATAACGAATCCATTAAATATCTTCTAAAACCTAAAAATAAAGAAGAAATAAGAAAAGATATATTAAATTCAAAATCTGATAATAAAACAAAATTAGAAAGGATATTAAGATATCAATTAATAAATTTATTTACCGAAGAAGAGATATTAAAATTGTCAAAAAATATACCTAAATCTGAATTATTAAAAATTGGAAGTGAATATAATATGATTTCACTAATTAAAAAAGCATTAAAACCGACATCTTTTTTAACATTGTCAAAAGATACTTCTAAAATTGATGATGAAATCATTAATTATTCATTTAGTTTAGCTTGTTCTAATAACAATATAGATATTGTTAAGTATTTTTTAAACAATGTAATATCGAATCCTTCTTTCACAGGAAACAAAAGCCTTATAAAATCATCAAGTTCAGGTAATTTAGAAATTGTTAAATTATTGTTAAATCATGAAAATTTTAAAATTAATAATAATAGTGACATTACAAATGTTATATCATCAGCTTTATCAAATGGACATTTTCATATAATTGATTATTTATTAAAAGATAATAGATTTAAAAATATAAGACATCCAGAAATAATAATAGAAAGGATCAATCATAATAAAGAGTATTTAAAAAAGATACTTCAATATGATGAAATAATTAAAAATTTACCATCTTACAGTAAATTTAATTACGGTTGTAAATTAAATATATTATCATTAGTTAAACAGTCAATAGATGAAGGTGAAAAACCTGAATTACCATTTCATATGGTAATAAGAGGTGAAAGGAATAAAATAGTATCAGATCACCCTATATCAATATCAGTAAAAAATGGATATTATGATATAATAAAATACATTATAGATAATACTGATTTTGATCCATCTACATATAATAATATTTTAATAAGGATTGCATATAATAATAAACAACATAAAATAGTTGATATTTTATTAAGGGATAGGAGAGTTACAGATAAGTTAGAAAATTATGAGATAGATTTCTATGAGAATGAAGTGGGTCATTTATATGAATCTATAAGACATCTTTTGAAAAATAATAAAACTGAAGATGATATTAGAAAAATTATGAGAAAAACTTATACTCCACAAGGTAAAAAAGTGATGGCTGCTCAATATGATTTAGTATGGTTAATTGACGAAATTATCAAAGAATGTGATTTAGATTCTAATAGGGATTTAGGTTATATATTTAATATAGCGATTAATTATAATAGTATTAACATTATTAATTATTTAATTAAACATTGGAATTTAAAATTTCAATCACATAATTTATATTCTGCTATTCAAAATAATAATTTTGAATTAATGAAACTAATATTTGATAGCGAACATATTGAAAATATAGATATTGACGAATGTATTAAATATGCCGATAATACAGATATTTTATCATATTTGTATAATAAAAAAAATATCAATGAATCAATTAAACATCTTCTAAAACCTAAAAGTAAAGAAGATGTTTTAAATTCAATTAAATATAAATCAAACACTGAAAAATATTTAATATCTTTAATAAATGATATTGATTGGTTATATAATATGACAAAAGACGATGTAAAAACGACGCAAATTTCAATTGATGAATTTAATAAGTTATCACATAGTAGTTATTTACTTTTTAACATAAGAGAAAAGGAAAAAATAAATAGTAATATAAATCGCCATTTAAAAGGTAAAAGAAGTTATTATCTATATGATGAAACATATTCATTATATATAAATCATATTAATGGGTGGAAAATAAATAATTATGGTAAATATATACTTTTAAGTGTTAATTTAAGAAGAGATAATCATCTATATTATATATGTCCTAATATAGATGAATTGATAAATTTATTAAATAAATATAATATAAAGGCTAGACAATATGATCCCATCGAAAAACAATATATTGATGTATGAAACATTTAAAAACATATAACGAATCCATAAAACATCTTTTAAAACCTAAAAGTGAAGATGATATAAAAAATTCTATAATGAACTCAAATTCATCAAATAGACTAGATAGGATTTTTAGATTTAAATTAAATCACTTATTTAGTGATGATGAAATATTAGAAATATGTAAAGATTTAACAACAGATGAAAAGTTATATAAAGGCACAAGGCATAATATACCTATTTTAATCAAACAGTCTATATTAGATGGTGTAAACACAAGTAAAGATAATCAAATGTTAATAAAATTCGCATCACAAAATGGATATCCTGATATTATAGAAATGTTATTAAAGGATGATAGAGTTAATCCAGTAGTTCATAATAATTTACCAATCGCATACGCTGCAGAAAATGGACATTTAGATGCTGTTAAAGTATTAATGAATGATAAAAGAGTTGATCCATCAGATTATAATAATGCCGCTATTAAATATGCATTAAGAAATAATCATTTAACTGTAGTTAAAGAATTATTAAAAGATAAAAGAGTTGTTGATAAATTAGAACCGGATGATAGATATAAAATTAGAATAGAATTGGAACATGGTTATAAATCATTATTTAAAGATATGGAAAGAAAAATGAAATCAAATGAATCCATTAAACATCTTCTAAAACCTAAAAGTGAAGATGATATATTAAAAACAATTGAAAAATTATCACCACAAGAAAAATTACAACATGCTTGTGAATATGGTATTCTTTGGTTATTTAAACAATCATTAGATGAAGGAGCAAATCCTGCATATCAAGATAATTTTCCTATAAGATATGCATCAGCAGGTGGTCATTATACCATAGTTAAAATATTATTAAGTCTTAATGGGGTTAATCCATCAGATTTAAATAATGTTGCTATACAGGTTGCATATTATTGTAAGCATAAAGATGTTGTAGAATTATTACTAAATGACAAAAGAGTTAAAAAATCACTACCAAAATACTTATTAGAAAGATATAAAAACTATTTAAAGAAAGATGAAAACATATAAACAATTTATTAATGAATTCGTTAAAAATGATGATATAAGATATTGGGCATTATACTATCATATTTATGATAATTATTTTTCCAAATTATATAATAGAGAAGAAATTCAAGAATTAAGAAAACAATTAATTGACGAATTTGATAATAAATTAATTCCAATTATTGACTTTTTTGCCGATTATAGACTTAAAAAATTGGATATTTAAAAAATATATTGTATATTTGTAACATAAAATCTAAGGTTATGGATAAAAATACAGAAACACCTAAATTTTTCAGTGAAAACGTATGGTTAAAAAGATTAGGATTAATCATACTTATAATTGGTATGTATCCTGGTATTGTTGCAGATTATCCTATTTACGTAGATTATACTATTAAATTTGTAGTTGGTGCAATTATTTTATCATATGTTTTAAAAATGGTAGTTGGATTTTTTAAATATCTTCTAACTTAGACATTCTATTTAATAATTTTTCAATTTTTTCTTTTCTCATCAATAAATCATAATCGATACTTTCAGCCCAATCATATATTATATTCATGTCTATATCATTATATGATGAATGTGAATTAAAATCAATTGTCATTTCTTCAATAATAGCGTTATAAAAAACCATACATGTATTATCATATATTATTAACTTTGATGGTTTTTTAGTATTACTAATTTTAGTATTATTGGACATAGTTAAATATATTTCATATAATTTATTTATAACATATTGATTATTACCTACCTTTAATCGTATATTATTTGTAAATATTTGATAATTATTATTTTGTGTTAATGTCATATTTCCCATTGAAATATTAAATTTTACATCTAATCCATCGTATTCATATATACAAATCATTAAATAAAAATATTTTTAATTTATATAGATTAAAATATAAAATGTTTATATAAAAAAACCTCAACAAATGTTGAGGTTTTTAAATTTATTCTAATCCAATGATCTTATCGATGGCACCATAATCCTTTGCCTCAATAGATGTCATCCAGTAATCTCTATCACAATCCCTTTCCACTTTTTCATAAGGTTGACCAGTTTTATCTGATATTATCTGATAAAGTTCATTCCTTAACATTTCAATTTGTTTAGCAGTAATTA